>JANXSR010000047.1 GCA_025352625.1 Ferruginibacter sp.
CATCCTTTTACTCATGGCATTTACGGCCATAGCAATCCGCTTTGTTTTGGTTGGTTCTGTTTTGGCACTTTCGATCCACTTGCTAAAATAGTGCTGGTGGGATGAAGGAAGCGATGTGAAATACTGCATTGCCGCTGGTTCATCTTCCAGGCATTCCAACAACAAAATGTTCACCTGGTAAGGAATAGTATCTACAGCTAAGGCTACCTGCAAAGTAGCACCCTTTTGTTTACCAATTGCTTTTCGTAAGTCCGCTTTTAATGCCATAATAAAATTACCTTCTCCCATAGGTATTAATGCCATACCGCTGATAGAATGCTGATCCAGCTTACCCTTTACCCTGAACGACTTTTTATTGCCGGGAGATAATTGCTGTGCCAGTTCTGCCGGAATCAAAATGAATGTCCACCCAGTCTTTTCCCCCTGGCTGGCAAATTTTTGGATGGTTGCTGTAAATTTTATCATTGTAATAGTGGCACAAATTTCTACATTTATTGTATATAACAAATAGTATAAATTGAAATAAAATAGTTACACCTTACCAGCAAACATATGAATGAGTTTGGGGATTCGTTAATTCGAACACTGAGAAATTAAAATATCAACTTAAAAGCAATACATGGATGTAAATTAAAAAGAGATTACCCTATTGTATAAATATCTTTTACCAACGTTAGTTTAACAATGCCTTTACCTTATTTTCCAACTGTTCACCTTCCAGATCAATCGCTACAATCTTACCTGTTTTATCTAATAAAAAAGTATTGGGTATTGCATTTACACCATACACTTCTGTTGTTTTGGAATACCAGCCTGCTTTATCATTTACCTGCGGATAAGTTATTTTATCCTGCGCAATAGCTTTTAGCCAGTCCTTTTTTTTGCTGTCGATTGAAACACCAAATACTTCAAAGCCTTTTGCTTTGTATCTATCGTACAGTTTTATAACGCCCGGTATAGATGCACGGCAGGGGCCGCACCAGCTAGCCCAAAAATCTATCAACACTACTTTCCCTTTAAAAGACGATAATTTAACCGGGCTATCATTAACACCGGGCAATGAAATTTCTGGTGCAATTTGATCAACTTTTACCTGGGCATTTACCATAAATCCTGTAAGTACCAATGCTACAGTTACTACAATACTTTTCATTCGCAACACTTTTTTTTTCTAAATAAGGATAATATAAAATTCAATATTTTTTTCACTTTACTATAAATTTCCACAATAATCATTGGATTGATAAAGTTACCACTTCGTGCATATTATTAAGCCATCACCACGTTAAAATCACTTTACCATTTTAGAAATTTTTATTCAGGCTAATTTCTATTTTCAGGCTTCGCTAACTATTTGAAAAAGTAATCTATTTACCTGGCTAATTAACAAACCCCCACTGTATACCAAACCTGAAAATAAAACCTGGATAAGCATAATGTGGAGCGGCAAAATTATAGGTAGTAAATCCAAATCCACCCGAAGGGTTGATGGCATTTAAATTTTCGGCCCTTAAAAAGGCAGTAAACGATTTAATTCTAAAATGTACAAAAGCACTTATATCTGGCCGGTTTTTTAGGGTTAATGAATCCTGTGGAAAAAACTGCCCCATCACCGGCGAATAATCGTAGGCCTTGTATGGTGTATAATACCTGAATTCTATACCAGTACTTAAATTAAGATTCTTAAAAAATAAACCTTCATAAGCAATACGGTTACGGGTAAAAATGAGCGGCACTTTTATTGGTGCAGCAGCATCCGTTTGTTGCAGGGTTACTTCTGCATACCAGTTCCATCTTTTAGTTAACTTAATTTTTTTAGAAGCGCTCAATTGTAATAAATTAATTACCCTGCTGTATTGTTCCGTTTTGTAGTAGCCTGTGTAATGAACATAATTGCTAATAAAATAATTGGCTGCGGATAAACTAATAAAAGGGTTATCTGCTGCAGCTTTCAGGATAATAATATTTTCTTTATTGTATCCTCCTGAATGTGAAAAATTAAAAGAAGAAATCGGGTCGTAAATAAACGATGGACTTCTATTTACATTGCTGAAAGAGAGCCTTATATTACCCCACTTTTTATTAAGGAACCTTGCAAGCGAAGCATTGGCACTATAATCACCAATGTTAAGCCCGGCTGTATAAAACTCGCCGTTCAACAATATATCCCACCGCCTGTTTCTTGTTTTATTGCGGTACTCTCCATGCAACACGATATTGAAAAAGTTTTTATTGATTGAGCTATTATTTTTTATAAAACTGCCCTTTATATTTTCTATCCGTATGCCTGCCTGTAAATACTGCGCCAAATTTTTGGTATCTGGAAATTGATAAATAGAAAAATCATTGCTGATCACTTTCCATTTATCGGTAACCACTAAACTATCAAGTCTTTTAGCCGAAGATGTATCTGATACAATAACTGTATCGTACCGATTTTTATAGTAGAAAGAATCTGCCACAAAATCCCGAAACTGGTAGTTGTAGCTACTGTAAGTTAACGTATGTTGAAAACGGAGTTTAGAATAAAATAAATATTCTGTGGTAGAATCATTGATAGCAACAGAATCTTTTTTACCCAGATCGTAACTTTGGCGTAAAAAGAAAGTAAAATCTTTATACACATTCCCTGTGGTAACTGCGGTGTTAAAGGGATTAAAATTTTGGTTATCGCCTCCTATATTGGTTGGTATAGAAAATAGCGGGTACGTTTTATCTGCCAGGTTACTGTCGTTTTTTATACCGCCATTTTCAGAACTTTTGATAGTGTTACCCATCAGTACCATGTAGGCAGCATACCTTTTTCGCTTATTCTGAAAATTAGTAAAAAGCCGGTAACTTTTGTTATTTGAATGTTGAGAAGAGAAATAGCCAGGTGCACTGATAAGCCTATACTCTAACCCAAAATTTAAATTGGGCATGGGGTTTTGTGTATGCAACGCATTTATTAACTGCTCCTTTGCAGAAGCCAGCTCATACCCAAGCCTTGTAAACGGTTTGGTAGTTTTAAAAAAACGGGTATTTTCTAAAGTAAACCGGTAAGCGTCAAAAGCATGGAATCCAGCATCCCAGCCAGGCTTGGCAAAAGGGCTGTAAATTAAAGGGTACCCTGCATTACCATTATTACCTAAATATTGCTGATCTGCAGGAACAGAAAAGAACTTATAAAAATCGTTGAGGTTTGTATCTAGCCGGATGTTTCTTAATGAGTCAAGGTATTTATAACTGATGGTGATAGAATCCTTTAAATCGTCTCTGTGTTCAAACCCTAATCCAAGGCTATCTGTGTTTCCGCTGCCACTCTTTCCAGAGCCGGTTTTGCCTGACGCAGACCTGCCTGCGCCGGACATTCTTTGCATTGGATTTTGTGCAAAAGAAAATTGAAACGTACCCAGCAACAATAAAGAGAAAATTATTTTATACATTATTCACCATTCACATTTATAATCCGGCAATTAGTTCTTTAAAAATATGTGTCAGTTTTGGTTCCGCTTCTTTAGCGGCCTGCAATACTTCTTCATGAGTAATTTTATTTTGCTCTTCCCTTATACCGATATCAGTAATCACACTCATTGCAAATACGGTAAGCCCCATGTGTACGGATGCAATTACTTCCTGCACGGTACTCATCCCCACGGCATCGCCGCCAATAATGTGCAGCAGTTTGTATTCGGCCCTTGTTTCAAAAGTTGGGCCTGTAACGCCGCAATATATCCCTTCTTTAAGCTCAATATTTTCTTTAGCTGCAATTGCCTTTGCTTTATTGATTAATATGTTGCTGTAAGGTTCGCTCATATCTGGAAACCTCGGACCCAGTTCTTCGATATTTTTTCCTATCAAAGGATTGATGGTAAATAAACTGATATGATCTTTAATCACCATCAGATCGCCAACTTTAAAATCAAGGTTCATCCCCCCGGCTGCATTACTAATTAATATGGTGGAGATACCTAAAAATTTCATTACCCTTATCGGGAACACCACTTCTTCGGGCGTGTACCCTTCGTAGTAATGAAACCTGCCTGCCATCGCCACAACGCTTTTGCCACCCAATTCTCCAAAAATTAATTTACCACTGTGGCCTTCAACCGTACTTACAGGGAAATGTGGGATTTCGCTATAAGCGATTTCCTTTTCAATTTTCATTCCACTGGTAAAACTTCCTAATCCGCTTCCCAACACAATACCTGCTAAAGGTTTGGCAGTATGAATGTTTTGTATATAAGCAACTGCCTCTTTAATTTTTGTAATCATTTAATATTAATTATTTTCAATGTATGCCGGATACAATAACCCATTTGGTCAAAACTCAAACTTTAGTTTATATGGTTTTGCAAAGAAAGGAAACTAAAGGCAAGGTTGAATTAAAAAAATGGTAAAAAAGAGCCCTACACTATTGTGAGAACACAAGTAAGATAGAAACACTGATGTAGCGATTGATACAGATAAAGGCTGATCTTGTTTTATTATAGAAGAAATTGTCTTTAAGTATTTTCGTCTTAAGTTCTTTTTGAATCTAGAGAATCTCTTTTTAGTGAAATATTATCAGGCATATAAAAAATACGTCTTATCTGCTCCAATCTGCTACATCGGCGTTTCTATGTGTTAAGGAACAGGCCTGCTGGTGTCAAAATAATATCATATACATTTCCTGTTCCCTTCTTATCTTCGCAAAAAATTTTTTATACCATGAACCTTCACGAATACCAGGCCAAAGAGCTGCTGAAAAAATTCAATGTTCCTGTGCAGGAAGGCATTGCCTGCAATACGCCTGCCGAGGCAGAAGAAGCATATCGCCAAATACATACTTTATACGACAGCAAGTTTGCCGTAGTAAAAGCGCAGATACATGCAGGCGGCCGTGGTAAAGGATCCATCAAAGGAAAAGAACAACGTGGTGTAGCGGTTGCTAAAAATGCAGAAGCGGTAAAAGAAATAGCGCAGAATTTAATAGGCGGTACCCTGGTTACCATTCAAACCGGCCCGGCGGGTAAACTGGTAAACAAAGTATTGGTGGCGCAGGATGTATATTACGACGGACCAAACCCTGTAAAAGAATTTTATTTATCTATTTTAATGGACAGAGCCAAGGGGCAAAATGTAATTATGTACAGCACCGAAGGCGGTATGAACATTGAAGATGTGGCACACAACACCCCTGAAAAAATATTTAAGGAATGGGTTTACCCGGGTGGTTTGTTACAGGGTTTCCAGGCACGTAAAATTGCTTTTAATCTTGGCCTTAGTGGTAATGCATTTAAGAACTGTGTAAAATTTGTAACTAATTTATACAATGCTTACGTTGGCCTTGATTGCAGTATGCTGGAGATTAATCCACTGTTTAAAACCAGTGATGATAAGATCATTGCCGTGGATTGTAAAATGGATGTGGATGACAACTCCCTGATGCGCCATGCGGATATTGCCGGTTTAAGAGATGTGAGCGAAGAAGACCCAACTGAAGTGGAAGCAGGTAAATTCAATTTAAATTTTGTAAAGCTGGATGGTAATGTGGGTTGCATGGTAAATGGTGCCGGCCTGGCCATGGCAACAATGGACATGATTAAATTAAGCGGTGGTGAACCAGCCAACTTTTTGGATGTAGGCGGTACAGCCAATGCACAAACTGTTGAGGCAGGCTTTCGCATTATTTTAAAAGATCCAAAAGTAAAAGCCATTCTGATCAATATTTTTGGTGGTATTGTACGTTGCGATCGTGTTGCACAAGGTGTTATTGATGCTTACCAATCCATTGGTAATATTGATATTCCGATCATTGTACGCCTGCAGGGCACCAATGCGGATGTTGCCAAAACTTTAATTGATGAAAGTGGTTTAAAAGTACAAAGCGCCATCCTGTTAAGTGAGGCGGCGGCACTGGTTAACAAAGCGGTGGCATAATTTCAATGTCTGATGTCTGATTTTTTATTGTATCACGTCTTTCGGATTGAAGAACATGCAAATGTTTTTCAGCCTTTAAGTTCAAAATAAATTTTTATAAAAAAAGTCTCATTTTAAGATGAGACTTTTTTTATGTCTGAATCTATCTGTATTGCATGATGGGTACTGCCAAATATTTGTTCTTCCTATCCTGTAAAATTTATATTTCTAAAAAGTTTAAAGATGAAACACAAACGCTGGTACAATAAACACCCGCAAAAAAAATTTACCATTTTTTATTTCTTATCTTTTAACTTCATTCAGTCACCCAGGTTCAGATGTATTTATAAAAAATAAAACGATGCTGTTAAAAAAAATATCACTGCTGTTACTATTATTTCCTGTACAATTATTGGCCCAGCACTTTTCCGCCAAAGAGGTTAGCCGCTGGCAACAGCAGGCTAAACAGGTTTCCATTACAAGAGACAATTGGGGCATTCCTCACATCCATGGCACAACAGATGCGGATGCGGTTTTTGGCTTGCTGTATGCACAATGCGAAGATGATTTTAAAAGAGTGGAATTAAATTATATCGAAAAACTGGGGCGGATGGCTGAAATAAAAGGTGAATCCGTTTTATATGATGACCTGCTGCTGCAACTGCTGATAGACTCCGCCGATGCGAAAAAAGATTACAATAAGGCTGCACCCTGGTTAAAAAAATTGTTGAACGCCTATGCTGACGGCATCAATTATTACCTGTATAAAAATCCGCAGGTAAAGCCGCTGCTGATTACCCGGTTTCAACCCTGGTATCCTTTGTTATGGACAGATGGAAGCATTGGTGCCATTAATACAGCAGACATTTCCACCGCTGAATTAAAGAATTTTTATGGGAGTGATAAGACTGTTGCTACCGCAATAGCAAAAGATCCTGATCAGCAAACCGGCTCCAATGGATTTGCATTTGGGCCTTCGGTTACGGCATCAGGCAATGCTATTCTGTATATCAATCCGCATGTAACTTTTTATTTCAGGCCAGAAGTACAGGTAACCAGCCAGCAGGGTTTGAATGTTTACGGGGCGGTTACCTGGGGACAGTTTTTTGTATACCAGGGATTTAATGAACATTGCGGCTGGATGCACACGAGCAGCAATGTGGATGTAGCCGACATGTATGAAGAAAAAATAATCACCCAAAATAAAAAGCTTTTTTACGAATACGATCACCAGTTAAAACCTGTCACCCAAAAGAAAATGGTATTGCGGTTTACTGAAAACGGGCAATTGAAAACAAAAAATATTACCGCATATTTTACCCATCACGGGCCAGTGATGGCCATGCGCAATAACAAATGGATCAGTCTTAAATCGTTTAACAGATCTGTCATTAGTTTGCAGCAAAGCTGGCTGCGTACCAAGACTGTTAATTTTGAAGGCTATAAAAAAGTGATGGACCTGAAAGGTAACACCAGCAACAATACCGTGTATGCAGATGATAAAGGAAACATTGCTTACTGGCATGGTAATTTTATACCGGTGAGAGATAAAAAATTAAACTGGGCGCTGCCGGTAGATGGCAGTACTTCAGCCACTGAATGGAAAGGATTGCACCAGCAAAACGACATTGTTCACCTGTTTAACCCTGCCAATGGCTGGTTGCAAAATTGCAACTCCACTCCTTTTTCTGTTGCTGGTAACAATAGTCCTAAAAAAGAAAATTATCCCCCTTACATGGCGCCCGACGGAGAAAATTTCAGGGGTGTAAACGCGGTAAGAATTTTAGGAAGAGAAAAAAAATATACCATTGATAAAGTAATCGCCACCGGTTACGATACCTACCTCGCGGCCTTTGAAATTTTGATACCGGCATTGGTAAGATCATTTGAAAAAAATGTTGCTTCAGGAGATACTACCTACAATCAATTGAAAGACCCCATCGCTGTTTTAAAAAGCTGGGATTACCATTCCGGCGAACAATCTGTCGCTACAACGCTTGCTATTGAATGGGCGCAAAAACTGGATAAAAGCATCCAGAAAATTTATACAGATGAAGGAGAAACCGACCAGGTACAAAACACCAAAAATTTTGCGGTAACAGCTTCCCCTGAACAATTATTACCTGCTTTAATAAATGTAATAAATGAGCTGAGTACAAAATTTGGCAACTGGCAAATACCTTGGGGAACCATCAACCGTTTTCAACGCATCACCGATGACATCCCGGATAAATACAATGACAGTTTACCAAGCTTACCCATAGGGTTCGCATCCGCCCTTTGGGGACAAATTCCATCCTACAACAGCAAATATTTTCCGGGCAATAATAAGCGCTATGGCGTAAGTGGTAACAGTTTTATTTGTGCGGTTGAATTTGGTAAAAAGATAAAAGCCAAATCCTTACTGGCTGGTGGAGAGAGTGGAGATCCTTTATTAAAACATTTTAAAGATCAGGCTGAGATGTACACCCATGGTGAGTTTAAAGACGTATTGTTTTATCCGGAAGACATTGAAAAGCATGTAGAAAAAATGTATCATCCGGGAGAGTGATTTCTTTTAACTCTGGAGAAAATCTTCCTATTTTTCAATTGCCCCGGTCTTCAGACCGGGGTTGAATAAGAATAATTTTAAAAGGCTTTAGCCAAATATATTCTCTTAATGGAGTTGTTTTGGCTAAAGCCAAATAGTGGCTATCTTCTTATCAATTGCCACGGGCTGAAGCCCGTGGCAATTGATAATCTTCATCTGATAAAGTTTTAATTCTGTTCTTTAATTTTTAAAAAAGCCAATAACATTTACACCGCATTCTTAGCAATAACATCCGCATACCACAAAGCAGATGATTTGGGTATCCGGTGCAAACTATCTTTCTCCACATAATGTATCCCAAATTTTTTTGCATAGCCACTCGCCCATTCAAAATTATCCAGCA
>JANXSR010000060.1 GCA_025352625.1 Ferruginibacter sp.
TGATAAAAAATTAACGCTGTTATGGTTTAATCCTGTTTTTTGGTTAATGGGAATAGGCTTTAGCATCTTTACCGGTTTAATTGCAGGCAGCTACCCGGCATTGTATTTATCCTCTTTTCAGCCGGTAAAAGTTTTAAAGGGAACATTCAGGGTTGGCCGTTTTGCAGCTATCCCCAGAAAGGTGTTAGTGGTGCTGCAATTTTCAGTATCGGTTATATTAATTATCGGCACTATAGTGGTACACCGGCAAATACAACATGCCAAAAACAGGCCGGTTGGTTACAATCGTGAAAGCCTTGTTACTGCAGGAATGAATGAAACATTGCAGGGAAAATATGAAGCACTGCGAAATGAATTGAAGAGCAGCAATGTGATTGTTGAAATGACCCAATCTACAAGCCCAGTTACAGATGTATGGAACAGCAATGGCGGTTTTAACTGGGAAGGCAAAGACCCTAACCTGGCGGTTGATTTTCCCAATTCAGGCGTTACGCCGGAATATGGAAAAGTGATTGGCTGGCAAATAAAAGAAGGCCGTGATTTTTCACGGGAATTCAAAACCGATTCTGCTGCATTTATTTTAAATGAATCTGCTGTAAAGTTTATTGGTATAAAAGATCCCATTAATAAAATTATTACCTGGAATGATAAGCCCTTTAAAGTAATTGGCATTGTAAAAGATATGCTCACGGAATCTGCTTATAAACCCATCCGTGCTGCTATGTTTCACTGCACTTATGAACAGGGTAATATTATGACGTTAAAAATAAATCCGTCACTTACCCCCAATGACGCCATTGGTAAAATAGATGCTGTGTTTAAAAAGTTTGATCCTGCTACTGCTTTCGAATTCAAATTTGTAGACGATGATTTTGCCAAAAAATTTGGTGACGAAGAACGTATTGGTAAACTGGCAAGTGTATTTGCAGTATTGGCCATTTTTATTTCCTGCCTTGGTTTATTTGGCCTGGCATCATTTGTAGCCGAACAGCGTACAAAAGAAATCGGCGTTAGAAAAGTGGTAGGAGCTTCTGTGTTTAATCTATGGAAATTATTATCCAAAGATTTTCTGGTGCTTGTAATTGTTGCTTGTATTATAGCAGTGCCACTTGCATGGTATGGGATGTACCAATGGCTGCAGAAATACGATTACAGAACAGTTATCAGTTGGTGGATTTTTGGCGTAGCTATCATTGGGTCGCTCATAATAACATTGCTGACGGTGAGTTTTCAGGCAATAAAAGCAGCCATTGCCAACCCGATAAAAAGTTTAAAAGCAGATTAGGTTAATGGATAATTTTTTAGTGGATAATTGATAATGCAGAGCCTGCGAATAAAATTGAAGTATTAAAATTACCCCCCTTAGGGGATGGGGGCAAACTATAAACCATGATAAAAAATTATTTCAAAATTGCCTGGCGTAATTTATCCCGAAACAAAGGCTTTGCAATAATAAATATAACAGGGCTTGCAGCAGGCATTGCTGTTTGTATGATAATCTTTATCGTGATACAATTGCAAACAAGCTTCGATACTTTTCATGCAAAGAAAGATCGCATCTATCGGGTGTTAACCGAATACCATCATGCAGATGCAGCAAATATTCTTTATGGAAAAGACATTCCCTTTCCAATGCCTGAAGCATTAAAAACGGCTTTCCCCCAAATAGAACAGGTAGCCCCAATCTTTGCAAGCCAAAATGATCAATTGATAATACCTGACGATAATGGAACTTCGGCAAAAACATTTAAAGAGCAAAGGGGGGTATTTTTTACAGCGCCTTCATTCTTTACAATGTTTGATTTTCCCCTGCTTGCAGGTTCATATGAATCATTAAAAGAGCCGAACAATGTATTACTTACAAAAGAGATAGCGGAAAAATATTTTGGTGACTGGAAAACTGCAACAGGCAAAATCATCAAGCTGGAAGTTGGCGGCTATCTTTTCGAACATGGCACTGAAGTATTGAAAGTGTCAGGTATTCTTGCTACAATACCCGCTAATACAGACTTTCAGCTAAAACTTGTAGTGGCTTATGGAACAGGTTTTACAGGAAGTCTTATGGCAAAATCCACTGATTGGGAGGATAGAACAAATGCTGGTTTTGGTTGCTATATTATGTTGCCACCGAATGTTTCTGCCGACAATTTTAATCAACAATTAAGAGGGTATTCACGCAAAATGGAATCTCCTGATGATAAGGACAGTCATATTATACAACCATTGAATGCGGTGCATTATGATACGCAAACAGGCAACTACAGCAACAAAACGATTAGTCATGAACTGCTGAATGTATTGTGGCTCATCGCAGCATTCATTTTGTTAATTGCCTGCACAAACTTTATCAACCTTTCTACTGCACAAGCTGTTAATCGTGCAAAGGAGGTTGGCGTAAGAAAAGTTTTAGGAAGTAACAGATCTCAATTACAGATCCAATTCATCATTGAAACATTTTTGATAGTTACATGTGCTGTAATGCTTGCAGCGGGTATTACAATACTGGCATTGCCTTATGTAAAGCAATTGTTAGAACTTTCGTTTTCATTCAACATACTGAACAATGCTGCAATTATTTTATTTCTTTTAACTGTAACCATTGTTGTAACCGCACTCGCCGGATTTTATCCTTCTATTGTTTTATCAGGTTTCAATCCTGTTAATGCTTTAAAAAGTAAACTCACAGCAAAGGCTGCAAGGGGAATCTCCTTGAGAAGAGCATTGGTAGTCTTTCAATTCATCATTGCACAGGCACTGATTATCGGAACATTCATTATTGTAAAGCAAATGGATTATTTTATGGATCAGCCTTTAGGCTTCGATAAAGATGCCATTGTAAATGTCCATTTCCGTGTAGATAGTCTTCGCATCAGCAGGCTTGATTATTTAAAGCAAAAGTTATTGTCAGTAAACGGTGTGCAGGCTGTAAGTTTCAGTTCCAACACCCCGGTTGAAGATGGTAATGATATGTGGAGCACATTTAAATTTGACCATGCAATAAAAGAAGCAGATTTTAAAGCTATTACCAAATTCGCCGACACCGGATATTTGCCGGTTTATAAATTACAACTGGTAGCCGGAAGAAATTTGCAGCCTGCAGGCTACACGAAAGAATTTTTAGTAAATGAATCGTTGGTGAAAAGTTTGGGTTTTAAAAAACCGGAAGATATACTGAACAAAGAAATAAGCATGTGGGGTGGTTTGATAAAATGCCCTGTTGTTGGTGTATTGAAAGATTTTAATGACAGGTCTTTCCGTAATGATCTTGCACCATTGCTTATTACCACAAACAATACCATGTACAACCAGGCGGGAATAAAACTTGCAACCACAAATATATCTTCTACACTGCAAGCTGTTAAACAAGTATGGGAGCAAACATTTCCGAATTTTGTTTACGAATACAGGTTTCTTGATGATAAGGTTGCAAGTTTTTACAAGCAGGAAAACCAGTTATCACAACTATATAAAATTTTTGCAGTAATCGCTGTATTCCTTAGCTGTCTTGGGTTGTATGGTTTAGCCTCATTCATGGCGGTGCAGAGAATAAAAGAGGTTGGTATTCGCAAAGTGCTGGGCGCATCAGCAGGCAGTATTGTGTATTTGTTTTCAAAAGAGTTTATTATTCTTATAGCTATTGCATTTGTAGGGGCATCGCTGTTGGCCTGGTATTTCATGCACAACTGGTTACAGGATTATGCTTACCGCATCAGCATAAGCTGGTGGATGTTTGCATTGGCCGGTGCCGGAACACTGCTGATCACTTTGATGACCGTAAGTTTCCAGGCAATAAAAGCGGCTGTTGTTAATCCCGTTAAAAGTCTAAAAGCAGACTAGGTGATAGATAATTTTTTAATTGATAATTGATAATGTTGAAAATCCAAATAAATTGATAAGGGGTAGAAACGCAGATGAGGCGGATAAGAACAGATTTATCGGATTTGTTTTTTGTCTGTATTTTTTTAATCAGTGCACATCCGTTACAATCCGTGTCATCAGCGTATCTATCCACTTGCTGTACGAAATCAGACATTGACTGTCCGGTTTCGTACACTATTTTTCTAATACACGCTGTAACCCTTTGCAGGAAGGCTTTTTAGCGTGGCATGGCTGTTGTTACAGAGCATAGTATTAGGTTAATAACTATAAAGCAGAACACTAAATAAATTGAAGTCCACAAATTACCCCCGGAACAAGGTCCCGATTTTTTATCGGGAGGAGACGGGGACAAAACTATAAACTATGATAAAAAATTATTTCAAAACAGCGTGGAGAAATGTGCTTAAAAACAAAGCCTTTTCAATTATTAATTTACTGGGTCTTTCCATCGGTATTTCAGTGTGTTTTATTATCATGCTCTTTGTGCAGGATGAATTGAGCTACGACCGGTTTAATGTAAAAGCAGACAGGATAGTCAGGGTACTTTTTCAATCCAATGTTAACGGCGGAAAAATAAATGAAGCCACCGTAATGCCGCCGACAGCCGCTGCATTAAAGGCCGATTATCCTGAAGTGCAGGAGGCTACCAGGTTACATGCGGCAGGCAAACCAAAAGTAAATTACGGCGATAAAAAATTTAACGATGGTGAATTTGCGTTTGTAGATGCCAACTTTTTCAGTGTGTTTACCATTCACTTTTTAAAGGGCGATCCTGCAACGGCATTACAGCAACCAAATACCCTTGTGATCACCAGCGATTTTGCAAAAAAGTATTTTGGTAACGAAGACCCCGTTGGTAAAACACTGGGTTTTAATAACAACAGTGAGCTGTATAAAATAACCGGTGTGATTGATAAAATTCCTTCCAATGCGCATTTTCATTTTGATATGTTTGGTGCTATGGGCGGTTACAACGAAGCAAAATCAGATAGCTGGATGACGTCTAATTTTTTCACCTACCTCGTGTTGCAGGAAGGTTACGATTATAAAAAGCTGGAAGCCAAATTGCCCGGCATGGTAGAGAAATATATGGGGCCGCAGATACTGAAGGCAATGGGCATTAGCCTGGCACAATTCAGAACCAAAGGCAATTCACTGGGTTTTGCATTACAGCCTTTAAAGGATATTCATTTGCATTCAGACAGTGCTTATGAAATGGAACCCGGTGGCGATATAAAGTATGTGTACATTTTTGGGGCCGTAGCTATTTTTATGTTGCTGATTGCCTGTATTAACTTCATCAACCTCTCTACTGCAAGTGCCTCTAAAAGAGCAAAAGAAGTGGGGGTAAGAAAAGTGATGGGCTCCCGCAAATCTGAACTGGTAGAACAATTTTTAGTGGAATCTATTCTCCTCACATTTATAGCTTTGGTGCTTTCATTTGTGATGGTGCAACTGGCATTGCCTGTATTCAATGATCTGTCGGGAAAAAATTTAAGCATCGGATTCAGCATTCAGCCATTGCTGATGTTTATTGCACTGGGCTTACTGGTAGGTGTGCTGGCAGGTATTTACCCTGCATTTTTTCTTTCTTCTTTTAACCCCATCGCAACACTAAAGGGAAGGCTGAGTGCAAGTACCAAAAGCCTTGGCTTGCGGAGTAGCCTGGTAGTTTTTCAATTCTTTATTTCCATCAGTTTAATTGTCGGCACCATTGTTATTTATCAGCAAATGAAATATATTCAGAATAAAAAACTGGGCTATAACAAAGAGCAACTACTCGTACTGCCCAATTCATGGGCGTTGGGAAAAAATGAAAAAGTATTCAAGGAAGAATTGCTGAAAGATTCCCGTGTTATAAACATTACCACTTCTGCCTATAAACCTGCCGGGCCAAGCAACAGTAACAATTCCATGGTGTATCCTGAGGGAAAAGAAAACCAGTTAATGAAAACAGTGCGGTATGATATAGATGAACAATACATACCAACATTGGGCATACAACTTGCCGCAGGCAGAAATTTTTCCCCTGCCTTTGCAACAGATTCTTCCGCCGTTATTATCAATGAAACTGCTGCCAAAGCCTTCTCATTGAAAGGTACAGGCGTGGGCGAAAATATTGTGTGGATGAATGATAACGAAGGGGGGAAACTTACACTGCATGTAATTGGTGTGGTAAAAGATTTTCATTTCCGCTCGCTGCATGAAGCCATTACACCGTTGCTGATGGTACTAAAACCTGAGTGGGGACTGATAATAAAAACAAAAACTGCCGACGTTGCAGGCTTGCTCGGTTCTATGAAACAGCGGTGGCAAAGTTTCAATACAGATGAACCATTTGACTATGCTTTTATGGATGAGCTGTACAATAAAACATACGTAACAGAACAAAAGACGGGTCGCATCCTTAACATCTTTGCCGTGCTTACCATCCTTGTAGCCTGCCTTGGTTTGTTTGGTTTGGCAACTTACACAGCAGAGCAACGCACCAAAGAAATCGGTATCCGCAAGGTATTGGGTGCCACGGTGACGCAGGTAACAAATATGCTCTCGAAAGAATTTTTAAAACTGGTGCTGATTGCCTGCATTGTAGCATTTCCGTTAGCCTGGTGGGGAATGAATAAATGGCTGGAAGGCTTTGTGTACCGCACTTCCATCAGTTGGTGGATATTTATTATTGCAGCGCTGGCAGCAATGGCGCTTACCTTACTCACGGTAAGTTTCCAGGCCATTAAAGCTGCGCTGATGAACCCGGTGAAGAGTTTGAAAGCAGATTAAGCCACTATCACCTTAAGGCA
The DNA here is from genome assembly GCA_025352625.1 of Ferruginibacter sp. Classification (GTDB taxonomy): domain Bacteria; phylum Bacteroidota; class Bacteroidia; order Chitinophagales; family Chitinophagaceae; genus Ferruginibacter. The sequence continues at coordinate 6,678 of JANXSR010000060.1, forward strand.
ATGTCATTTAGTTAAGGGCTTTTTAATAGCGCATTTGTTCCTTTAGGAACGATAGATGGGTAGAAAAAATATCGGCATCCCGTTCGTTCCGAAGGAACGGCAGGTAAAATGTTCTGTAGAAGGTGTTGGATGAAACCGGGGCAAAGCACATACCGATCCTACGGATCGGAAATTATATTAATGCTGTTTGTTCTACCCATATATCGTTCCTATGGAACGAGTTAGAATTATTGCTTAACTAAATGACATTGCCCTGAGGGGTAAGGCAATAGTTTTCAGATCCAGGGGAGCTGCCGCTTTGTAGAATGTAATTATAGGTTTTGTTTTTCAACTCCGTAGGAGTTACCCCTTTGTAGAAATGAGTGTTGTATTTTATTAGTCTTCAGCTTCGGGGGGAGTTACCGCTTTGTAGATTATAAAGGGTTGCTCCGATGGAGTAATGTTGTTGATTTGATTGTGTTACAAAAGGGTTACTCATATGGAGCAATTATGATAACAGATAAAATAAAGGGAGTAGCGAATATAGGATCATTACCAAAGAACTTTAAAAATTATAAGAGTACTATAATTCAAAACCGCTGACGGGGCTAAGAGCCGCCGTTGGCGGTTTGCGAAGGTTGTTAAATATCGTAAGGCAGGCAACAAGCAGCTTAGCGATAGCGCAACCCCGTCAGCGGTTAAAAACCCGGCGGTTGATGAAGAAAGGACAGGTTATAGAAATTGACTGATTGATTATGGGCACAAATAAAATGAATACGGTAGCAAGTTTAAGAAGAGTACCACAAAGCTGAAAAGTACAAGTGAGTGACACAACGATGATGAACAAAGCTGTGTATTTGCCCGGAAAAAAAATTTGATAATAAATAGTTAATGCCATAAAATAATAGGGATGATAAAAAATTATTTCAAAATTGCCTGGCGGAGTTTGTTGAAAAACAAAGGTACTACGGCCATCAACGTACTTGGTTTATCGGTGGGGATGACGGCTGCCGTATTTATACTCTTATGGGTACAGAATGAAATGAATTTTGATGATTACCACAAAGACGAAAGCAGTATTTACCGGCTCACAACAAGGCTGCCTTCCCAGGGGTGGGTGTGGGAGAGTACCTCTCTCTTACTGGCAGATGCCATAAAAAAAGAAGTGCCTGAAATTAAAAACGCCGCCCGTTTGTACACCAGCAACTGGCCTATTTTTACCATTAAAGACAACCAGTTTTTTAGTAAAGGTTGTGCTTATGTTGATGAAGCCTGGTTCAATATTTTTAAGTACGATTTTAAAGAAGGCAATGCCGCTGCGTTTGATGCCAATCCTTTTAGCATCATACTAACCAATACCGAAGCAAAAAAATATTTTGGTACTGCAACTGCTGTGGGGCAAACGATCCGGGTGGATTCAGTGAATTATCAGGTAAGAGGTGTAGTGGCCGATGCACCTACCAACTCAAGTTTTCAATACACTTCTTTTATACCCATCAATGCACTGCTTACCAATCAGCAGATAAAGGAAAACGATGAGCAATGGGGCAATGCCAACTACATCACGTTTGTAAAAACTGCTGCTGGTAGTAACCCTGGCGTGGTAGAAAAAAAGATAACAGCAGTAATGGCTTCAAAAAGCAAAGAGGATGCTACCCCGATATCTATGATCGCTTTAAAGGACATGCACTTTGAAACCGAAATTGACAACTCAACTTTTATACATGGCAACCGCAACACGGTGTATGTATTTTCGATACTCGGGTTTTTGTTGTTGCTGATCGCCTGCATCAATTATGTAAACCTTACCACAGCAAGGGCCAGCCTGCGGGCCAGGGAAGTGAGTGTGCGTAAAATAAATGGTGCTGACCGGTCAAATCTTTTTCTGCAATTTATTACGGAGTCTTTATTGATCAGCCTGCTGTCGTTGGTTGCTACACTGGTGCTGATAAAATTTTGTCTGCCGGTGTTTAACCAGTTGACAGAAAAATCATTTGAACTGCCACTGACTTCGCTGAATGTATGGAAGGTATTGGGATGTACATTATTGGCAGCCCTTGTGCTCAACAGTATTTATCCGGCTTTGCTGCTCTCTTCCTTTAAACCATTGAATGTATTCCGTGGCAACACGGTGCTTAAAGTAAAAGACAGTTCTTTCCGCAAAGGTCTGGTGGTGCTGCAGTTTACGGTTTCGGTAATACTGATTGCAGGTACCATTGTTATTTACAGCCAGCTTCAATTCATCCAGCATAAAGATCCCGGCTATAACAGGTCGCAGGTCTTGTCTTTTATGTTTCCGCAAACCATTGAAAGGGCAAAAAAAGAGTCGATGATGATGGCGATGAAGCATGACCTGCTTGCTGAAAGCAGCATTGAAAAGGTAGCCACATCCAACCAGCCACTGGTAAACCTTGGCAGCGTATGTACTGAATGTGCTGATTGGAAAGGTCGTGATACCAGTTACAATCCCAAAATCACACAACTTTCTGCCGACTTGGATTTTGATAAAACCATGCAACTTAAAATGAAGGAAGGCGAATGGTTTGGTGAAAGCAACAACAACGGGGCACATGGTTTTATATTGAACGAAACTGCCGTGAAAGATTTTAAATTACCGGTACCAGCAACAGGTACCTGGTTTGTTTTTAAAGGAGATACGGGACGTGTGATCGGTGTGGTAAATGATTTTTCTTATAAGAGCCTGCATGAAAAGAGTGGCCCGGTAGTGGTATTCAACAACGCTAAGTGGAGAAATTTTTTTAGTGTAAGAATTGCTGGTGATAAAGCAACGGCGGGATTGAGCAGCGTAAATAAAGTGTGGAAAAAATATGTGAGCGATAGCCCGCTGGAATATAATTTTTTAGACGATAGCTTCAATAACCTTTACAAGCAAGATCAGCAGACATCTTTTCTCATGATCGTATTTGCCCTAATTGCCATTGTTATTTCGGCGCTGGGCTTGTTTAGCCTTGCAGCCTTTGAAGCAGCGCAACGCACCAAAGAGATCGGGGTAAGAAAAGTGTTGGGTGCTACTGTTGCTGGTATTGCAAAGTTGCTGTCAAAAGATTTTGTAAAGCTGGTTTGCATCGCCATTGTAATAGCAACACCAATAGCCTGGTGGGCCATGAGCAAATGGATGCAGAATTTTGCTTACCGTATTGATATCACCTGGTGGATGTTTGCGCTGGCAGGATTGTTTGCCTTACTGATAGCCTTGCTGACAGTAAGTTTCCAGGCCATCAGGGCGGCGTTGCTGAATCCGATAACAAGTTTGAAAGCAGAATAAACCCTCATCCCCTGAAGGGGAGAAAGGCAATGGCTGATGGCTGATTTATTTCGATTGGTAAGCTTCGGCTTTTATTTGTTGCTGTGATAAAATTAGCGATAAGATATTTTAAATTGTTTGTAACAAATAATAGCGAATGAACGTATGAAGTGGGAGCGTTCCAAAAAGCTGAAAAAGTAAAAGAGGGCGATGCAACGATGCTGAATATTGCTGTGTTTTAGCCCGGACAAAAAAGTTACTTGCCACACCTTTAATAATGCTCAATAAATAAATTATATAAACTCATAAACAACACAACATGAAAAAAGGAATGCTGATCTTATTGCTTGCCTGCACCGGCAGTACTTTGTTTGCACAGAATGATTCGAAACAAAGTCCGTTTTTAACCAAATCACTCAGCGCCCAAACGGTGAAGGAAGTGGAAGCCGAAACGTCAGGCGGAAATATTTCTGTAGAAAGTGTTGCTGCCGACCAGGCCAGGATAGAAGTATATATCTGGCCATCCAACAGGAATAAAAATTCGGACATTTCAAAAGAAGAAATACAAAAAAGGCTGGATGAATTGTATGACCTGAAAGTGGATGTTGCAGGCAATACCCTTACTGCCATTGCAAAGCCAAAGCACCGCAATATGAACTGGAAAAATTCATTGTCCATTTCGTTTAAAATATTTACCAGTAAAAATGTTGCTACACACCTTACCACTAGTGGTGGAAACATTGACCTCAGAGAACTGGCAGGTGAACAGAGAATTACTACCAGTGGCGGTAACCTTAGCATTGATCATGTAAAAGGAAAATTAAAAGGCGTAACCTCCGGCGGTAATATTGTTATCAAAGATTCTGATGATGATATTGATCTTACCACCAGCGGTGGTAATGTTGAGGCCGATAATTGTACCGGTAAAATGGACCTGACAACATCCGGCGGAGATGTACGATTGCTGAACCTGGATGGCGATATCAAGGCAACTACCAGCGGTGGAAATGTTAGGGCCAATGATATCAAGGGAGAATTGAATGCACATACATCTGGTGGCAATATCAACATGGCCGGTTTGGCGTGTAACCTTACAACAGGCACCAGTGGTGGAGATGTAACAGTGTCCATTAAAGAACCCGGTAAGTTTATAAAACTCAGCAACAGCGGTGGTAAAATTGACCTGGAACTACCAGCAGGAAAAGGATATGATCTTGACCTGTCTGCTGATAAAATTAAAACAGGCAACCTGGTAAATTTTTCCGGAAAATCAGATGACAACGAATTAAGAGGAACCCTGAATGGCGGCGGAACACAGGTTACTGCAAAAGGCGGTGGCGGTAAAATTGTTTTGTCATTTAAATAAGGGCTTTGGGTAATTGATAATTTTTAATCAGATGGCTATCGGATGATAATGGATACTATGAATACAACGGGAGATTTTAAATAGCATAAAATTCAACCAATTTCTACCTGTACGAAATCAGACATTGACTGTCCGGTTTCGTACACTTTTTTTTATAGGCTGTCTGCAACGCTTTACAGGCAAGGTTTTTAGCGTGGCATGGCTGTTGTTGCAAGTCAGATATTGGTAAATAACTTTAATCAAAACGTCTAAACGCCTGAACGGCCACACCATGATAAAATTTTGATGTGCCCCTTAGAAAGCAGGGTCGGTAATGGTTATTTTTTTAATGGATAATTGATAATGCAGAATCTGCGACTAAATTGAATTCTTCAAATTACCCCCCTTTAGGGGATGGGGGCAAAAATATACACAATGCTACAGCACTATTTCAAAATTATGTACCGCAATTTATGGAAGAGTAAATTGTACAGTACCATCAACATTGCCGGTCTTGCATTGGGGTTAACCTGTTGCATGCTGATTGTTTTGTACAATAAAGATGAGGCCAGCTTTGACCAGTTTCATAAAAATAAAAATCAGTTGCAGCGGGTGGTTACCACCATTAAAAGTGATAAGGATAACCGCAAGCTGGCACTCACAAATACCCCCGTAGGGCCGGCTTTTAAAGAAGCGTTACCGGAGATAAAAGCATTTATCCGGTTGCAGGGCGATTATAAAAATATAAAAAAAGGAACAGAGATAATTGGCCAGGAAGTACTGGATGCAGATAGCAGTTTTTTTACAGCTTTTTCTTTTCCATTGCTTGCAGGAGACGCTGCTACTGCTTTGAAAGACCCTGATGCAGTAGTGATGACAGAAGAAACAGCCATCAAATATTTTGGTACTGCTGATGCCATTGGTAAAATACTGGAGGTTGGGTACAGGGGAAAGTTCAGCCCCAAAAAAGTAACGGGTATTGCGAAAAATGTTCCGCAAAATTCTTCTATACAGTTTGATATGGTATTGCCTTTTACAGATAAAAGTACAGAGTGGCTTGGCTTTTATCTTAGTACCTATATTTTGTTACATGAAAATGTAAAAGCAGCAAACGTTGCTTCAAAATTTTCCGGTATTTTTCTAACGAATGCAAAAGATGAATTAAAAAATGCCAGGGAACAAAATGATTTTAAAGATGACATTCATTTCGGGTTACAACCATTTACTGCCATACATCTTGATACAGAATACAGCCAGGATGAATTTAAAAATGCCAGCAAACCAATTTATTCTTACATCCTTACCGGCATTGCCATTTTTATATTGCTGATCGCCTGTATCAATTTTATCAATCTTCAACTGGCACATTCTTTACAGCGTGCCAAAGAAATCGGTGTACGGAAAGTAATGGGCGGACAGCGCAAACAACTCATCAAACAATTTCTTGGAGAGTCAACGCTGCTGAGTTTTATAGCTTTTGTACTGGCCATTGTTTTAACCTTGCTGGTGTTGCCCGTTTTCAACCAGTTGTCAAATAAGCAGCTGAGCTTTTTCACTTTGCTGGATGGAAAGTTAATAGCGGCTTACGGGATATTGTTTTTAATAACCGGGTTTATTGCGGGGTTTTATCCTGCACTGGTGTTGTCAGGTTTTAATCCTTTACAAACCATTTACAACCGCCAAAAATTCAACGGTAAAAACTACCTCACCAAAGGGTTGGTGATCTTTCAGTTCTCACTGGCCACCTTTCTTATCATCACCACCATAATGATGTACACACAGTTTGATTTTTTAACGCACAAAGATCTTGGCTACAATGATACAAATGTAGTGCTGCTTGACCTGGGAAGAGGACCGGATCAGCAAAAGGTTAACCTGCTTAAAGCAGAGCTGGTAAAAGATCCGTCTGTACAAATGGTAGCAGCAAGCGACGGGCATGGCAATTCAACCGGCGGTAAGGTTGATGGCAAAGACATGGATTTTGCCTACAAACGCATGGATGAAAATTATTTAAAGGCCCTGCAGATACCGCTGGTAAAAGGCAGAAATTTTTCTCCGGAGTTTCCCGGTGATTCTTTGAGTTCTGTAGTGATCAATGAAACTTTTGCAAAGCAGGCAGGCTGGAATGATCCCATAGGAAAACAGGTAGACTTTTTCTGGGACAATAGGAAAGTGACTGTGGTGGGTGTGGTAAAAGATTATCATTTTCAATCGCTGGAAAATAAGATCACGCCGCTCATCTTTGTTGCTGATCCACATTTTGGGTTTG
>JANXSR010000126.1 GCA_025352625.1 Ferruginibacter sp.
CATCATTTGTGTGTTGATGCCGGTTGTTTCCTTGTATAAATTGCATGCTGTTCATCTACAAAAATCATACACCATTTAGGCTATTCACATTGTGTGTATATTTGTTTGCCACCAGAAGTTTTTTCACAAACTCCCGTTGTATGCAACCCTATGGCGACACTGCTAACCTCAAAAGACTAAAATTGACGAAATGACAAATGAAATCAGGGTGACTTTTTTCTCGCAAATATTAATGCTTTCTATTTTTATTACTTCTTGTAATGGACAAACCAAAACGGAGCAAGAAAATGTAACCGAAATAAAAGCAAGTTTGACAGAACCAGCCAGACCACAAGGAGAAATAATAATCGATACTTCAAGACAAACCAAACTTGATTTTTCCAAAATTTCAGGAAACTTTGACAAGGTTTACAGCAATGTTCATAATGGGTTTCAAGACAAAGCAGGGAATATTTGGTTTAGCACAACAGGTGCAGGAGCAATTCGTTTTGACGGAAAATTCTTTAATCACATCACCACAATAGACAAATCAAACAACAACTCTGTTACACCCCTATTAGAAGACAAAGAAGGTAATATTTGGTTTGGAACGGCTGACGGCATTTATCGCTATGATGGAAAAACTTTTACAAATATCCCAACCAGTAAAATTGACAAATCCAACGTACAGACAGTAACATTAAATAGTTCTACAAAACAAAAAGCCACTTCAATATCAGTTATTTCAGCAATGCAGGACAGAAAAGGTAACGTTTGGTTTGGGACAGAGACAAGTGGTGTTTATCGTTACGATGGACAAAACTTTATTAATATTTTATCGCAAAAAGACATTACTAATAATGGTGGGCTTCGACTAAATTCTATTACCAACATTTTGGAAGATAAGAAAGGAAATATTTGGTTTGCCTCTTGGAACAATGAAGGTTTGTGCTGTTATGACGGGAAATCCTTAATCAATTATACACCCAAAAATGGACTTGGAGATGATATGATTTACAGCATTTTAGAAGATGCAGTTGGCAACATTTTGATAGGCACAAGAAATCACGGTGTTTGGCGTTTTGACGAAAAATCGTTCACTAATATTTCAGGATTGACAGATTTAAAAGATGAAACCATTTATTCAATAAAACAAGACAGCAATAAAAACATTTGGTTTGCAACGCAGAGCAAAGGCGTGTGGAAATATGATGGAAAAACCTTTTCAAATTTTACGACAAAAAACGGACTTCATAACAATTCTGTTTTTTGTATTGTACCAGAAAAAAACGGGAACATTTGGTTTGGGTCAAGAGGAATGGGTTTGAGCCTTTATGATGGAAAAATATTTACTGACTTGACAAAGAACTAAACGAACAAACTTGTACACGAAAAGGGCAGCAGGAGGGGGTTTGGTGCTATGGCGGCGACTGAATCAAAACTTCAGCAGCAATGTGTCTCGTCCTTAAATAGGTTGAAACGAAATCGTGTAAATCTAAATCAGGCAACTCATGACAATTGACAAAGTATTCATCACATGTCTGATTTGTTTTACACTTTACCTGATTCTTTGTTAGAGGTCGGTGTCTCCACCATAGTCGTTAACTTAAGGCTTAATATTTATTTCTAGTGATTGGTAATGCGTCTGTTTATTTTTAGGTGGTTCACATAAACAATCAGCTATAAGGGGCAAATATATCTGTTCAAGCCAGTATGTTATTGAACACTTTTTTAGTAACACTAACCTTAAAGATGCTGCAAATTTTACACATCGCTTAAAGAAGATCAGAACGCTTACACCTTGCACTTTATCTATCTCTCTGGCATGATTGTTATAAGTATTGAATAGCCGCCAGTTGATAAATATCCATAATAGTTTGGCCAGCAGCTGGCATTCCAGCCTTTCCTTTTTTACCTTTTTCATTTTATCAATCCTAAAAAATGACTTCCATGTTTTGAATACCAGTTCAATTTGCCAACGCAGGTAATAGGTTTTTCTGATAACATTAAAAGGTAAAATGCCAGCATCAACATTTGTAATAAATAGATTGTATTGCAGTTTTATTTTAAGAAGTGTCGATGGAACTGAGCCCCGGCTCTTAGCTTTTACTTTAGCATTTGCAATACGTTTATTATATTCATTATTGCCAACCCTTTCAATGATAAGTCTGCATGGAACTTTATTTTTTTCATACACCAATATATCAAGTTCTTTATAGGCGAGTGTATTTTTTTTGAAGTCCCGGTCAATCTTTTTCCAGTCCAGCATTTTGCCATCTGTTGTAAAAACAACTGGTTGCGGAGGAAGGCGATTAAGGAAGAATGCCTGCTTCTCCACAATTGCAGAAAGATAGAGCGGTGTAATGTACCCGAGGTCTCTTATGTGAAGATCTCCTTTCGTTATTGAATTGGTCGTTTCCAATGAATCCTGCTGATCATTTCGTAACCCCTTTGTCATTGCAAATGAAAGCCAGTTACCGCTTACCAGGTCGTATTCGTATTGAAGACTCATTAATCCATTGCTCTTGCTAAAGTTGCCAAAGCCCTTATAATTATTGTCGTAGCTATCAGGCAAAGAGAACCTTGTAGAATCCTTGATTTTAATGCGTGGAAAGTGTAAGGAAGATTCTTTACCAGTAACCTTTTTAACCTGCTCACAAAGTAATTCGCTCAGTAATCCCTCAAGAAATTTTACAGATGCTGGTGTGAATTTTTTGTGCATGGCTTCTTTACTGATATCGATATTATATACTTGGTTAAGATCAGCAGTAAGGTCTGGCAAACTTGTATGCGCCTGATCGCTTTCATTAAAAAGCAGTGTGTTTACAAAGCAACTTGGCGGAACTTTACTCTTCCTTATCATGAACTTTGTGTCCTTTGCAATGCGGTTAATAGTCTGTTCTGAGAGACTATTGTCCATAACAAAAGAAAGGTCTTTCTTATGTTGTTTTATCAACAATTTCTTATCGATTTTAAGCCTGTTTCTCCCATACAAACGTTAACTTGTTGCTTCAAAAGCACCGGTATTATAAAATTAAACCCCGCTGCTTTTATAAATATTATGAGGAGAAAATTGAAAACGGTCACTGCTCCGAAGGGAGCTTTTTCTCATTAATTTAATCAAGGCCTTTTTCTCTTAAGTTAACGACTATGGTGGGGACACCGAACCATGGGAAGAAGGGGTTTCTATAATGGGCGATGTACCAACCACGGAAGCAAAATATATTAAATGCCATCATGAATAAATTAAAAAAAGTTATTGGTTTTACTGTACTGTTGTTTGTGATGGAGAGCAATCTTTCTGCTCAATTAAAAATAACTACTGCGTTAGTAGAAAATAAAATCAATCCGCTGGGGATTGGTTTACAGCAATTACATTTTAGCTGGGAGTTAGGTGCAACAGAAAACAGCCAGTGTCAAACAGCTTATCAATTAGTGATTGCCAGTACAGCAGAAAAATTGAATGCAGGTATCTACGATGTTTATAATACTGCCTTTGTTAAAAGTAAGCAGAGTGTGCTGATTGATTATACTGGTAAACCACTGAAGCCTGCACAAACGTATTACTGGCGGGTGAAAGTTTGGGATAAAAGCAACAGACCTTCTGTATGGAGCCACACACAACAATTTACCACCGGACTATTTTCAACAACAGATTGGAGCAATGCAAAATGGATTGCCTACGAAACACTGGCAGATTCAATGCGGGTGGCTCCGGGCATTCATGAACCACTTGTAAGTGTACTTGGCAATAAGTGTATGCAGCGTTCAACAGTGCCCTTGTTTAGAAGGCAATTCAATATTGGTAAAAAAGTAAAAAACGCTTTGCTGTTTGTTACCGGTTTGGGACAATACGAAATAAGCATCAACAGCAAAAAAGTAGGGACAGCTTTTCTTGCACCGGGCTGGACCTATTTTGATAAAACAGTCTTGTACAATACCTACGATGTTACCGGGCAGTTAATGAATGGCAAAAATGCCATCGGGGCAATGGTGGGGAACGGCTTTTACAATATTAACAGGGAAAGATATTTTAAAATTGTTACAGCATTTGGAAACCCAACGATGATATGCAGGTTGAAAATTATGTATGAAGATGGAACAACTGAAAACATAGTTTCTAACGAAAGCTGGAAAACTACCGCTTCTCCCATTACCTTCAACAGTATTTATGGCGGCGAAGATTATGATGCACAACTGGAACAAAACGGATGGAATGCCATTGACTTTAATGATGCCAATTGGAAGCATGCACTGACTGTAAAAGCTCCAATGGGAAAACTATTGCCCGAGCAGGATTACCCTGTGGTATTGCTCGATTCATTTGCGCCCAAAACGATTCAGCCAACAGCCAAAGGAAATTACCTGTATGATTTTGGCCAGAATATTTCCGGTATTATTAAACTGAAAGTGAGCGGAAAAAAAGGGCAGACAATTAAATTGATTCCGGCAGAATTAGTAAAGGCAGATCAATCAGCTAACCAGGAAGCATCAGGAGCGCCTTATTATTTTTTGTATACACTAAAAGGTGATGGAGAAGAAAACTGGCAACCTTCTTTTACCTATTATGGTTTTAGGTATGTGCAGGTAGAAGGAGCCGTTCCTTCAGGCGTTAATAATAGCAAAGGATTACCTGTTATGCTGCAACTAAACTCACTGCATAACCGTAATTCAAATCCTGAAAATGGTTCTTTTGAATGTTCCAATAAATTATTCAACCGCATTGATACATTGATCAAATGGTCTGTTAAAAGTAATATGCAAAGTGTGATAACCGATTGTCCGCACCGGGAGAAGCTTAGCTGGCTGGAACAGGATTATTTAATGGGGGCATCTATTCATTACAACTATGATGTGTATAGCTTGTATCGCAAGCTGGTATTGGATTTAATAGATGCAAAGTATACAGAAGGTTTTGTTCCGGATATTGCGCCGGAGTATGTAGTTTTTGAAGGTGGATTTTTAGATTCACCGGAATGGGGCAGTGCTTCTGTGATATTACCGTGGTTGTTATATACCTGGTATGGCGATAAAGATATATTGCAACAAGCCTACCCGATGATGAAAAAATATGTGGCTTATCTTGAAAGTAAATCTGCCAATCATATTCTGTCGCATGGTCTTGGCGATTGGTTTGATTACGGCCCCGCAGCACCGGGAGAAGCACAGCTTACACCCAAGGCATTAACAGCCACGTCTATTTATTATTATGATGTGGCGTTGCTTGGTAAAATGGCAAGGGTGCTTGGCTTTAAAAGCGAAGCGGCAACATTTCAACAGCAGGCATTGGCCATAAAAAAATCATTCAATAATAGTTTTTTTAATGCTACAACCAACGTGTATTCAACAGGAAGCCAAACCGCCATGTCGATGCCATTAAGTGTTGGCCTGGTTGCGGAAGAAAATAAAAAGGCCGTGGTGAAAAACCTGGTAGATTCTATTTATGCCGGTAACAAAGCACTTACAGCAGGGGACATTGGTTTTCATTTTTTAGTAAATGCGCTGGATGAAGCCGGTGCGTCTCAATTGATTTACGATATGAACAATCGGGATGATGTACCCGGTTATGGTTTTCAATTAAAGAAAGGCGCAACAGCGCTAACCGAGTCTTGGCCTGCATTAGAGAATGTATCTAACAATCACCTGATGCTGGGCCATATTATGGAATGGTTTTACAGCGGGCTTGCAGGTATTGCGCAGGAAGAAAATGCAATAGCTTTTAATCATATTAAAATACGGCCGCAGCCGGTGGGGGATATTAGTTTTGCAAAAGGAAGTTTTCATTCACCTTACGGATGGATAAAAACGGACTGGAAAAAAGGGGATCATTCTTTTTTATTGCATGTTCAAATTCCGGTTAACACCATTGCCACCGTATATCTTCCTGCAACAGCCAAATCAATTATTTACATCAATGGACAAAAGAGGAATGCAGTAAAAATTAAAGAAGGTAGCGCTGTAATTGAAACAGGTTCTGGTACATATCGTTTTGAAGTGAAGGAGTAAGAGGAGGTGAGTTTGTGGAAGTAAATATTTGTTACCTGATTAAAATGAAACTCCACACTGGTGC
>JANXSR010000073.1 GCA_025352625.1 Ferruginibacter sp.
AAAATAATTGAAAGAACTGGAACAAAACCTGAAAAATATCGTTTGCAAAAAAAAAATTGTTATCCAAATTTTAAAATGTTAATACCTGAGTGAAAAAAATATCACCTTTTTTTATTGAGGCCACTTTGCCATTCGAAAATACCGGGAATAAAAAATTAGTTGTGTTAATTGTTCAGTTCACTAAATTTGATAAACGATAAAACAAACCACATGTCAACACAAAACCAATTATCTCGCAGAAAGTTTTTACAGCAAATTGGCGCCACCGGCCTGCTGGCCGCCACCTCACCTTTAAGCAGCCTTGCTGCAAAGGAAAAAGCAGCAGAAAGAACCTTGTTTTATGAAAGAAAAATATCAACGGGCGATAAGATAAAGCTTGGGGTTATTGGTTATGGAGTGCAGGGCCATTTCGATCTGCAAACTGCACTGCTGGTGCCGGGTGTTGAGCTTGCAGCCATTTGTGACCTCTATCCAGGCAGGTTGGAAAATGCCAAGGAGCAATATGGAAAAGACTTGTTTACTACAAGGAACTACAAAGACATTTTAGACAAAGCAGATATAGACGCAGTGATTATTGCTACCACAGATTGCTGGCATGCACAGATCACCAAAGATGCCCTGGCAAAAGGCAAAGCAGTGTATTGTGAAAAACCAATGGTGTATAAAATTAGTGAAGGTGCCGGCATAATAGCCGCACAAAAAAAATCAGGTAAAGTGCTGCAGGTGGGCAGCCAGCGGGTAAGTAGTATTGGTTTAGCAAAAGCAAAGGAATTACTGGCCGCAGGCGAAATAGGAAAACTGAATATGGTAAACGCTGTGTATGACAGGCAGAGTTCTATTGGTGCCTGGGAATACACCATACCAAAAGACGCCAATGCGGAAACAACGGACTGGAATAAATTTATAGAAGTAACCGAAAAGATGGCGTACGATTCTAAAAAGTTTTTTTGGTGGCGTGCCTTTAAAGAAGTGGGTACTGGTGTAGCTGGTGATCTGTTTATTCATTTGCTGAGTGGTACACATTTTATTACTAACTCAAAAGGGCCGGAATCTATCTACGGTACCGGCCAGTTCAGTTACTGGAAAGATGGCCGCAACATGCCCGATGTAATGTCTGGGGTGATGCAGTATGGCGACACGCCTGAGCACCCTGCATTTCAGTTAACGTTGCAGGTTAATTTTATCAGCGGCACCGGCGGACAGGAAGTTACAAGGTTTGTAGGCTCGGAAGGTGTGATGGAAGTAAAAGGCAACGACATCAGCATAAAGCACAGCCTGATGCCCGAAGCGCCGGGATTTGGCGGGTATGATTCCCTCTTTACTTTCTCAAAAAGCATGCAGGAAGAAATGCAGGCCGATTATAAAGCGAAGTGGACAGATGCACAAAAGAAAAGACCTACCAAAGAGGATGTTGTGTTCAAAGCACCACAAGGTTACAACGAACACTTAGACCACTTCACCAATTTCTTTGATGCTATCAGAACCGGAAAACCTGTGGTGGAAGATGCCACTTTTGGTTTCAGGGCCGCAGCACCGGCATTATCATGTAACGAAAGTTATTTTCAAAAAAAGATCATTCATTGGGATCCTGTTGCGATGAAGCTGGTGTAGTTTGTATCTATAAAATTATTGTCAGCACAGCATTGCTTTTGAGTGATGCTGTGCTGTTTTGTTTTTTATTACTGTGAATTTTTTGATTAAGAAATTTGGCAGGGAGATGATTATTTTTTCTTTTTCTTTGAAGCTTTGGCTACTTTATTATAATCCAGTGCCAATTTAATCCAAAACTCCTGCCTCTTTTTTGTATTTAATACCTCGATATCTACAAATGCAAAACCCTTCATCACTTTACTGGTAAAATCCATTGGCCTGCAACCTTCCTTTTCCATTATTTCATCCGTAAGCGAAGGATCAAAACGAACCATGAGACGACTTGTTTCAACTCCTACGCACATTTTATCGTTCACCATAAAACAGAGGCCCCCAAACATTCTTTTCTCCTCAACATTTTTATTTGTTTGAGAAATAATCTCCCGAACTCTATCTGCTAATTTTTCATTAAACGCCATATAGTTTAATTTTTATCGCATAGATTATAACATTTTCACCAATTCAAAAATAAGCGAAAGTTATTGGTAATACTAATTTACATCCTCCGTTTTGGTTCAATTAATTGTTGGGTATCATAAACCATTGCAACTGAAATCCGGGGGAAGAAAGGCTATAATTCCCCTGGGAATTTTTAAATAGGAGACTTGGAGCTGAAAGCGATATGTGCTGTTAGTCAAAAATTTCATACGACAAATTCTTTCCGGAAAAATGAGAAATAGCGGTTATGATTTGATATTCAGATTTGTCTTGAGTGCCTGATGTTGGCATTGGATATAAAAAATTGCCTCCTTTAATGGTATCGGAATATTCAACAACAATTTTGAACCGGTCACTAACACCATCCCTTACAGTGTATGATTCCTGCCTGATAAAGGCAGTAAGAAAATTTTCCCAGTTTGTAACAAGCGTTCCCTGGTAATATATTCCAGTTAGGTTAATCGTAATACTGGCTCTTTTTCTTGCCCCCTTAATAAAACACAAAATGGCTCCTGCCGAAAAGCTCACATAAATAAAGTAAAAATCAGTTGTATCTTGTCGCACTTCAAAACCCCGTGTTACAAGCACTCCAAATAACAACGCAAGAAAAGTGAACCCTACAATATAATTGATGAATTTTGATTCCCGAACAACAAAGTTACCATTTTTATCAAACGTTATTTTATCCATAATAACAATGTCTTGTTCGTCAACTACTGATCAAAAACTACTTCACAATCACCATACAAATTTGTTACAAAACTCCACTTTATTTTTCAAATTATTTTTGGGCTATTCCAACTAACTCATTGCTCAAACCGCGACCAATCCAGCGCAAACATATCATGATTGGGTTCTGTATCTTTTTTAAATACAAAGTACAAATCGTGTATACCACCAGGATCATTGATGGTGGTGGTTACCTGTTTAAACTTGCCCCAGCCTCCGGTTTGCTGATAATTTAATGTACTAACTACGGCGCCTTTTGGTGAATCAATATGCACTTCCAGGATAGCTGCAATTTTTTCCGAGGAATAATTATACACTATGTTTTTGATGCCTTTCAGGTCAATGGCTTTTAAAACAAAATAAGATTTGTTGTGAATGCTGCCGAGCAATTTATCTTCCCGGTTGATGCGGTTAACTACGTCTGCATCTTCAGCCTCTATCGTGGGCTGTCTTAACACCAATTGTTTGCTGCCTGTTAATGGCACTACCCCATTGCCGCCATCCGTGTAGGCCGCCGTCAATGCCCAGGTACCTCCAGTTGCACCAGCAGGTTGTTTCAATGTTACAGTGCCTGTTGCAGCAAGACTATCCTGTGTTTTTTGCTGCGCAAGCGACAGGATATATTTTACAATGGTGGCCGCATTCTCCTTGCTTAACTGCGGGTGCGCATTCATGTAGTGATCGTTTCCCCATACCCCGGCACCTCCGGTGATGATTTTACCGGCAAGCCTTGCTATCTCCCCTGGTTTGTTGGTGTATTTCGCTGCGATGGCGGTAAATGCCGGGCCAACAACAGTATGATCTACTGTATGACAAGCTTTGCAATCGGCGGATGTTATCAGGTCTTTCCCAGGCATCACCCAGGTGCCTTTGCCCTGTACATTTTTAAATGATCCCTGATCTTTTGGAATGTAATCGAGTTTAACATGAATGCGTTTAGGATCAATGGCAGCATCTTCTTTATCTTTTACCTCCACTGCATAACCCAATGTGGCATCACCAAAATAAAACGAACTGTTGCCGGTGGTGTTGATGGCTACTTCGGGCACGGTATTGCCTGCTTTTATTTCAATGGCATCTACAGAACTCTGGCCAGATGGATCGGTTACTTTTAATGTTACTTTATACACCCCTTTGTTTTGGAAAGTGTATGTTGGATTTGCCTCTGTTGAACCAACTTTGTTGCCTTCGAATGTCCATTCGTATTTCAACTGGTCGTCTTCGTCATAATCATAACTTTTGTTGCTGTTGAAACTAATTTTTAAAGGTGCAAGTCCAATGCTGTCTTGCACACTAATCTTTGCAACAGGTGCACGGTTGCCGGCATTGTAATCCACCCGTACCAGTCTTGCATCATCATTGTCTGCGCCATACACAGCACCGTATTCCAGCACATACATAACGCCCTCGGGTGTTATGTCCATATCAATCGGCCTTCTGAAATCGCCTGTCAGCGGCATAAAAGCTTCCATGCGTTTATAGTTTTCCTGCTCATCAAAACGAATGGCGAAAACCCAGTTGCGCATCCAGTCCATCACAAACAAACTGTTATCATAATATTCCGGGATGCTGTTCTTTTTAGCAAGGCTTTTATTGTAATGATAGAAGTACCCGGCGATAGCTGTTCTGCC
>JANXSR010000088.1 GCA_025352625.1 Ferruginibacter sp.
GGAGTGCTGATATCGTATTTAACACAAGTGTCATTTATAAAAGACATAAATTTTTGCGCATTTATGGTAGAAGCGCAGGTAGCTTCCTTAATTTGTCCAAGTGTCATTTTGATAAAAAATAGCTGCCTACTCTTCAATCCCGTTTTCGGCTTACCGGTCTAAATATGAGGTTCCACTTTTTGTGTTGGTGTTAATATTCAAATTCAGGTACTTAAAATATTTCGTTACTACAGTTTTAAATAAAGAAATTAAAATGTTACAAATAAATCTTTTTTGCAACAGTAATAAAAAATTGTGCTGAAGCATTGCTATCCTGATTACAATAAAAAAATTTGTGGGAAGAAGAGGGTTAGGTATCAGTAGGATGAATTTTATACCTTAAAACTAAAAACATTAATTGGCATTCGCAATAGCCTGTTTGCGGTATTTTTTAATTTACAAGTTCATTTTTAAAATTTAACGCAAGGGTAATATTAACCCATGGTATTAAACATCAATTTTACAAATCATCAACTTTACAATATTGAGTAGTCTCAATCACAGTATTACCGCAAAAGACTTTGGAAAAAATTTTAGCTGGGGCGTTGCCATTGCCGCTGCACAAAATGAAGGCGCCCCTGCTGCAGACGGAAAAGGCGCTACCATTTGGGATAACTTTGCACGCAACAGAAACAAAATAAAAGGAGCAGGTAAATTGACTGTAGCCTGTGATTTTTATCATCGTTATAAAGATGACTTGTTGTTGGTGAAGGCCCTGGGGTTTTCTGTTTTCCGTTTCTCTATTTCCTGGGCAAGAATTTTACCCGATGGTACTGGCAAGATTAATAAAGAAGGGATCAATTTTTATCATAAGGTTATTGATGAATGTTATAAATTAGGACTAACTCCTTATGTAACACTTTACCACTGGGATCTTCCGCAGGAACTTGAAAACAGGGGAGGCTGGACCAATTACCTTATCACCAAATGGTTCAGCCGTTTTGTTTCGGTGTGTGCAGAGGCTTACGGAGCCAAAGTTAAGCACTGGATAATCTTAAATGAACCATTTGGATTTACAACATTGGGTTACATGCTGGGCAAACATGCCCCTGGCAAAAAAGGGCTAAGTAATTTTTTACCCGCCATTCATCATGCAGCAATGGCACAGGCAGAGGGAGGTAGAATTATTAGAAAGCTGGTAGCGCAGGCACATATTGGCACTACATTCTCCTGCTCTCAAATCATTCCCTATTCCAGTAAACCCGAAGATGTTGCTGCTGCTAACCGGATTGATATTTTAATGAACCGGTTATTTATTGAACCCTCTTTAGGTAAAGGTTACCCGGTTGATGATTCCTTTAAGTTTTTAGAGAAATTTCAAATGCTCAATAAAACATGGAAATACACGGAGCGGCTGCATTTTGATTTTGATTTTATCGGCTTACAGTATTACTTCCCGGTTGTTGTAAAACATAATAGTTATATACCTATCGTGCAGGCATCGGAAGTTAAACCGGCAACAAGAAAAGTACCTTATACTGCCATGGGCTGGGAAATTAATGCCGACAGTTTTTACCGTACCATAAAAAAAATATGGCTGTATGGCGGCGTTAAAGAAATCATCATTACAGAAAACGGAGCTGCTTTTAAAGATACCCTGAAAGATGGTGTGATAGATGACAAAGAAAGAATCAATTATTTCAACCAGCATTTACAGGCCGTGTTAAAAGCAAAAAAAGAAGGTGTAAATATCAAAGGGTATTTTGCATGGACGCTGATGGATAATTTTGAATGGAGTGAAGGATACCATCCACGCTTTGGTTTGGTACAGGTGGATTTTAAAACCCAGTTGCGCACTATTAAAAATTCAGGTTACTGGTGGCGGGATTTTTTACAATAACAATTGTTCGGTGTATCTATAAACAAACATCCTTTAAAGTTGTTACCCCCCAGATGAATACTGTACTAATAGATGGCATTGAATATAGTCTTGAAGGATTGGAGAAAGATGCCTGGCTGCGTTTATTGAATGGATCTTTTAAGTACAAAGATGTGCTGCACAATCCGGTGGTGGCCAATGTAAATCAACACGGGGTAAATATCAGGACAGTTGTGTTGCGCAAAGTAAATATCACCAAAAAGCAACTGGTATTTCATACAGATGTCCGTAGCGGAAAATGGAACGACCTGCAGCAACAAAACAACATAAGCTGGCTGTTTTATGATGCCCCCGGAAAAATACAAATAAGATTGAGCGGAACGGCTACACTTCACCAGGATGATGCGGTTGCTGAAGAAGCCTGGACTACCAGCACCATGAGCAGCAGAAAAATTTACCTGGTAGAAACAGGCCCATCAACAATCGCTGCTTCGCCTGTGAGCGGATTACCTGCTGCATTTGAAGCCAATGATCCTACTCCTGAAGAAAGCCTGGCAGGCAGAAAAAATTTTGGTGTTGTAATTACAACAGTTACCTGGATGGAATGGTTGTGGCTAAACAGCAAGGGACATCGCAGGGCAGGCTTTACATATGCTAAAGATGGAAATTTTAAAGCCGATTGGCTGATACCTTAAGAATGCAGACATATAAAAACACTCCGGTAAATTGGGATCGCCTTCTTTATTCTTCCACCAATTTGATCCCCGTTTTTTCAAAAGAAATTTTTCTTTCTTTATACAAATTGCCAGTGGTCATTTTAAAAGTCTTTTTGCTCATACCGAAAAAATCGTAAATATCTTCCGGCTTGCTTTTATCGTTGTAAGGTAAATAACCACTATTCTCTCTTAATAAACGCAACACTTTTCCGGCCTCATCTTCTACCCTGTTGTAGCCAGGTTTTCCTGCGGCCACATCAATGCGAAAACGGTCGTCCTTGTCATTGCTTACCGGGTATATTTTTTTAATGAAGCCTTTAAATTTATCTCCCACCCCGATATTGCGGTAAATTTCATTAAAATGCAACACGCCTGTGTGCTGGTTATTGATGATGCACACATAGCCAATATCGGTGCGGCGGTAAACGACGAGGTCAACAACCTCCAGTTCTTTCACTGTTAACTCTTCGTTGCTTAAATAGGGCTCCAGTTTTTCTGTGGCTGCTATACGGCCGGTTTGTTCATCCAGGTAAATTTTAACCAGGTAATCGCCGTTCACCCGCATATCAAATATCTGCTTTGACTTGGGTACGAAAATATCTTTCATCAAACCCATATCTAAAAATGCACCATGAGGCGTAACTGTTACTGCTCTTAGTTTTACAATATCATCCAGTACTCCTTTTGGCTCCTGTGTAGTAGCAATGATCCTGTCTTCCCCATCATGATACAAAAATACTTTCAACTCATCTCCAATAGAAGTAGCCGTTGGCACAAATCGTTTAGGCAATAAAATACCATCAGCACCATCATCCAGGTACACACCAAAATCTACTGCCCGTATTACTTTCAGGAGATTATATTTACCAACTTCTACCATAAGTATGCCCCTATTCCCTAAAGGGGATGATTTTATTAATTATTAATTACTTCAACTATTATAAAGGTATGCCTTTAGTCCGCTTTAGAAGATGGGTTAAATAGCCCTTCCACAAACTGGTTCTTATCAAACACTAACAAATCTTCTGCTTTTTCGCCCACACCAATAAACTTAACCGGTATTTTAAACTGGTGGGCAATGGCCAGTACCACGCCACCTTTTGCGGTACCATCTAATTTGGTAATGGTTAAGGCGGTTACATCTGTGGCTGCTGTAAAATGTTTGGCCTGTTCCAATGCATTCTGTCCGGTGCTGCCATCCAGCACGAGCATCACTTCATGTGGTGCTTCAGGTATTACTTTTTGGATGACCCTTTTTATTTTGGTCAGTTCATCCATCAGGTAGGCCTTGTTGTGTAAACGGCCTGCCGTATCAATGATAATAACATCTACATTTTTAGCCACGCCGCTTATCACGGTATCGTAGGCAACAGAAGCTGGATCACTGCCCATTTCCTTTTTTACAATTGGCACATTGGTTCGTTCGCTCCAGATGGTTAGCTGGTCTACCGCCGCTGCCCTGAAAGTATCAGCCGCACCCAGTAAAACAGATTT
This sequence comes from Ferruginibacter sp., assembly GCA_025352625.1. Taxonomy (GTDB): domain Bacteria; phylum Bacteroidota; class Bacteroidia; order Chitinophagales; family Chitinophagaceae; genus Ferruginibacter. Next base: position 4,069 of record JANXSR010000088.1, read on the forward strand.
TCCTGCTTTTGAAAAATTATAGGCAAGTTTGCCAATGGTGGTTGTTTTACCAACGCCATTTACACCTACCACTAAAATTACATGCGGTTTATGTCCGGCAGGCAATTCGTAGTTTTCATAACTGGTATCCTGCGGAGCTGCTACCAGTATATTTTGCACTTCTTGTTTAAGGATGCCATTTAATTCACTTGTATTAAGGTATTTATCTTTGGCTACCCTGCTTTCAATGCGATTGATAATTTCTACCGTTGTTTCAATACCTACATCTGCACCTACCAATGCTTCTTCCAGATTGTCCAGTACTTCTTCATCTACCGTACTTTTGCCTGCAATGGCCTTGGTTATTTTGCTGAAAAATCCTTCCCTGGTTTTTTGTAAACCCTGGTCAAGGGTTTCCTGCTGTTGTTTTTTACCAAAAAGTTTGTCAAAAAGTCCCATGCCAATGAAGGATTTTGTTTGTTTATCAGTATAAAATTAAAACGCACTTAATATGCTGAAAATGTGTAGGGTTAAAATTAAGAAAGCTGTTCCGATATTAATCAGAACAGCTTGAATATATTAATCCAAATGCAGTAAAATTATTGGCCTAAATGTTCTTTAATCTTGTCTTTGTGAATGATAGACTCTTTAAAAGTATACGCACCGCTTTTAGCACTACGTACCGCACGTATTACTTTTGTCCAGTTTTTTGCATCTGCTGCGGCCTTGGTATCTTTAATCTTAGAGTTCTTTGAAGCTGCTTTTGCCATGACTATTTATTTTTATAATTTGCTAATGTACTAATTGGCTACTGCGTTAAATGCGCTGTATTTGTTAGCACATCGTCACATTAGCTAACCAGCTAATTATTTAATTTCTTTGTGTACCGTTACCTTTTTCAAAATCGGGTTGAATTTTTTCAACTCCAAACGCTCAGGCGTATTCTTTTTGTTCTTTTTTGTAATGTAGCGGCTGGTACCTGGTTTGCCACTGGCTTTATGCTCAGTACATTCCAAAATAACCTGAACCCTGTTACCTTTCTTTGCCATTGTTATTTAGTTTATTGTACCCGTCCCCTTCAAAAGAGAATGGGTGGGATTTAAATTTTTTCGCCTGCTGCTCTCAATTGCTTTACAACTGAAAACAAACCATTTTTGTTGATAGTTCTGATAGCTTCTGAAGAAACTTTCAATACTACCCATTTATCTTCTTCAGCTAAAAAATAACGCTTGGTTTGTAAATTGGGCAAAAACCTACGTTTTGTTTTTATATTTGAATGCGATACTTTGTTACCTGTAATAGGCTTCTTACCTGTAACCTGACATACTCTAGCCATTGTACTTATTTTTTGGACGGCGAAGGTAAGGAAGATTTTTTAGTTTTAGTGGATGATTTTTGATTTTTTTTAATTGCATAGGGCAATTAGTTTTCAAACCTTTCAAAATACCTTTATTATTGGGTAGCCGTTCGTATGTTTGTATACCAAAGCCGCCACATTTGCAATATAACAGCCAATAAAATTAACCCAACCCCAATATAAAAATGCCAGTTGAGCAGTTTATTTTCCCTGAAAAATATAAACGCTAACACAATTCCATACACCGGCTCCAGGTTGTAGGTTAAATTAGCAGTAAAAGGAGATATTTTTTTTAACGCATTTAACTGAAGATCGAAACACAAAACTGTGCAAAGCCAGGCCAAAATAAATAACCATATCCAATCCCAGGTGGTAGGCAGGTAGTAAGTGGCCGGAAATTGCTGTAAATAAAACGGCACCAGGAGGCTTAATGCCAAAAAACCACCACCCAATTCGTATAAAGTTAGTGTTTGAGGGGTAAACCGGGTTAAGAGTTTTTTATTAAAAATGGGGAATAAGGCACTGCCGATGGCGGATAAAATGCCGAAAATAATACCCACTTTATATTGCGGGTGAAAATCGAAGATGATATAAATGCCTGCAATGGCCAGCAACCCTAACAACACTTCTGTAATATTAATTCGTCGCTTAAAAATAAGCGGATCAAAAAAAGCGGTAAAAAAGCCCGATGCGGAAAAGCAGACCAATGCCACCGAAACGGTAGCATATTTTACACTTCCGTAGAATGTAACCCAATGTGCGGCCACTATCACTCCAACGCCGCCTATTTGCAGGGCATCTTTTAAAGAAATCCGATCCAGCTGCTTTTTTAAAAATAAGATGAGGCCCAATGTAAGCACTGTTATTAAAAGGCGATACCAAACCAGCAACCCTTCATTTAAGCCAATTAATTTGCCGAGGATAGCCGTAAAGCCAGCCAGAAAGACAGCAATGTGTAATTGAATAAGGGCTTTTTTCATGTGCTGCAAAGATAGGGTTTGCACTTGTGGTGCCGAATCCCGGAGGATGCTATTTGTTTTCGGGCACATTCGAAATTAAAGAAAACTGTTTCAAATTGAAGGCGTACCAAACAGGTATGCGGTAAAAGAGGGCGATGCAAGAATGATCATCATGGCTTCTTAGCCCGGACAAAATTTATTTTGATGAACTTAAATAACGAATAGTATTGAGCAGATAAACTAATTATTTACCTTCGCAGCCACATGACAGAAAAAATTTTAATACTTGATTTTGGTTCTCAATACACACAGTTAATTGCAAGGGCTGTAAGGGAAGCCAGCGTTTATTGCGAAATAACACCTTTCAACAAAGACATTGTTTTTGGCCCTGAATTAAAAGGCGTCATACTTTCCGGATCGCCATTTTCGGTAAATGAAGATAATGCCCCGTCCGTTGACATAGCAGCAATTGCCGCAAAAGTACCGGTGCTGGGCGTGTGTTATGGTGCTCAGCTAACTGCCAAATTGTTTGGTGGCAAGGTAGAAAAGAGCGACAAAAGAGAATATGGCCGTGCAAGGCTGGAAATTTTGAAAGAAAATATTTTATTAAAAAATGTATTGCCCCAAAGCCAGGTGTGGATGAGCCACAGCGATACTGTGAAACAATTACCGGAAGGGTTTGAAATACTGGGCACAACAGAAAGTATTCCGGTAGCAGCATTTGTGCGTACCAGTGAAGGCGGTTGTCCGTTGTACGGGTTACAGTTTCACCCCGAAGTATACCATAGTACAGAAGGCAAGACCATCATCAAAAATTTCCTGGTACCCATTTGTGGTTGCTCGCAGGATTGGACACCCGCCCATTTTATAAGTGATACCGTTGCAGCCCTTAAAGAAAAGATAGGTGATAAAAGAGTGATTATGGCGATGAGTGGTGGCGTTGATAGTACGGTAGCCGCCACATTAATTCATAAAGCCATTGGCAATAATTTATTTGGCATTTTTGTAGACAATGGGGTGTTGCGTAAAAATGAATTTGAAGAAGTGTTGGCCATGTACCAGCAGTTAGGACTGAATGTAAAAGGCGTAGATGCGAAAGAACATTTTTACACCAGGCTGGCGGGCAAAACAGATCCGGAAGAAAAGAGAAAGATCATCGGTGGCGGGTTTATTGAAATATTTGACCAGGAAGCCAAGCGAATAGAAAATATTGATTTTTTAGGCCAGGGAACTATTTACCCGGATGTAATAGAATCAGCTTCTGTTCATGGGCCGTCTGTTACCATTAAATCGCATCACAATGTGGGTGGTTTACCTGCTACCATGAAGCTATCACTGGTAGAACCTTTGCGGTCGTTGTTTAAAGATGAGGTTAGAAAAGTGGGTGTAGAACTTGGTTTGCCACATGATATGCTTTTTCGCCATCCATTCCCGGGGCCAGGTTTGGGAATCAGGATTTTGGGAGATATTACGGAAGAAAAGGTACGGTTATTGCAAGATGCTGATGCCATTTATACCAATGGCCTAAAAAAAGCAGGTTTGTATGCCAGCGTTTGGCAGGCAGGTACTATTTTACTACCAGTAAAAAGTGTAGGCGTAATGGGCGATGAAAGAACGTATGAATTTACCATTGCATTAAGGGCGGTA
>JANXSR010000096.1 GCA_025352625.1 Ferruginibacter sp.
GGTGGGCTTTTGCTTTGGTGGTGGTATTGCAAACCAGATGGCCGTGCGTATTCCTGACCTGGCCGCAGCCGTACCCTTTTATGGAGGGCAGCCGTCGGCAGAAGAGGTACCTAAAATAAAAGCGCCACTGCTATTGCATTATGCAGAACTCGATACACGTGTAAATGAAGGCTGGCCTGCTTATGAAGCTGCCTTGAAAGCCAATAACAAAACATACAATGCATATATTTATCCCAATGTAAACCATGGTTTTCACAATGATACTACGCCACGTTATGATAAGGCGGCCGCAACACTTGCCTGGCAACGTACCATTGATTTTTTTAAAGAGAAACTATAGTAGTAAGAAAGAATACTTTTTACTACTATAGTTTTGGCTGTAAGGTTTACATATACGTCCTGTGCTGTTATAATTACTTTTAGTTTGGTAATCAATCAACACAACTCCTTCGATGATCCGGCATAGTGAAATATCTTTATAGCTAAAGTTGAACGCAAACATTTCAAGTAATACTTACTGAAAAGTGTTTTGAAATAATCAATGTTCATTAAAGAATCATACACATAATTAAAAGCGTGGCAAATTTCAAAGCGGTCTTTATTTCTTAATACAGTGTTTTCTTTATATAGTTAAAACTATTGGTAACATTTTGAATCGGTTGTGGCGCACCGTCCTGCTCTACAAAATAATACTTCATGCCGGATTCTTTTGCATTGTCAAAAATGTGTTTAAAATCAACAACGCCTGTTCCAACTTCTGCCGGGTTCATTGTAGTTTTATCAAGGTCTTTTACATGCCAGAGCGGGAAACGGCCGGGGTGCATTTTAAACAATGCCACAGGGTCTTGTTTTGCCTTGGTGGCCCATGCAAGGTCCAGTTCCATCTTTACCAAATTCTTATCGGTGTTGGCAAGAATATAATCAAACGGGCGATGGCCTTCTACTTCATCAAACTCACTGGTGTGGTTGTGGTAGGCAAATTGTACGCCCGCTTTTTTACAGGCTTCTCCCGCTTTGTTGAATACATCTACCGCTGATTTTATTTCATCCAGCGTACTAACAGGTATGCTGGAGCACACCAGATATCCAATACCTCCTTCGGCTGCGGCATCCGCAAGCTCCTGGTGATTTTCTTTCAGGTTAAGAGATTTGGGCATGTTCTTCATCCGGTCCCATATCTTTTCCATCCTCGCAGAATCTTCCGCTGTCTTTGCCATTTTCATAAGTCCCGCCATGGAGAAAGCCGCACCGCCCACATGGGCTGAACGCCAGGTCATACCTGCTTCTTTTATCATTGCAGCCAGTTCCTTTGGTTTGTACCCATAAAAATTCCCTTTTTGCGAACCGGCGCTTTCCACCTCTTTATAGCCGATAGCGGCGAGCTGTTGTAAAGTACCTTTAGCATCTTTTGTCATCATATCTCCGAGTGTGTACAACTGAAGCCCGGGTGATGGAAAAGCTTTTTTACCGGTCAGCATACCTGCTGCTGTAGAACGGGCGAGCAGTAAGCCTGCCGCCGCCATGGTGCCTGATTGAATAAATTTTCTTCTTTGCATGAATCGTTATTTTTAAGTGTAAAAAGTTGTTTGACTAAGGCCCGTAAGCAAGTGTTATGGTTGTTTAAAAGGCATTATAATCGTTGGTTAAATATAGCCTTTTTATCAGATTAAATAACTGCCAGTACAATTCGGGCAATAAAAAAGCCGGGCAATATTTTCCCGGCGTACTGTTCAATAAACTGAATTATTTGAAAGCTGTTTAAATTGCATCCAAACTAAAAGGCAGCTTTTTTTATGATTGATTACCCAATAGAAGACAGTCAATCTTAATCCTACCCTTTGGTTGTAAAATTTTTCGAAAAAGGCTGATTATAAAATCGCTTCCCCATGTTTTTATACAAGACGTTTGCAACGGCTCCAAAAACCGGCGGAAAAGGTGGTTCGCCCAAGCCGGTTGGATCAATATTATTTTCTACAAAACTGACTTCAATTTTTTTAGGTGCCTCTTTCATCCTGATTTAATACATGGTACAACTCTCGCCCGTCATATTAAAGACTATACTTTTTTTGGTTATCAATCCAATGAAGCGCTGCATGTATCTGAACGGGAGAGAAAGATTGTGCTGGAATGTTTTTCGAAGATTCAATACGAACTGGAACATTCCATCGACAACCACTGCAAAAAATTAATTGTATCAAATATTGAACTGTTCCTGAATTATTGCAGCCGTTTTTATGAACGCCAGTTTATTACCCGTGACGCTGTGCACCAGGGAATTTTAGAAAGATTTGAAAATTTCCTGAATGAATATTTTCAAAGTGATAAACCACATACAATCGGTTTACCTTCTGTAGCCTGGTGTGCCAGTGAACTCCATTTATCTGCAAGTTATTTTGGTGACCTGATAAAAAAAGAAACCGGTAAAACAGCACAGGAATACATACAATCGAAAGTGATTGATATGGCTAAAGAAAAGATATTCGACCACAATAAGTCACTAAGTGAAATTGCTTATGAGCTTGGCTTTAAATACCCGCAGCATTTCACCCGCTTGTTTAAGCAACGGGTTGGGCAATCGCCCAATGAATACAGGTCACTGAATTAAAGCCTTGCACACTGCAGCGCTGGTTAAACAACGTTACACCTTTGCGGACAATTTTCTTTTTGATAAATATTTTTCCGTAAGCCATTTTCTTACCGGTATATCGTACAGTTTCAAGAAAACGTAGGCAAGTGTAA
>JANXSR010000128.1 GCA_025352625.1 Ferruginibacter sp.
CATCATTTGTGTGTTGATGCCGGTTGTTTCCTTGTATAAATTGCATGCTGTTCATCTACAAAAATCATACACCATTTAGGCTATTCACATTGTGTGTATATTTGTTTGCCACCAGAAGTTTTTTCACAAACTCCCGTTGTACGTCACCCTATTTGACAATTCCGTTAACCTTCAAGTGACAGAAAATTCAATGCAAAGTCTCTAATGGGCGACCCACAGTCCAACCATCCCCAGCTGAAACAAATAGCATTTTATCCTGCCGATTTGAGGAGAAGTGTGAATAATGTAAGTCTTTGCATATAATATAAAAGTTGCCGCATTTAATTAAACCTACCTTTAGATTCAGCGAAGAAATTGCAGATAATGAAAAGACGAAAATTTATAGCTATTGCCGGAAGCTCCATCATTATTGCAGGTGTAACATATTATTTAGTGAGTGATAAAAGAAATTTTGTAAGAGCAGATAGTAAGCACACCGAAACAACTAAAATGCCTCTGCAATTAGATGAAAAAGAAATATTGTTTTTAGCATCGCTTGCCCCAAGCGGCCACAACACACAACCTTGGTTTGTAAAATATGTTGAATCCTATTATTGGATAATTGGCAATGATAAAAACCGTTGGCTTCCCGGCGTTGACCCAACACAAAGAGAAACCATTTTATCAATTGGGGCTTTTTTACAAAACTTAGAGTATGCCGCTAGTAACTTGGGCTACAATTGCCAGTTCAATATTTTAGCAACAATAAACCAGGATGAAAATATAGTTGATGTAAAACTTACTAGAGCAATTGGTATTATCAACTATGATATTGACCAAATAAAACATCGTCGCACTGTACGGTCAAACTATCTAAACGATGTGCTTAAAAAAGAGGATATTTCGTATCTACTTGATGAAGAAACTGATTTCATCCATTACTTGCCAAATACTTCGAAAGAACATCAATGGCTAAATGAACAAACCATTGAAGCCAATAGGATACAAGCATACCGGGATGCGGCACAAAGTGAATTAGCAAACTGGATTCGGTTTTCAAGTAAAGATGCTGCTGAACATATGGATGGGTTAACACTGGCGGGAATGGAAATAGATGGCATACCGGGCTGGTATTTACGCAACTTTTACGACAAAGAAAATGTGATGAAAAAAAGTTTCAGAAAACAAAGTATTGACAAAGTGGTGAAGCAGGTTTCACAATCTGCGGGCTGGTTATTGATTACAAGTAAAGATAATTCGGTAACTGCATTATTGGAAACAGGTAAAAGACTACAGCGGTTATGGTTAAAAATAAGGCAGAAGAATATCGCTTTACATCCAATGACGCAAATAATTGAAGAAGGGGCAACAAGTCAACTATTAAATAATTCCATTGGTATTAACGAGCCTATTCAATTCATTTTACGAACAGGATATTTAAAAAATTATCCAGAGCCTGTTTCTCTTAGGCGGCCTGTTGAGCGGTTTATGAAAACTTAAAAAGTTATTTCAAAAATATTTTTATGCTTAAATATCTCTTTGCCTTTATCCTGCTTATTCATGGGCTTATACATTTCACGGGTTTTGCAAAAGCTTATAACTATGGTAATGTAACACAGTTAGCAAAAGATATTTCAAAACCAAATGGTTTACTTTGGCTGCTTACTGCAATACTTTTTGTGGTGGCAACACTTTTATTCTTGCTTAAAAAAGAAAGCTGGCCATACATCGTAATTGTGACTGCTGTTATCTCACAAATACTCATTATTGCCGTTTGGAAAGACGCAAAATTTGGAAGCATCCTGAATATTATTATCCTTTTTGTTGCCATTGCATCTTGGGCAACTTTTCATTTTGAGAAGGAGTTTAAGGCAGATGTAAAAAGACATATTACTGAAACCAATTTTTCCAATATTGATTTATTAACAGAAGCGGATATTGCTTCGCTACCTATCCCCATTCAAAAATATATTCGTTATACAGGAGCGATTAACAAACCTAAAGTAAAAAATGTGAAAATTGTATTTGATGGCGAAATGAGGGAAAAGGGGAAAGATTTTTTCAAATTCACTTCTCTTCAATATAATTTCTTCGATAACCCAACAAGGTTATTTTTTATGAAAGCGAAAATGTACGGAACTACTTTGCCGGGTTATCATCGCTACGAAAATGCAAAGGCAACCATGCAAATAAAACTGTTAGGATTATTTAAAGTAGTAAATGTAAAAGGTACAGAAATGAACAAAGCTGAAACTGTAACGGTGTTCAACGATATGTGTTTGATGGCACCTGCTATATTAATTGATAAAAGAATTGAGTGGGCACCCATTGATAGCTTATCTGCCAAAGCCTCTTTTACAAATGGAATAAATAAAATAACTGCCACACTTTATTTTAATGAGCAGGGGCAACTCATCAATTTTATTTCTGATGACAGATATGTAATTGGTGAAATGAAGCAATACCGTTTTTCAACTCCTGTAAAAGAATATGTGCAAATAGATGGTAAGAATATTTGGAAATACGGAGAAACTATTTGGCATTACCCCGATGGAGAATTTGTGTATGGAAAATTTACTTTGAAAAGTATTGAATACAATGTGAAAGAATTTAAACCTTAAAGCCAACGCACAGGCAACACTCTGCATTGCATCGCTGTACTTTTGTTCGGGCAGACGAATATCTATTTGGCTTTTTGTTGTTAACTTCAACTTTATATCTTCAATTGGGCAGCGGTTCCGGGCTG
>JANXSR010000120.1 GCA_025352625.1 Ferruginibacter sp.
ATCCGGCCAGTTTAAATCTCAGGATGGGGCAAATGCATTTGCTATCATAAGGTCTATTATTGACACTGCTATCAAATCCGGACAAAAGGTATTGGAAGCTTTATGCCTTATCGCTAAATTGGGGGGTGAGTAGTTACAATAAATTAGTTGTTATCTTTATGGTGTACTACTAAACTAATACACTAATGATTGAAATAGCTAACCTTTCATTCGGCTACAATAAAAAAAAATTATTGTACAAAAATCTTACCCTTTCGCTTGAAGCCGGAAGCATTTACGGATTGCTGGGAAAAAATGGTGCCGGTAAGTCAACGTTACTTAAGAACCTTATTGGGCTGCTGTTTCCAACCAACGGGGATATTTGGGTAAATGGCTTTTTACCTAAAAAAAGATTGCCTTCTTTTTTAGAAACTATTTATTTTATTCCAGAAGAAGTATATGTGCCTTCACTAACCATCGACCGGTATATCAATTTATTTGCGCCATTTTATCCCAACTTTAGCAAGGAAAATATGATTCGACACCTGGAAGAACTGGATGTAAAAACGGCTGATAAACTTAATACTTTATCTTTTGGACAACAGAAAAAATTCATCATAGCGTTTGGACTTGCCTGTAATACTAAAGTGCTTTTGTTGGATGAGCCTACTAACGGGCTCGATATTCCCTCTAAAAAACGGTTTAGAAAATTGATAGCTGCTGAAATGAATGACGATAGAATGATCTTTATATCAACCCATCAAATTAGGGACCTTGATAACCTGATTGACCGTGTAGTGATTGTTGATGAAGGGGAGCTTTTATTGAATGCTTCTGTTGCGACGATTGCCGAAAAATTACTTTTTACAACGGTTGATGAAATGCCCGCCGGAGATAAAATATTGTATGCAGAAGAATCGCTGTTGGGAATATATGTTGTAACAGAGAATAAAAATACAGCAGAATCAAAAGTAAACCTTGAGCATTTGTTTAATGCCGTTACTGAAAATCCTGAAATAATAAAACAGATTTTTAATTAATCAAAACAGTAGAAATGAACAATACATTTAATATTCATCGTTTTGGCCTCCTTTTTAAAAAGACATTACTGGAGCGGCCCATGCAATTATTTGGTTTAACAGCACTGTCATTGTCTATCGTTTTTATTATGTATGTTTTAGGCAAAATGCTTGCTGGCTTTGAGGATGGACAGAACATATCGTTTATGTTGGGACTTGTAGGAGGTGGCTGTTTTTTGGCGTCTTTTGTTTTTAGCTATTTTACTTCCAATGCCATGGGCTCAAATTATATAACGCTGCCTGCTTCGGCATTTGAAAAATGGTTATGTGGAGTATTAATCACCGGTGTTTTTTACCTGTTGTTGTTCTTGTTATTTTATCGGTTTATCGACACATTATTTGTAGGGATATATCACCGTAACTTAGATGCCAACGGCCCATTCTATCGACAGTTATATGATCAGGTTCAAATTTTTCCTTATGATGGATTTATTGCCAATAAAGCAATCTTACTATTTGTAAATTTTTCGGGGGCTATGCTGGTTGGGTCACTTTATTTTAATAAAGTGAATTTTATTAAAGTGGCTTTATTGATATGCGGCTTCTGGTTAGGATCCTGGGTACTTAATCTGCTTATTGCACAAGCAATGATTCAACATGTTAATAATGCCATGCCTTACTGGCTTGTTTGGATAGATGTTAATAAGGATGAAGGGCGAATTGAATTGCCTGAAAATATTATGAGGGTTGTAAGTATATTTATTCAGTTTATAATACCCGCAACGCTTTGGATGCTTGCATGGTTAAGGTTAAAGGAAAAAGAATTTTAAAAACAAGGAATGAATTTCAGACAAAACCAACCCATCTATCTGCAGATAGCTGAGTATGTATGCGAACAGATACTATTAAAGAAATGGAAACTGGGTGATAAAGTTATGAGCATACGGGATATTGCAGTAGTGATGGAAGTAAATCCCAATACGGTGCAGCGTGCGTATGATTTTTTACAGCAGCGTAACATCATTACCAATAAAAGGGGGGTTGGTTATTTTACCGAAGAAGATGCAATGGAAAGAATTCTTACTTTTAGAAAGGAGCAATTTATGGATAATGAATTGCCTGTTTTTTTTCGAAACCTGTACCTGCTGGATATAGATGTGAAAGAATTAAAAAATCAATATGATCAGTTTGTTAAAGATAATTTTAAAAATAAGTAAAGATGAAATTAAGCACAAAAATTCTTACGGGCATGCTGTTGCTGTTTATAGCGGGTTTGTTTATATCCAATAGTATTTTAAAAAGAGAATATGATAAAGCAGATAAAAGTGATCTTTACTGGAACTATGGTAAAATACTGGAACAGCCTTTTAGCCATATAAATATTGGAGGCGGTAATATTACAAATATTGCATTTGAACAAAGTAGTAAACCTTCGGTACGTGTGTACAAAAACTGGCAAGGCTATGAAAAGGAAGTTGTAAAAGCATTTGTGAAAAATGACACGTTGTTTTTAAAATTTCCCAACACCTATAAAGATATTTTTGAACAAAACTGGATGGGATGGAATACATTGGTAAGGGTGTTTTCGCCTCAATTACTTTCTGTTACCGGAACCGACACTAAATTTGAAATGTTTAAAATCAAACAAAAAAGTATCAGCATTAACATGACTGGTAAATCAACTTTTGAACTGGAAAGCATGAGCCCTGAATTTGATTCATTGCATATAATTCAAAATGATTCTTCACAGGTAGTTTTTGAAATGTCGCCCGATTATAAAGTATCAGAAGCCTTTCATGTAAAATTCGTTGAAGCAGATTTGAAAGCAGTTTCTTTTTTAGACATCGGTCATGGACAAATCGATTCTTTAAAACTTAACATTGCAGATGGTTCAGGTATTTTACTTTCGGGAGGAACGCTCAAGAAAGGGAAAAAGTTATAGATGCAGTAAATATATTGGTAGGATAGGGGTTTCTTTTTGCTTAGAATTGTTTTAAATAAATGTCAGTTCAATATGGTGGTACCGGTTTAATTTGAATTATTTTGTTGTCAATTTTTTTAGGATTATTAATCAAAAATCTACAGATCATCTTTACATAAAAAATTATTCGTACCTCTTTTTCGCTAATTTTAGTAGTGCATTTGCCAACCATTCAAGTGCGATAAAGAAATGAGCAAGGCTAAAAAAAAATCAAACAAATTTGTTCGTTTTTGGAAACTGCTGGGGCCGGGGTTGATTACTGGTGCCAGTGATGATGACCCTTCGGGCATTGCTACTTATTCCCAGGCTGGCGCAGCATATGGTCTTTCTACACTTTGGACTTCTGTAATTGCTTTTCCCCTGATGGCTTCAATACAGCAAATGTGTGCCAGAATTGGCCTTGTTACTTCCCAGGGACTAACCGGTACACTAAAAAAAAATTATCCTAAACCGGTTTTGTATTTAATGGTGCTGTTTAGTTTCCCAAGTATAGTAATGAACATTGGTGCCGATATTGCCGGGATGGGGGCTGTAGGAAATCTTTTATTTCCATCTATTGAGGCAACCTATTTTAGCGTTGTTTTTACCATCCTGCTTTTAGGTTTAATTATTTATCTGCCTTATCAAAAAATTGCTGCCATTTTAAAATATCTATGTATCGTTTTATTGGTATACTTAATCGTTCCGTTTTTATTTAAGCAGGACTGGATGAAAATACTCAGGTCTACTTTTATCCCAACCTTTCACTTTAATAAAGAGTATATCAGCATCCTTGTTGGTATTTTAGGCACCACCATTTCTCCTTATCTTTTCTTTTGGCAGGCTTCTATGGAAGTAGAAGAAATGAAGCATAAAAAAAGTCATCTTGTGGTGAATAAAAAGATCATCAGCGATATGAAACAGGATGTTGATTTCGGAATGTCTTTTTCTGGCCTTGTTATGTTTTTTATCATTCTCACTACAGGTACAGTATTGTTTAATGGAGGTATTCACCAGATTGATACTGTTGAGCAGGCAGCAATGGCCTTAAAACCATTAGCAGGTAATTCAGCTTATCTGCTTTTTGCAATTGGCGTTATTGGTACAGGACTTTTGGCCATACCGGTTTTGAGTGGTTCCTTATCTTACATTATAACGGAGGCTTTTGGTTGGCAGCAGGGGCTTGATAAAAAATTTCATGAGGCAAAAGCATTTTATAGCATCATTGCAATTTCACTCATCCTTGGATTGTCTTTAAACTATATTGGGATATCACCAATTAAAGCGTTGATTTATGCTGCCATTCTTTATGGACTTACAGCACCGGTATTAATTGCCATTATTTTGCATATTTGTAATAATAAAAAAGTAATGGGAAAATACACCAACGGAAGAATGGCTAATATACTTGGTTTTACTACACTGTTGCTTATGACAGCAGCAGCTGTTGTTTTAATCTACCTACAGTTAACCGAGAAGTAGCAGCTTGTTAAATAACTACACAGCAATCAGTTTTATTGGCTGATTATAATTTCCTTTTTTATTGACAGACATCATAGTTTCCACATTATTTTTCTTATACATTACAGGTGAATAATAAATTTAATTTGTATGAAAAAGATTCGGATGTTGATACTTTTACTGGCTATAGCAGGATGCAGCACTTCTAAAATTACAACGTCCTGGAAGGCACCCAATACAGTTTCTCATCAATACAATAAGCTATTGGTACTTGCAATGATAAAAGATACAGATGGCAACCTGCAGGAAAAAATGGAAAATCATTTTGTAGGAGACCTGAAGGAACTGGGATATGATGCCATATCTTCCTTAAAAGAATATGGACCAAAAGCTTTTGATAAACTGGAAGAGGAAACTGCGATTGGTAAATTAAAAAATAGCGGCGTAGACGCAGTAATTACAATAGTTTTACTTGATAAAAAAAAGGAAAGTAATTATATACCCGGTAGATTAATATTTTCTCCTTATGGTTATTACTATGATCATTTTTGGGGATATCAAACAGCTTTGTCTCACCGTATTTATGAAAAGGGGTATTACGTGACTGACACTAAATATTTTTGGGAAAGTAATTTCTACGAAATGAAAATGCAACAATTAATTTACTCTGTACACACCCAATCTTTTGACCCCATAAATGCAGTAAGTATGGGGCATGAATATGGAATGTTGATTGTAAATAATATGGTTAAGCAACAGGTGCTGCAACAAAAAAAGATACTTGAAGAAGAGTAATAATTGGGGAGAGGATTTATGCAGCAAAGAAATTTATTAAAAAGAGTTCGAATTATAAAACATAAATTAGCACAACACGAGATTTTTTTAATTCGAGACTCAAATTTGTGTTATAAAATATAGGCAGGTAAATTTATTGGTTATGCCTTATTATTTTAAGCTGCCTTACCTCAGCAGTTGTTCTAGTTTTTTTTGATTGATAATAACAATACTTCCTTCTTTTATGTCTATCAATTTTTCGCTCCGAAAATCACTTAATGTACGAATGAGTGATTCTGTAGCAGTACCGGCAATAGATGCAAGGCTTTCGCGGCTTATATCAATAGAAAAATTATCCTTACTTTTTTGCGGATATTTTAATTGTAAGGTTGTTAATGCTCTTGCTACCTTTTTACGCAATGAATTGTAGGCCAGTTCTACCAGTTGTTTCTCTTTATCAGAAATATTTTTTGCAAGTAATCTTATAAACTGCAATGCCACTTCCTTATTGTTGTTAATCAGGTTTTCAAAATCTTCTTTAGGAATTACGGCCAACTCTGTTTCTTCCATTGCAGTTGCAGTGTCTTTATATATACTGCCTTCCAGTAAAGAAACATACCCCAGAAAATCGCCGGGACTATATAGCTCTGTTACCAGTTCTTTGCCATCTTCATTGGTTTTATAAGTTTTTACTTTACCCTTTAAAATATAATACAACCTGTTTGGGTGGTTGCCTTCTGAATAAACTATTTGTTTCTTTTTGTATTTGTTGATATTGCGGTCTTCTGTTATTGATTGCAACGTATTGTTGTTTGTTGATGTTTGTATTAAATGTTGCAATCCTTCAAGCCCGGGTGTTATTTGTTGTCGAATCAAATCAATTTTATTGAGTCGGCTATCCACAGCATTTAGTAATTCGGTGCCACTAAATGGTTTGGTAATATAATCATCTGCACCCAGTTCCATACCTTTTCTAAAATCGCTTCGCTCTGTTTTGGCAGTTAAAAAAATAAAGGGCGTATTTTTTATTGCATCATTTTTATGTACGGCGTGTAATACTCCATACCCGTCCAGCAACGGCATCATTATATCGCAAATGATTAAATCAGGCTTATGTTCAATTGCTTTTTCTATTCCAACTTTACCATTTTCAGCAACAATCACTTCGTAATTGGTTAACTCCAGTATCTCCGCAGTATTAGTACGAATGTCCTCATTGTCTTCAATTAGTAAAATCTTTTTCATACTAGCATATTTTAAATTTCAGTATAAATGCTGTCCCTTTTAGTAATTCACTATTGCAGGTAACAGTGCCATTCATCAGTTCAGCATATTTTGAAATAATGTGCAAACCTAATCCCGTGCCCTGGATATTACCAGCATTTGTGCCACGAAAAAAACGTTCCATTAAATGCTGCTGGTCTTCTTTGGAAATACCCAATCCATGATCTTTTACTGAAAGGGTGTAATAATTATTACAGCAGATAGTTTTAATTTCAATCAGGCTGTTTTCGGGTGAGAATTTACTTGCATTGGAAACCAGGTTCATAATGATGTGTTTCATCAGTGAAGCATCCAGCAATACAGTTGTTTTTCCCTCATGATGGGGACTTATTATTTGATTTTTTTTCAGGCTTATTTTCATTTCTTCTGAGAGCTCAATAATCATTTCCTTAATATTGAATTGTGATAACCGTACCTGTATTTTTCCTTCTTCAATTTTGCCGACACTTAAAAAATCATTCAGGATATCAGTAAGCATATTTACAGATGAAAAAATACGCTGTAAGTGTTTCTCTCTTTTTGACTGGTCATCGCTTGTTGAGTACCGCTCTATCAAATAAGCAGACGAAAGAACAGTACTTAGCGGCGTGCGGAATTCATGCGAAGCCATTGAAACAAACCTTGATTTTAATTCGTTTAACTCTTTTTCTTTTTTAAGCGATTCACGTAAATCTTCTTCCGCTTTTTTTCTGTCAGAAATATCAATTGCTATACCCATAAAGCCAGTAATATAACCACTGTTATCCTTTATAGAACTGATGGTTAATAAAACCGGAAAAGTTGTTCCATTTTTTCTGATATAAGTATATTGCTCTTCTTTATGAATATTTCTTTTTGCTTTTTCTACCAGTACATCAAAGTCATCTTTAAGAGTTAAGCCTAACTCCTTAAATAACGCTATCCGCTTTTTTTCTAACTCTTCTTTGTTGTGAAATAACAGCGGTTTGCTTTTGTCAATAACTTCAAATTCCTGGTATCCAATTTTGTAAGCTGCTTCCTGGTTAAAAAGTTTGATGATACCATTTTCATCAGTTGCAATAATCATGGCACCCGCATTATTTAATAATGCTTTTTGAAAAGAGATGGCAACTTCCAGTTGTTGCAGGGTGGTAGTTAAATCACTGGTGCGTTTTTTCACTTCTTCTTCCAGTTGATTGTGCAGCTTCTCAATTTCAGCTTCCGCTTTTTTGCGTACAGAAATATTATTGATGAAGCAGATTACAAATTTTTCATTATTAAGATAATAATTACTCAAACTTATTTCTACTGAAAATTCAGTTCCATTTTTTTTTTGTGCAAACAAATTCAGGCCTGCACCCATAAGCCTGGTATTGGGCTTTTCAATAAATTTTTTATGATAATCTGCATGTTGTTTCTGAAAGCGGGTATGCATAAGTACTTCAATTTTTTGCCCAATCAATTCTTTTTTGGTATAACCAAACTCCTTTAAAGCATATGGGTTAATGGCACTTATTTTTCCGGCACCATTTGTAACTACTATACCCATCGTGGCATACTCAAAGAATGCCTCAAAGTGATTTGTACTTTCATTTTTATATGGAACAAAAAAAGACATAATCGTTTAGTTACTGAACTTATTTTCAACATACTAAATTGCTTAAACTTTCTGCTGTTATAGGTGATGGCCGTCATCCGGAACACTGATGCTAAACAGCAAACAATAATAAAGCTTACCATTGGCAGTATAATTTATGGTAAATGCCAATCAATGTAAATGTGTTGGTAAAAAGCTGTTTGCAATCAGCCTGTTTGATGATAATAAATATTGTTTCAAAAAGTTGTAGCTGCAACTTTTACGCAGGTTTTTCAAAGGATATTAGATTTAAAATGGGGCTGGATTTTTATCCGGCCCTCTTTTTTTAAAGTTTCGTCGTATAATTAAACTAGCCCATTTATACAGGTAAAAACATGTTTACAATCAGTTAAGCAACTGACGAAGACCATGGAGATGATTTATTTTTACGGCTACTTTTATACCGGTTTTAGTAGGTTATTGGAATTTAAGCAACAGGGCTGGATTTTTATCCCGGCCCTTCTTTATTTTATTAAACTCAATTTTTCGAAATGCTATTTCTTTAGGTATCTATAATTTGAGGATTAATTTTTTACTTTAAAAAAATCAGTTGTTAATTGCATAATAAGTACTTTTTTACTAGCTTTTTTTTCTTTTACCCATTTTTTTTTCGTTTGCAGCAGCAGTTCTGCGCATTGTTTGTGTATTTTATTAAGCGCTTGCTTTTTTAAGAAAATAATCGAAGAACAAATATCCTGATAAGCACCCATTTGGTCAATCAGGTTATTAAAATAAGCCTCATCTTTTGCTATATTTAACAGGTGAAATATTTTTTTCTTTTGTTTTCGATTGCAGCATTCTAAATTGTAAAAAAAATCCTTTAAAATTTTTCGAATCGTATGTAGTTTATCATCTGTAAAATAACCAGATTGAATAATTGTGCAAACTGTTACCCATTGTTGTTGCTCATAATGAATACACTGCCGAACGAAATATTTATCTGAAAGTATTTCGGCAGCGCTATTATTAGTTGCTGGTTTGTTTTTTGTTACAACGTTTTCTGCAAGTGCTGCTTTTAATTGAATTAGTTTTGTTTTAAGTAAGTGCAGGTAAGGCTTCAATATTTTCAGCTCCTGTTTTGGTGATTGCTTAAGTCGTTGTTGTTGTAATTGTAAATCACGAATTGCTCCGCAAATTTTGTAAGTACTTTTTAAGTTTTTTGAAACAATGGGCTTAACAGAATAAATGTTTAGGCTGCCAATCATTCGCAAACAGGCACGCAATTTTTTATAGATTACCCTGTATCTATGGATGTCTTTTGCAGCAGTATTTTTAGTAAACTTTTTGGTATATATTTTTAATTGCCTGAAATTTTTTTTGGTAGTATGGCTTACTTGCTGCTTGTTCATTTTGTGTGGATGTAAAAATAATTTTTCTTTGTTTTTAAATAATATTAAAGCTACATTTTTTATTAAAACTCACGGATATAGTAATGCACCTCAGCG
>JANXSR010000139.1 GCA_025352625.1 Ferruginibacter sp.
GTCGTCATTACTCATCGTAAACAATTCAGGCAATTCAACTTTAAAGGCAACAGTAATATCTCCCATCTTTGAAAGAATAGCATCATGTTCCACTCCATAAACGGGTAGTATGTCAAGCAGGTTTTTCATTTAAGTAATTGCATTTTTAAAAGAACTATTGAATAGCTTTTAATGACCTTTGGTACAGCTTTTTTTGCTAGCTTTTTCATTAAGCCAAATTCGCCGTAAGTACGACTGAGTTTATATACATACATGAATAAGGCAGTTGAGAGGGAAACAATTAAAGCAAGACAAATAAATACATTTACACCGATGATGTAGATGATGGCAAAGAGTATTAACAAAGCAACAAGCCCACCGCCCAGGTACCAGATGTACTGTGCTTTTAAGCCTTTAAACTCGATGGGCTTGTTGATGCCTTTATTGATTTGATATACACTGTTGCTCATATTTTCCTCCTCACGTTTTTAACCAGTAGTATTATTGGAAATAACTGCAAAAATTAACCCAATGGAGTATGGTGAGGGAGTAAACGGGGTAGGACAACCCCCCATAAGTATATTGAAAATGAATAAAGTAGGTGAGAAATTTAAATATTGTGTTCCGATTCTAAATGGTGTAAAATGGTTTAATCATCTCGAAATTCTCGTCTTTAAAATTAAAACATCTTTAAGCAAGTGTTATTTATGGATAAGTCTTAATTTTTCATTAATTCTCTAAGGTTTCTAAGCTTACTAAAGTTGAATTTTTACGACTATTTAGGTATAGGCTTCTTTGCAGAATGAGCACAAAATATAGTGTCTACAAGCCTATAATTTTTTAGCTTCCTGGCAATTATTTCCTGAAAAGGGTTCCTACGAATTTGGTGATCGCCCCAAATCGGGAATTTATAAAATGGCAGCTACTCAAAACAAAAAAGAAATCAGCATCAGTATCAATTGGGTTACGTTGGAGAACCAGGTATTTGCCTCTTCTTATATATTAAGTGATGAACAGGCGTATTTTCCTTTTGAAGAAAAAGAACTGGCAGAATACACCAAAACAAATTTTGTAGATGCCCTGCATTTTGAGGTTGAATTTATAAAGATGGAGCAGGTTATTTTAAAAGTAGTAAATGAATTATTACCTAATGGCTATTTAAAAACAACACAGTATGGAACAGCACCAAACGGCAACGCATACATAAATACAGAGATTTACCACAAGCAATTAAGTGTGATGCCTTACTCCACCTCGGTAAACTGTACTGTAATAAAAGCTGCTGAAGAATGCGTGATTCGCTATAAGGCACTAACGGCTATGGAAGAGCAAACCAATATGCAGCTTAGCCAAATAAGAAAGCAAATTGAATTGTTGGCCATAAAGGCACAGGAAATACAGCTGCGTAAGGAATTAATCCA
Organism: Ferruginibacter sp.; assembly: GCA_025352625.1. Classification (GTDB taxonomy): domain Bacteria; phylum Bacteroidota; class Bacteroidia; order Chitinophagales; family Chitinophagaceae; genus Ferruginibacter. Next base: position 1,401 of record JANXSR010000139.1, read on the forward strand.
CATTGCAGCCCAAAGTACTTCAAATATTAAAATATGGGTCAATAACTGTTAAAATAGTGTTTTTTCGTCTTAGTAAATTTATTAACTATTTCAAAATCAATAATTATTTTTTTAAAAAGTGATTGTAGACCCCGTCAGTGCTGACTTTTATAGTGCCCGCTAATAATAGCTTTGGTTATGTTTCTGAAGGTTATTTTTAAGACGATCAAAAATACCGGTGAGCGAAAAATGCACTATCGGTTATGCGAAAGTTATCGCATTGATGCTACAGTGCGCCACCAGACCATACTTCACCTTGGCACGCTGGAAGAATTGCCCGAAACAAATCAAAAAAAAGCACTGGCCACTCGCATCGATGAACTGGTGAAGCAAAATTATACCGGAAAACAAAGTTTGTTTGGCGCCACCGATGCAGTAACGGAAACCCTTGCTCAAAAGTTTTTACCCTCAGTAAGGAGAAGCAACGCCTTGATATAGCCGCCGGTAAAGACTTTTATCGAATTGATACCGACAAGCATAGCAAATAAAGATATAAAGGAAACTGGCACCGAATTGCTTTGTATGCAGGCACTGAGTCAATTGGGCATCGCCTATTTTTTAGGCAGCAAAGATTGGGCACCCGAAAAAATCCGGTTGGCACTTACCAATATTATCAGTCGTGCCGCACATCCGGCAAGCGAAATGCGTACCAGTCAATGGATCAAAGAAAATTCTCCCGTTTGCGAACTTACCGGTTACCCTGTGGAAAAGATCACCAAGTACAAACTTTATGAAAGCAGCCTTTGCCTCTACGAAGTAAAAGATGAACTGGAAAAGCATTTGAGCAAACGTACCAATGAACTCTTTGACCTGGACGATAAAATTATTCTTTACGACCTGGCCAACACTTATTTTAAAGGTGCAGTGCGTAGCAGCAAGATCGTATCCCCTTTACCAACCCCATCATTATCTCTTAACTAATGCTGCATAATTTTGTGGCAGTAGTTCCTCTATAGCATTTATTTTATGCTGGTTGATATTTTCAAAAACGTAGGTAAGCCATTTGATAGGATTTACATAGTGCAGCTTGCAGGTGGCAAATAAACCTTAAAGCATGGCGCTTCTTTGGGCGGCTTCATGGTTTCCGGCAAACAGATAATTTTTGCGACCAATGACTACCGGGCGTATGCTGTTTTCCACCAGGTTATTATCAATGCGCAGATTTCCATCCTGCAGGTATACGTTGAGTTTATCCCAACGGGCAAGGGTATATTGTAATGCCATGCCCAACGGGCTTTTGGGCAGGCTATTGGTTAGCTGTGCTTGCAGAATCCCGTGCAGTGTTTTTAAAATAGGCACAGCATTTTGCAGCCGGTAGTTCTTTATTTCATCCGGGGCATTCTTATTTTCTGCACAATATTTTTCTACCGCATACAGCAATTGTATTTGTGCCAGCACTTCACTTGCTTTTGCATTGTCAAAACTTTGAGCATCTATAAATTTACGGCGTGCATGCGCCCAGCAATTTAAGGTGGTAATCCCTTCCACGCCATCAAATTGATTGTAGGCGGCATACCTATCTGTTTGCAGATAGCCCTGGTAGTTTTTTAATGTTTCTTTTGGCCACTGTGCGGCACGGCCTGTCTGGTATTTAAATAATACCTGCCGGCTGTGGGTGTTGTAATACACCCAGTAATAGCCCTGGTGGGGAGTGCCTTT
>JANXSR010000148.1 GCA_025352625.1 Ferruginibacter sp.
CAGAAGAATTGTGGCACCACATAGATAATGCCGGTACCATTTTAGATGCTTCCTACCCAGCCTATGATGCTGCATTGCTGGTTGAAAGCAGCAAAGAGTACCCCATCTCTATCAATGGAAAAGTAAGGGCCAACATTAACCTGGCTTTAAACCTTGAACAGGCAGAAGTTGAAAAAATGATTTTGCAAAATGAAGTCGTACAAAAATGGCTGGATGGAAAAGACCCCAAAAAGATTATTTATGTAAAGAATAAAATGGTGAATGTGGTAGTGTAAGCAACCGGGTGAGTCACTCCAAAAAAGGGTGACTCACCCGGCTAGCAAAGAAAGATTGGCACACCCGGCAACAAAGAAAAGTTTTAGCGTGAAAAAATAGCGAACTTTTAAACAAGGTGAGCCACCCTTTTGGGGGTGACCCACCTTGTTTAAAATAAAGGTTACCTTATCTATAGATTATTATTGTAAACACGTCTCTGTACAGCCCATTAGAAAAACGTTCAAATGCCGGTTTCTGAATTACTCAAATCTCCCTTTGTTCCAAACAATTATTACCACATCGTTTTTAAAAGTATTGATGGTATTTTACTGTTTAAGCAAGACAGTGATTATTCAATTTTCTTAACCAGGTTTAAGCAATTTACAAGTTTAGCATTTGATAACTGGGCTTATTGCTTGTTGAGCAATCATGCACATTTTATCATTAAAATAAAACCAATTGAAACGGTAACAAAAAGCATTCATAAAACAGAACTGCCAAAGCAGACGGTCGCCATGAAAAAATTATTACTGACACCAGAAAGTGAAGCAATTTTTGATGAAGTGATAGAGCGGCAGGTAAATAGCTTTATGGTCTCATTTGCCAACTATACCAAAAATAAATACCGGCGCCACGGCGGCTTATTCCAAAAGCCATTTAAGCGGATACGAATTGATACCGACGGGTGGCTGCAAACAGCAATTATTTATGTACATCTTAATTCGTTCAAACATAAAGTGTTTAGTGATTATACTTTGTATTCACACAATTCTTATTCTTTGTGTGTAAAAAATTGTAGTGACTATATTGTATCAGAAGAGGTGTTGCATTTTTTTGGCGGGGTAGATAAGTTTATTCTTTTGCATGAGGAACGGGTGAAGTATTATTATGAAAACGGTTTTCCTAACTCTAAGCTGGAGTAAGTTGGTGTGCAGGGGAGTGTGCAGGGTGAGCCACCCTTTTTGGGGTGACCCACCCTACCCCCATTATTTTTAAGTGCCTCATTAAACAAAAGTTTATCTGGGGTGTTTTATGGAGTAAATTTATTCTATGGCAAAAGCAACACCCGAACTAATCAACGCATTGCGCTTAACGGCTGACAGTTTACGCAACGGAGCTTATCATAGCTGGGGGCACCATGGAGCCTGCAATTGCGGCAACCTGGTGCAGTCCGTAACAAAATTTACCAAAGAAGAAATATTGCAATACGCACATACCGGTACCGGCGAGTGGACGGAACTGGCGCAGGAATTTTGCCCCACCACCAATGCCCCGCTGACTTTGGTATTTACAAAGCTGGAGGCAATTGGATTAACCCAAACAGATATACATCACATAGAGTACCTTTCTGACAGAAAAGTATTGGAACAATTGCCCGGCGGTTTTCGCTGGTTGAAGCGTAATAAAAAAGAGGATGCCATTGCCTATTTTGAAACCTTTGCCAATGTGCTGGAAGAGGAATGGTTGCTTTCCATTGATGTCAACATGGCCAATATTTCATCCCGGCCTGCAAATAAAATGGAGATGTTTTTATCGTACTAAAATTCATCGGTGGCGGTAAACAATAATTGTTGCAGGAGTAAATTTATCAAAGTATAGCTTTGGGAAAATGAGCGATCAGGCACCAGCGCAATGCTCCTCTTGGTGAATTTAAGAGCTACATAAAAAGATATGCTTACCTTCAATTTATGAAAAGCCAACTTGAAAATGTGCTGAAAAAAAATCAAACTGGTTTCCGCAGTGTTGTTGATTTTAATGCTACTACAGACAAATTATTATTGTTGGATTTTACCAGCGCAAATAAAGAACTTACCACGGAGTTGATCGCAGATACTGCAAAATTTTCTCAACACATCAGCAATAAATTATCAGCTGCCCATGCTACTTATGGCATTGGTGGTTATGGCGAAGACAGGATATTATACCAGCGCAGCAACCATTTCGAATCAACTGGTTTATCCGGTACGCCAACACGTTCTATCCATCTTGGTATAGATATTTGGGGCCCTGCTGGCACAAAGGTTTTTGTACCCATTGGTGGTACTGTCCACAGCTTTGCCTACAATGATAATTTTGGTGATTATGGGGCTACTATTATTTTGCAACACCAGTTGGAGACAGTTGTTTTCCATACCCTGTATGGACACCTTAGCATTGCAGACCTGGTAAATATGCAGGAAGGAAAATACATCAGCCGGGGAGAGTTGCTGGCACATTTTGGCGAATCAAAAGAGAATGGTGACTGGCCGCCGCACCTGCATTTTCAGATCATCCAGGATATGAGAGTTAGTAAAGGAGATTATCCCGGCGTTTGCGCAATTAGCGAAAAAGAAAAGTATTTAAACAATTGTCCGGATGCGGATTTGATCTTAAATATGATGCAGTATGTTTAATGGAAATTAACATTGCTATTGAAAAGAGAACATACACTTACTCCAATTAAAAATATTATTCCGGCACTTGCAAGCAACCCTTTACCCACGTCTCTGCTGGATGGCGAAATGCATAGTATGAGGCCAAAAAAGAAATATACAATTCCCAATAGCAAGCCTGTCAATCCAATCATTGATGCCGTATCCCGGCCGCCGCTCAATAAGATAAGCAGGGCTATTATTGCATAAACAATAAAAGAAATGATCATTGTTTTTTTAAATGCCTGGTTCATATTTCATATTGTTAATGCATTCCTCCAAAATTCATATTGCTGCAAATTGAGTAACCGATCAATAATTCTACACCCAGTAAACCAATGCCTGCCAGCAACAATTTCTTACCATTTTTCTTTTTTACTAAATCACTCCTTGTCAATTGTATAATACCAATGATCATCAAAATAAACGGGGCAAAAATCAGCAAGAATAATATTTCCATTTTATATTTTTAAACAGGCAACGTTGTTCTTTCCTGTTGCAGTTGCTTTAAATACGCTTCTTTATCATCCCTGTAAAACAAGTTCATTGTTTCAAAAGGAATAATGCGGCCATCTTTATGTACAATGTGTACGCAGCTTTTCTTAATGGCCCTTACATCAAAATCATAGGCATCTATAAAACGCATGATAATGATACGAAATAAATTATCATAACCCAAACCTGGTGCTTCGATCTGTGGAAGGCAGCAGAGCAGTTGCTTCATATTTTCTTCTACCCTGTCAACAGAAATACCGGTGCTGAAAATGTCGATCATCTTTTCTTTTAGTGCATCATCCTGTTCGTAAATAATCGTATTGCGGCTGTTATCCAGTAAATGTGCAGGGTCAATATATCTTGTTAATGGAAAGGTTTGCCCGGCCAGTTTCAATGCATAACCCATCACCAGCGCATCCGGATTGCAGGGCACCGGTATCAGATCGTTGGGTTTAAATATATTTGTCTGATCCAGTATTTTCTGGCGAACATCTGTCAGTGTTATGCGGTCGGTTGCAGGATTAAAATTTTCTGTTCTACCCGCTACCTGTGTTGGCTGAAACGTGACACCCCGAACACATTTTTGCTGTAAGGCAAACTCAATTATTTTGCCGATCTCATCATCGTTTACACCTTGCTGTAAAGTTACTACCAGTGTGGTGGAAAGATTTAATGCATTCAAATGCTCCAGTGCTTTCATTCTTACTTCCGTTAAATCCTTGCCTCTTAATTGTTCGAGCGCCGATGATTTAAAAGAGTCAAATTGCAGGTAGATCTCAAAATCAGGAGCATAAGATGCCAACTGTTTTGTAAACTCAAAATCTTTGGCAATGCGGATACCATTGGTGTTTAGCATCAAATGTTTGATAGGCTTTTTCCTGGCAATATCCATGATGGCAAAAAAATCAGGATGTACGGTGGGTTCACCACCGCTTATCTGTACTACATCCGGTGTGCCTTCACTGGCTACAATAATGTCCAGCATTTTTTCTACTTCTTCCACTGTCCGGTGCCTTCCATAATGCGGACTGCTCATAGCATAGCAGGTAGGGCATTGCAGGTTACACCGGTCAGTTATTTCAATAACGGTAAGGCAACTGTGCTGTTCATGATCCTGGCAAAGGCCACAATCGTACGGGCAACCATAATGTGTTTTAGTAGTAAAATGCAAGGGAGTTTCAGAAGGCTTATTGTAATTGCGGAGTGTTTTGTAGTACTCAATATCTGTAGCAATCAATACCTTTTCAAAGCCATGTTCCCGGCAGTTTTTAAGCATGTACACATTGCCATTTTCAAAAACAATTTTGGCATCCACACGGCGTAAACAGGTGCTGCAGATACTAAGGGTAAAATCGTAATAGATGTAAGGGCGTTCAGGCATTGGCTTGTAATAATTTTTTTGGATGAATGATGTATCGGTAATAATAAACTAAACCCAAAATGGCTGTTAATTGTATGGTAGATAAACCAGCAATAACGATGTAGGAAGGCTTGATAAAATCCTGGAAAAACCTAAACAAAATATACCCAATCATAAATAGTTTAAACCGGCCACCTTCTGCCAGCAGGTATTTTTTTTCCAGCATCAGTAATCCTATCCACAGCAATACTAGAAAAAAGATTTCATACAAACTAACAGGGTGCCGCATTAATCCATCTCCCAAATTAATACCCGTAAATAGTTTAGTTGGTGTGCCGTAAGTCTCTTCATAAACACCCATGCTAAAGCAACCGATTCTGCCAATAATGAGTGCCAATATTATAGGGTAAGTAAAAAGGTCGCCGCTGCTATGTTTTTCACCTACTATTTTTTTTATAAGCTCTACACCAAACAGGCCGCCTAAAAATCCGCCTAATACCGTTTTATTATTGTAAATGTATTCTCCAATATTTTTGGCATGCAATAATTCGTTGGGTCTTTCCAAAGAGCCAATCAACCGACTTCCTGCCAGCGCACCAAAAATGGCACCTATTAATATCCAGGTTCTGTTGGTTGATTCAATAATATCGCCTTGTTTTTTTCTGAGGTATAAGAAATACCTGAAGCCAATAAAAAAGCCAGCTGTTTCCATCAATGCATGTAAATGGATACTATTTTTTACAAAATGAATTTCTACTGGAAACTGCATGCAATATTTATATTTTTATATGAATTATTCCCCGGTTTAAAAATAGTTAATGTTTAAGCAATGAAACTATAATTTCAAGATACGCGGCTATGGTCCTTGTTTATTAATATTTTTCTGATACCAATAATTCAAAGTAATAAAAACAACTATTCTTTAAATAATTCTACAACTTTTAACGTTGTACTTTGTTTATATAATTATGTAAAAGCACCTAAAACCTTAACTTTACACTGCAAAAAGCAACGCATGGAAATTAAAGCCGGCAAATTATTAAGTGATATTAACAGCCCCGAAGACCTTAAAAAGTTAAGTAAAGATCAATTACACCAGGTATCTGACGAGTTACGTCAATATATTATTGATGTAGTTAGTGTGCATGGAGGTCATTTTGCTGCAAGTTTGGGTGTGGTAGAATTGAGTGTTGCTTTACACTATGTTTTTAATACGCCTTACGATCAACTGGTTTGGGATGTTGGCCACCAGGCTTACGGACATAAAATTTTAACCGGTAGAAGAGATCAGTTTCCAACCAATAGAAAATACCATGGTTTAAGTGGTTTTCCAAACAGAAACGAGAGTGAATACGATACTTTTGGTGTGGGTCATTCGTCAACTTCAATCAGTGCAGCTTTGGGGATGGCAATGGCAAGTTATTACAAAGGCGAGAAAGACAGGCAACATATTGCTGTAATAGGAGATGGGGCTATGACTGCGGGCCTAGCTTTTGAAGCCATGAACCATGCTGGCATTGCAAACAGCAATGTTATTATTATTTTAAATGATAACTGTATGAGCATTGACCCCAACGTGGGGGCATTAAAAGAATATCTCACAGATATCACTACGTCTCATACCTATAATAAAGTGAAAGATGATGTATGGAATTTGCTGGGTAAATTACCTGTGGGAAAAACCTTTTCCCGTTCCATGGCACAAAAACTAACAGATGGTATAAAGGGTATGGTGAGCAGTAGTGCTAATTTATTTGAGGCGTTGAATCTCCGCTATTTTGGGCCTATTGATGGTCATAATATAACCAAGCTTGTAGATACTTTATCAGACCTTAAAGATATACCTGGTCCAAAACTTTTGCACATTAAGACAATAAAGGGTAAAGGATATGCACTGGCAGAAAAAGACCAGACCAAGTGGCATGCTCCAGGCTTGTTTGATAAAGTTACCGGCGAGATACAAAAGAAAAAATTTGATATTCCTCAACCCCCTAAATACCAGGATGTATTTGGTTATACCATTATTGAACTGGCAGAAATGAATGACAAAATAATGGGGATTACCCCGGCAATGCCCAGTGGTTCATCTTTAAAATACATGATGGAAAAAATGCCGGAAAGGGCATTTGATGTTGGAATATGTGAACAACATGCAGTAACCTTGAGTGCAGGTTTAGCAACACAGGGAATGAGAGTGTTTTGTAATATTTATTCCTCTTTTATGCAACGGGCTTATGATATGGTAGTGCATGATGTGGCTATACAAAAATTGCCTGTTGTATTTTGTTTAGACAGGGCTGGCCTTGTTGGAGAAGATGGTGCAACACATCATGGTTGTTATGATATTGCCTATATGCGTTGTATACCTAATATGGTTGTTAGTGCGCCAATGAATGAAAAAGAATTGCGTAACTTAATGTATACTTCACAATTAGAGACAACCAAAAATCCTTTTGTAATTCGTTATCCCAGGGGCGAGGGCGTTATGCAGGAATGGAAAACCCCTTTCGAAGAAATACAAATTGGTAAGGGCAGAAAGTTAAAGGATGGACAGGATATTGCGATACTTTCTTTTGGTCATCCGGGTAATTTTGCAGCCGCTGCTATACGTGATGTAAAGGCCGAAGGTATTAATCCTGCTCATTATGATATGAGGTTTGTAAAACCAATTGATGAAGCATTGTTGCACGAAATATTTACCAAATACACTAAAATAGTGACCATAGAAGATGGGACTGTAGTAGGAGGTTTTGGCACAGCCGTGTTGGAATTTATGAATACATATAACTATAAAGCCACTATAAAAATAATGGGTATTCCTGATAGATTGGTTGAGCATGGTTCACCTAAACAGTTGTACCGTGAAATTGAATTAGATGCAGAAGGGATTGCAAAAATGCTTAGAGAACTTGCTGAAGTAAAAGTGCTGGTAAGTTAAAATTCAGTTGCTTGTTGTTTATCATTTATTCAAATAGCTAATTTATTTTAGTGTTTTATCGATCGACTTTTAAAATCTCTTTTAGCGTAAGGGCTATAAACTAAATTACTTTTATAATTTCTACTTCTCCAGAGATGCATATGCACATATGTGCAAAAATGAAAACTGACTTACCATTTTTTTATCTTTTACTTTACCATGCCAACGCTATAAATTTAGTAAACAAGTAAACTTACATTCCAACATTTCGCTCTCAGGTATTTAATGCTATAACTTTTTATATTAGTAGTTATTTTACTAAATTATGCAGGCTGTATAATACATTACCTGTTATTTCGTTATAGATTTCTATATTTATTTCAAAAAGACAATAAACATGAAACATTTATTAATTTTTACATCAATTTTTCTATTGATGGTGAAAGCCGAAGCTCAAAATGTGGGTATAGGTACTACAACACCAACAACAATTCTTGATGTAAATAGTACTACCCAGGGTGTGTTAATTCCAAGAATGACAACTGTTCAAATGAAAGCAATAGCCAGTCCTGCAAGCGGGCTTTTAATTACCAATACGGATAGTGCCAACAGAGTGTTTATATATACTGGCACCTCATGGAAGGGATTGGCCTATACAGATGAAACCGGCGGTACTTTTAACAATAATTTGTTTGTTCACAAAGCAGGTACAGAAACAATTACCGGAATTAAAACTTTTACAACCGATATTTTGGTAAATGGTTTAACAGTAGGCAAAGGCAAAGGCAATACCGGTTCTAATTCAGCTTTGGGTGTTTCTACACTTTTTTCCAATACCACAGGTGGATATAACACCGCAACAGGTAACCTTGCACTTTTCTCCAACACCAAAGGCGATGGCAATACTGCTAATGGATATCAGGCATTGGCTTCTAATAGCACAGGAAGTACAAATACAGCCATTGGATATTTTGCACTTCCTTTCAATACCAACGGTAGTGATAACACGGCCATTGGGAACCAATCACTTTTTTCTAATACTACCGGTAAACAAAATGCCGGACTGGGAGATTATACATTGTACAATAATACTACAGGTATTCAAAATGCTGCATTTGGTGGCCTCTCTCTCTATACTAACACAACTGGTCGTCAAAACGTAGCTTTAGGAAACCAGGCGTTGTATAGTAACATTGATGGACAGCTAAATACTGTTAGCGGTTACAGGTCTTTATATTACACTGCAACGGGAAGTTATAATTTGGCTTCAGGTGCTAATGCAGGCGTTTTTATTTCTGGAGGCGTAACACCCAACACAGCGGTTGATAACTCTATATTTTTAGGCGCCAACACAATGGCGCAAGCAAATAATCAAACCAACCAGATTGTTATTGGTTATGGTTCAGTTGGAGATGGAAGTAACACAACAGTTTTAGGCAATACTTCAACAATTTCAACAAAATTATTTGGCAAATTAAAATTACAGGGCTTCGGTGCAGGAACTAATACAGGAACGCCTGCCTACAACCTTGCCACAGATGCAGCAGGAAATATAATTGAAGTTACGTTAGGAAGTGGAGGAGGGGGAGCCAGCAGGATTACTCCAACTGCATTAAGCGATGGTTCAGATATAACCTGGGATATTGCAACAACAGAAACTACCAATGCAGAAATAACACTTACAGGATCAAACAGAAATTTAAATATCATCAATCCGGTAGCAGGGGAAATGTACAGAATCAAAATCATTCAGGACGCCTCAGGCTTTAGGACAATTGCAAACTGGCCAGCCAATACAAAATGGGAAGGTGGTTCTGTTCCAACATTGACAATTACTTCCAACGGTTATGATATAATTACTTTGTATTATGATGGAACTAATTTTAATGGAAATGCCCATTTAAATTACAACTAAGTAAATGAAATAGTATTTTTATAAAATGCCTGTCGAATTTTTGACAGGCATTTTTATTATTTATCTATGGCGGATTTTTTCAATTCTTTTTCTTACGTTTTTTATCACCCTCAATAACAATGAGTCTTTTAGCACTTAGTTTTAGATAGCCCAAAGACCACAGTTCAATAAAGTCCTTTAAAGTCTCTAACTTTACCCTTTAAAAGAACTTGTTAAGATGACAACAGAAACTAAACGACAAAAGCAGGTAGCAGGGCTGATTAATGAAGAACTAAACGATATCTTTCGTCGGATGGGGATGACAATGATGGATGGAGGCATGATTTCAATTTCATCTGTAAAAATAACACCGGATCTTTTTGAGGCAAGGGTTTACCTTAGTATGTTTCAGGTAAAAGATACACAGGCTACCTTATTAAAATTTGAAGAAAAAAATAAAGAAATCAGGAAAGAGCTTGGTACCCGGGTGCGCCACCAATTACGCAGTATTCCTGAATTGAAATTTTTTATTGACGATACCCTTGATTATGTTTTTAAAATGGAAGAATTATTTGAAAAGATAAAAAAGGAAGAAGGCACTGACACAAAAGATGAACTTAAGCCCGAATAAAAATTATACTCAATTTATAACTGCTAAATACCCCACTGGGGAATAGGGGTATGTATCTAACTTTTGCCTGGCGATATTTTAAAGCAAAAAAAAGTGCCAATGCCATCAATATTATTGCTTGGGTAACAGTAGGAGTTATCACATTTGCCATAGCCTGTCAGATATTGGTGCTAAGTGTTTTTAACGGCTTTGAAGGACTGGTAAAATCTTTATATGCTTCGTTTTATGCCGATATTAAAATTGCTCCCGCAAAAGGAAAAACTTTTATATTAACTCCTCAGCAACTTACTTTAATAAAGCAACAAAAGGGGGTAAGTGCTGTTTCATTGATTGCCGAAGAAAAAGCTCTATTACAAAATGAAGATTTACAAACCATTGTTTATTTAAAAGGTGTTGATAATAATTACAGCAACGTGACAGGAGTAGCTGCAAAAACTTTTGCAGGAAAATTTAATACGGGAACAATGGAGGAGCCGGGATTAATAGTTGGAACAGGCATTCAGAATGCTGCAGCTATTAATGTTGATGCAGCATTTGCCCAGTCAAAACTTACACTGATATTGCCCAAAAAAGTAAAAATTTCCGTGAGCGACCCCTTGCAGTCGTTAAGTGAAGGTATCGCAACAGCTACAGGTGTTTTTGCTATTCAACAGGATTTTGATAATAAATATGCCATTACCAATATTGATTTTGTAAAACAGCAAATGGGTTTTGCTACAGATGAATATAGTGGGGCAGAAATTAAATTGAGCGATAATACTGATCTCGGGGCAGCTCAATTGCAGCTCTCAAATCTTTTAGGAAATAGTTATGTGGTACAAACAAAGTATCAACAAAATACCAGTCTTTATAACACCATGAAACTGGAAAAATGGTTTATATATGCCGTACTTACATTAATACTTTTTATTGCTGCTTTTAACATGGTTAGCGCCCTAACTATGTTGGTGCTGGAAAAGCAAAAAGATATAAGTGTGCTACAAAGCATGGGGGCCAATAAAGCTATGATACAAAAAATATTTTTGAGCGAAGGATTGTTGTTGGCAGGTATTGGCATCTTTACGGGTATTATCCTGGCATTAATAATCTGTTTTTTGCAGGTTTATTTTAAATTAATAAAATTAGAGGGAAGATCCTTTTTAATAGACTATTTTCCGGTAAAGCTTCAGGCTTCTGATTTTTTACTGGTGACTTTCACGGCGATTATTATTGCTTTTTTTGCATCCTGGTTTCCAGCCCGTAAAGCTTCGAAACAGTTGATTGAATTAAGATAGCATAAAAAAAGCTTCTCAAAAGAGAAGCCTGTTATTATAATTTTTTCGAACTTCCTTTTTAATAATCACCCATCGTTTCTGGTAATTGGGCCAGTGCTTTTTGCAGCTGGTCATCATTAGGAGCAATACCATGCCATTCATGACTTCCTTCCATAAAATCTACACCTTTGCCCATTTCTGTTTTCATTAAAATGACAATTGGTTTACCATTGCCGGTAAGTGATTTTGCATATGATAATGTTTTTGTTATTTCGTCCATATCATTTCCTTTATCCAGGTGAATAACTGTCCAGCCAAAAGCTTCAAATTTGCCAGCAAGGTCGCCAAGGTTCATCACTTTAGCAGTAGGTCCGTCTATTTGTTGTCCATTCCAATCGATGGCAGCGATTAAATTATCTACTTTCTTGTGAGCTGCAAACAAAATCGCCTCCCAGTTCTGCCCTTCATCTAACTCTCCATCACCATGTAACGAGTAAACAAGGTTAGTATCGTTATTTAATTTTTTGGCTAAAGCAGCACCCAAAGCTACACTCATACCCTGGCCTAATGAACCACTGGCAATCCTTACACCGGGTAAATGCTCGTGTGTTGTTGGATGGCCTTGTAACCGTGTATTCAACTTTCTGAAGGTCGACAACTCCTGCACAGGAAAATAACCGCTTCTAGCTAATACACTATAAAACACGGGTGAAATATGCCCATTACTTAAAAAAAATAAATCTTCTCCCTCTCCATTCATATTGAATGCAGGATCGTGTTTCATTGCACTAAAATACAATGCAGTTAAATAATCTGCACAACCCAATGATCCACCAGGGTGGCCACTTTGTACAGCATGCACCATACGTACAATATCCCTTCTTACCTGGCTGGCTGTTTCCTTTAAATTGATCATTTTTATAATTTTGTATGCAAACGTACTTCAAATACATACATTACCAAAGTAAAAAATAATATGAATTTTGTCGTATAATAATAAGTTCGCAATTTATCCGTTATTTTGCTATAAATATTTATTGATAAAGTGTGTTCAAAAGTCGATTATCAAAATTAGTAAAGCAACCATTATTTGTATCTAGTTACAGGTTTTGGAATGTAAGAATTGTTTCAATAAATATTTTGTAATCATTACCATATTCAACAAGCCTGCATGGATAATATATTATTAAGTTTTGCTTTTGCTTTTATGATTACTTTTTTTGCAATACCTATTATTATCGAGGTTGCAAGGCGCAAAAAATTATTTGATGAGCCCGATGAACGTAAAGTTCATAAAATGGTTATCCCTACACTTGGAGGTCTCGGCATTTTCGGCGGATTTATTTTAGCAACATTATTAGGAGCTCCGGTTGGCAGCAGTGAACTTCAATATTTTGCAGCAGCTGCAATAGTCATTTTCTTTTTAGGGATTAAAGATGATATCCTTGTTTTATCGGCTGCAAAAAAATTCATTGGGCAATTAATTGCGGCAGGTATTATAATAAAATTTGGAGGAGTACAGATTTCCAATATGCATGGTTTTTTCGGAATCAATACCATTCCACATTTAGCTAGTATAGTATTAACACTCTTTACAATTATTGTTATAATTAACTCTTTTAATTTAATTGATGGAGTTGATGGTTTAGCAGGAAGTTTGGGTCTGTTGACTGCCATGCTGTTTGGTGCTTATTTCTATTATGCTGGTCAATTATTATATGCAGTAATGGCATTTTCGCTTGCCGGCAGTTTGATAGGTTTTTTAATTTATAATTTTTCTCCTGCAAAGATTTTTATGGGTGATACAGGTTCATTACTTATAGGACTTATCAATTCCATAATGGTAGTTAAATTTATTAATATAGCAGATTCGCCAGCTGTTTCATTTCCTTTAGAAGCTGCTCCTGCTATAGGTATTGCCATATTAATAGTCCCTTTGTTTGATACATTGCGGGTGTTTGCATTACGTATCTTTAAAAGGCGTTCTCCTTTTAGCCCCGACAGAAATCACGTTCATCATTTTTTACTGGAGCTTGGGTTTAGTCATACAAAAATCACCCTGCTTTGTGTAGGAACTAATATTGGATTCATCCTGTTGGCGTTTTTTCTACGTAGCCTTGGAACCACGGTTGTTATAAGCCTTTTGTTGGCTATATCCTGTGTTTTAATTGCAATTGTTTATTACAGCCGCCCTAAAAACAAACTTACTTCAATCAGTAATATGAAGGATAAGGACAGGGTAATAAATTCCCACAAAATATTATCTATTGTTCCTGAATCTGTAGAAGCCAGTTAGTTTTATCTTCTTTTTAGTTT
The DNA here is from genome assembly GCA_025352625.1 of Ferruginibacter sp. Lineage (GTDB taxonomy): Bacteria > Bacteroidota > Bacteroidia > Chitinophagales > Chitinophagaceae > Ferruginibacter. The sequence goes on from JANXSR010000148.1 coordinate 13,533, forward strand.
AGTCCCTCATTTATTTATTTGCTTATTGTTCTTTTCTTTAGTTTTGCATCCACTTAATTTTCTATTTTATGTCAGAAGAATTAGAACTCATTAAACTGGATACAGAATCCACCATGAAAAAAGCAATTAGTTTTTTAGAAACAGAATTAATAAAAATTCGTGCTGGTAAAGCAAATCCCAATATGCTTGATGGTATTGTAGCTGATTATTACGGCTCGCCAACACCAATTGCACAAATCGCTAACATCTCGGTTTTAGATGCCCGTACAATCTCTGTTCAGCCATGGGAAAAAAATATGTTACAGCCTATTGAAAGGGCTATCATCGCAAGCAATATTGGTATCAACCCTCAAAATGATGGTAATTATATCCGCTTATTTCTGCCACCTTTAACTGAAGAAAGAAGAAAAGAACTGGTAAAAAGATGTAATGGTGAAGGCGAAAATGGAAAAGTTTCTATTAGGAATATTCGCCGGGATGCTATTGAGCAAATTAAAAAATTGCAGAAAGACGGCCTGAGTGAAGATGCAGCAAAAGATGCAGAAGCAGAAATGCAGGAGCTGACCAATCGTTATATTGCCTTGATAGAAAAACACCTGGAGGCAAAAGAAAAAGAAATTATGGTTGTTTAAAAAATAGTATCAATTGTTTAGGCAATTTTAAAATGACGAATACTGGATTATAAAATTTCGGCATTCGTCATTTTCATTCTAAATATTATTATTTGGCTATTAAACTAAATCAAAATAAAAAAATGCCTGGAGATCTTAAAACTCTGGCAACTCATCCAATTCCTGTAATTCGTTATATGTATTCGTAAATGCAAAGCAATAGCTACCATTTGTAATAACAATGTAGGGAACCTGCAAATTTATATTGTACCTCAATGCCTGGCTTAATACAGCATTGTTTAAAACCACATTCATTTCTTTACATTCAATCAGCATCCACGGTTTTGTATTTCTATCGTATACTACAATATCAAAACGCTTTTTTACATCACTCAAAAAAATTTCTTTTTCTATTGCAATTAATGCCTGCGGATATTTTTTTACCTGAATTAAATATTGCAGAAAATTCTGCCTTACCCATTCTTCAGGCGTAAGAATGATCCATTGTTTGCGTATTTCATCAAATATCAATTCTTTATTAACCTCTTTTTTTATTTTATGTTCATATGGCGGGTATGCTATCTTTATCATGTGCTGGAAAAAATATTTGTACTTTTATCAATAGCAAATAAACGAATAAACAAATACAATCAATGAAGACAAAAGAAGATATCGTAGAAAACTGGTTGCCCCGTTACACAGGAGAGAAACTGGAAAACTTTGGCGAGTATGTTTTACTAACTAATTTTTCCAATTATGTGGCCATGTTTGCCAAATGGAATAAAGTAAAGATTATAGGTTTAGATAGGCCTATGCAATGTGCCACAGCCGATAATATTACCATTATCAATTTTGGTATGGGCAGCCCCGGTGCAGCTACTGTAATGGATTTGCTAACTGCTATTAAACCCAAAGCAGTATTGTTTTTAGGCAAATGCGGCGGCTTAAAAAAACGCAATAAAATAGGCGACCTTATTCTTCCCATCGCAGCTTTAAGGGGGGAGGGTACCAGCAACGATTACTTTCCACCGGAAGTGCCGGCATTGCCCTCCTTTATGTTGCAGAAAGCCATCAGTACTACCATTCGTGATTATGCCTGCGATTACTGGACCGGTACTGTGTACACTACTAACAGGCGGGTGTGGGAACATGATGAAGCGTTTAAAGAATACCTGCAACGGGTGAGGGCTTATGCTATTGATATGGAAACTGCTACTATTTTTACGGTTGGGTTTTACAATAAAATTTCTACAGGTGCTTTGCTATTGGTAAGTGACAGCCCGATGATCCCAGAGGGGGTAAAAACAGAAGACAGTGATAAAAAAGTTACTTCTGAATATGTAGAACGTCATTTAAAAATTGGGATTGATTCCTTAAAACAGTTGATTAATGATGGGTTGACGGTTAGGCATTTGCAATTTTAGTAATTTTGGTCTTGCCATTTAATCATTACAGACTATTTTTTGTATTAGTCTGTCATAGTAGATCACACTCTTATTCTTTATTGCAAACAGGATCAACGACATTATTAAAACACTTACATTAATAATTTGTACATAATTATAATCGATGGCTTTGTTATATTCCTACCAACAACTTTTTACATTCTCTAAAAATATTTTTCTGCAAATTGGGTGCAGTGAAGCCAATGCAGAAACCGCTTCTAAAGTATTGCTTTCAGCAGATCTTCGCGGAGTGGATAGTCATGGTATTGCCCGGTTATCTGGCTATATAAGGCTTTGGGAAGTCAACCGCATCAACGCCAATCCAAACATTTCAATCGTCCATGAAACACCTTCCACAGCTACGGTAGATGGCGATAAAGGATTGGGTTTGGTAGTTGCACCTGCTGCAATGCAAATTGCAATAAACAAAGCAAAAAATGTAGGTACTGGCTGGGTGAGTGTAAAAAATAGCAACCATTTTGGCATAGCCGGTATTCATGCAATGATGGCATTGGAGCATGATATGATTGGTATTGCCATGACAAATGCATCGCCATTGGTAGCACCAACTTTTTCTGTAGAGAGATTATTAGGAACCAATCCTATTGGAGTAGCCATACCTGCCGGTAATGAACCTCCTTTTGTGGCTGACTTTGCCACCACCACCGCTGCTAATGGAAAGTTGGAAATATTGCAACGAAAAAATTTAGATACACCAGCCGGCTGGGTACAAACCAAAACCGGCGAACCAAGTTGCAGTGCTTCGGAAGTAAAAAACGGAGGGGCGTTGTTACCCCTCGGCGGCGATAAAGAACATGGTAGCCATAAAGGGTATATGCTGGGTAGCATTGTTGATATATTTTCTGCTATTTTAAGTGGAGCCAATTACGGTCCTTGGGTACCACCATTTCCTGCTTATGTACCAATGCCCGAAAATATGCCGGGTGAGGGCATCGGCCATTTTTTTGGAGCAATGCGTATTGATGCATTTAGACCTGCCACAGATTTTAAATTGAATATGGATAACTGGATACAACGTTTTCGTTCAGCTAAAACAGTTGTGGGTCACGAAAAAGTAATTATACCCGGTGAACCTGAAATAGCCATTAAAGCAGAAAGATTGAATAGTGGAATACCTTTACTTGAAGCCGTAGTAAAAGACCTGGAAGAATTGGGTAAAAAATTCAACCTAACAATGTAAAGATTTGCCTGCTAAGGAAAAATTATCCTTCTAATTTTGGTCTAATTATATTTGCATTCCAATTAAATATTTATAGCAATGAGAATAATGAAGTTTGGTGGCACCAGCGTAGGCAAACCCGAAAGAATGCATGAAGTAGCAAAACTGATTATTAAAGACGAAGAATCTAAAATTGTTGTTTTATCTGCATTAAGCGGAACTACTAATTCACTGGTAGAGATCAGTAATTCATTGGCCAATGCCGACAGAAATACTGCGAAGCACCAAATAGAAGCACTGGAAGCACATTACCAAAATTTTATTACCAAATTGGTTACAACTGATGAAGCCCTTGCCAGTGCTAAAAATATTATTACAGAGCATTTTGAGTTTTTGTATATTATTTTAAAAATATCTTTTAGTGAAGCGCTTAATAAAGATATCCTGGCCCAGGGTGAATTGTTAAGCACTAAATTATTTTCAGTTTATCTTACTGAAAAAGGAATCGATCATGCATTAATTCCAGCATTGGATTTTATGACCATTGACAATGATGATGAGCCTCAGATAGGAAGCATAAAAGTAAAACTGGCACAGATACTACAGCGCAATAAAGATAAGACCATCTTTATTACACAGGGCTTTATCAGCCGTAATGCAAAGGGCGAAGTTGATAATTTAAAAAGAGGGGGAAGCGATTATAGTGCATCGTTGATTGCTGCAGCAGTAAACGCATCTGTGTGCGAAATATGGACAGATATAGATGGCATGCACAACAACGATCCAAGGGTAGTAAAGAAAACCGTAGCCATTGAACAAATGAGTTTTGAAGAGGCGGCCGAGTTGGCTTATTTTGGTGCAAAAATTTTACACCCTGCCAGTATTTGGCCTGCGCAATTTTATAAAGTGCCGGTAAAATTATTAAATACTATGCAGCCTGAAGCCAAAGGAACTTTAATAACAGAACTGGCAGGTAGTGTAGGTGTAAAAGCTGTAGCTGCAAAAGATGGTATTACGGCCATTAAAATAAAAAGTAGCCGCATGTTATTGGCATATGGATTTTTAAGAAAAATATTTGAAGTGTTTGAAAAGCATCGTACTTCTATTGATATGATCACCACATCAGAAGTAGGTGTATCATTAACAATAGATAATGATACAAATCTAACCGCAATCATTCAGGAACTGGAGCCATTCGGTACTGTGGAAATTGATGCTAATCAAACCATTGTTTCCATAGTTGGTAATGAAATAACTGAAACCAAAGATGTGATGCAGCAGTTATTTACTGCACTAAAAGACATTCCAATCCGGATGGTAAGTTATGGTGGAAGTAGTCATAATATATCTATTCTTATTCCTAAAAATTACAAGGAGCAAACTTTGCAGTTGTTGAACATAGGTTTATTTGGACTTGAATAATTATAATTTTATTCCCAACCGCTGATAAATAAAACTCATCAGCCATGCCGGGCCAATCATTAAAAACTGTAGATCTTTAAAAAAGGAGGGTTTTTTACCTTCCACTTTATGCCCATAAAACTGACCAATCCATGCGGCTGAAAATAAAATGAGTGATAGCATCCATAACGAAATTGGAAATAGCAATTCAATAAAATGGCAAATTAGCAAGCAAATGCTGCCAAATAAAAACATTCCCACCCATAAAGTTTTACTTAACGAAAAGTAATAAACAATCAATAATGCCAACCCAATAATAGCCACGTTCATTTTATGGCCCCCTATAAAAAAGGGCAGTTTAATGCCATAAAGGAATCCAACAACAGAGAAAAAAATGACTGGAACACAAATCCAGTGAATCGTTTTATTGGTATCATTTTGATGGCTTTCTCCATATTGGGATAGCCATTGTTGTATAGTAGGCATGGGCAATCGTTTTTAGCAATCCTAAGTTAATCAATCCTTTTAAATGCAACCATATAAGGAAGCTAAAACTTAAAAGTAATAAAAGAATACACGTAATAATTTATTAATTTTTACATGCAACTATTTTAAGAAATATATTGTCTTGTAAATGGTTTTTCATAGGATATTGGATTTTAAACGGGGAGAGATTTCCATCTCACCCCTCTTTTTTATATCCCCGCCCTACCCCTCAATGTTTATATTTTATCAGTAATCCCCATAAAAAAAGGCCGCAAAATTTGCAGCCTTTTTTATTAAAAATTTTATAACTATACAATCAACATCGCATCTCCATAACTGAAGAAACGGTATTTATCTTTAATAGCTTTTTTATAAGCTTCCATTACCACATCATATCCTGCAAAAGCGCAGGTCATAATTAACAAGCTTGTTTTTGGTAGATGAAAATTGGTAACCAGTGCATCCGCAATAGAAAAATTATAAGGAGGGTGAATGAACATATTTGTCCAGCCTTCTGATGGTTTTAATAATTTTTGGGCAGTAAACGAAGATTCCATAGCCCTCATTGTTGTGGTACCAACAGAACATATTCTTCTACCGTCTGCTTTTGCTTTATTTACAATACTACAGGCGGTTTCATCAATACCATAGTATTCAGCATCCATTTTATGTTTGCTTAAATCTTCTACTTCAATTGGTCTAAATGTTCCTAAGCCTGTATGCAATGTAACTTCAGCAAAACGCAGCCCTTTAATTTCCAGCCTTTTTATTAATTCCTTGCTAAAGTGCAAACCTGCTGTAGGTGCAGCTACTGCGCCTTCATGCTTTGCATAAACAGTTTGGTAACGTTCTTTATCTTCTTCATCAGGCTTACGTTTAATGTATTTTGGTAAGGGAGTTTCTCCCATAAAGTCCAGCATAACTCTAAATTCTTCTTCAGTGCCATCCCATAAAAAACGAATGGTACGTCCACGGCTTGTAGTATTGTCTATTACTTCCGCTACCAGTTCATCATTTTCTCCAAAATATAATTTGTTGCCTACACGAATTTTACGGGCAGGGTCGACAATTACATCCCATAAACGGTTAGGTTTGTTTAACTCTCTTAATAAAAATACTTCAATTTTAGCACCCGTTTTTTCTTTACGTCCATACATGCGTGCAGGAAAAACCTTGGTATTATTTACTACCATTACATCTTTGTCATCAAAATATTCAATAATGTCTCGGAAGTTTCTGTTTTCTATTTCGCCTGTTTTACGATGTATCACCATCATTCGGCTATCTTCTCTTCTTTTGGTGGGGTTTTGTGCAATAAGGTTTAATGGAAGGTCGAATCTGAACTGACTTAATTTCATGTTTATCAATAAGTTTTAATGATAATCAGACCTTGTACTGTAGTTTTTTACAGAGATATGTAGCCATTTAAAGGCACTTATCATGTTACGGCATGATTTTAAAGACCGCAAAGCTAAGGCTTTATAAGCAGTTTTTAAAGTATAATCTTGTTTATATAGAAAACATTATTTGATCTATAAAATATTTTAATTAGAACCTTATATTTTGTGATATGTTTAGTTCTATGCATCTTTATAAAACAGCTAATCTTTAATCAATTCCATATGTTTAAAAATAACAGGAAAATACTACTAGTTATCGTCCTGCTATTTTTGTGCACGGCAGTTTTTTGTCAAAGAAGCAATTCAAACAAATACCCAAGTCTATTTTGGGAAATTACCGGTAATGGTTTAAATAAACCCTCCTATCTTTTTGGAACAATGCATGTCAGTAATAAAATGGTGTTTCATTTAAGTGATTCGTTTTATTATGCCATGAAAAGTGTGGATGCTGTTGCACTGGAATTGAACCCAGATTTATGGCAGGGGCAAATGGTAAGCCTTGATAAAGTAAAACAGCATTACACTGATTATACCAAGCCTGCCGGTGATGATTGGCTGACAGAAAATTCTTTCAGGATTAATAATTACGATGACGAACTAAAAGCTGCACTTAGTACAGAACCCACAGTTGTAAATAATTTGTTGTATCGCACTTATAAAGCAAAAGAAGATTTTGAAGAAAACACTTTTCTGGATTTGTACATTTTTCAGACTGGAAAAAAATTAGGTAAAAGATCTGCAGGTGTGGAAGATTTTTATGAAACAGAGAAAATTGTGTTGCAGGCCTATGCCGATATGGCCAATGAAAAAAAGAAAAAGGTAATAGATACTGATGGCGAGTCGATGGGAGATATCACAAAAAAAATGCAGGAAGCTTATCGCCGCGGTGATTTAGACCTGATGGATTCGCTTGATATTATGACGGAAAGGTCAGCCGCTTTTAGAGAAAAATTTTTATACCTGCGTAATGAGGTACAGGCTAATTCAATTGATACTATACTTAAAAAAAGCAGCCTTTTTGTTGGTGTTGGAGCGGCTCATTTACCCGGTACACGGGGTGTAATTGAACTACTTCGTCAAAAAGGGTACAAGTTGCGTCCGATAAAAATGACAGATAGAGATGCAGAAAAAAAAGAAGAAACTGATAAATTAAAAGTGCCTGTTGAGTTTGCCACAAGGCAGGCAGATGATGGGTTTTACAGTATTGATATACCAGGCCCATTATTTAAAATGACAGATGATTACAAGGGATTAGACAGGAGGCAATACGCTGATATGAGTAATGGTAGTTATTATCTTGTAACAAGAATCAAGACCCATGCTGCATTTATAAGACAAACGGAAGAGCAGGTGATGAAAAAGATCGATAGCCTTCTGTACGAAAATATTCCCGGAAAAATGCTGAAAAAATCAGTCCTTGAGAAAAACGGGTATAAAGGGTTTGATATTACCAATAAAACCAGAACCGGAGACCTGCAGCGGTATAATATTTTTATTACTCCTTTTGAAGTGCTCTTTTTTAAAATGAGCGGTAAAGAAAATTATGTGGAAGGTCCGGAAGCTAACCGATTTTTTTCATCTATCCGGTTAAAAGAGATTGATAATACGGCTAATAATTTTTCGCCCAGCCAAGGAGGTTTTTCAATTAAGTTACCCCATTACCCTAAAGAAAGCATTAACCGTAGCAGCAATGATGGTATTGACCGCTGGGAATACCAGGCAAAGGATAAAATAAGTGGCGATGCTTATCTTATTATGAAAAAAACAGTGTACAATTTTAAATTTTTAGAAGCAGATACATTTGATTTAAAAATGGTTGAAGAATCTTTTCAATCGCCTATTTTTTTTGATAAACAATTACAACGCAAGCTTTCTTCTTTTAATGGTTACCCCTGTTTAGATGTAAAAGAAAAGATGAAGGACGGAAGTATTACTGCCGCACGCTACATTATTAAAGGGCCGGAGTATTATGTGATTGCAGTAAGTAGCAAAAATTCAAAAAAGGATTTTGGCGAATATTTTAATTCTTTTTATTTTACTCCATACACCTATACAGGAAATAAACTATTTATAGATAGTTTTATGCATTTTACAGTTAGCACACCTATTGTACCCGATTTTGATGAAGCATACCGGGCTAAACTAGAACAGGTATCTAAGCAGGTAGCTGATAGTAAAATGTTTTCTGCCTATAACAGTTATTGGCCAAAAATGCGCAATGCACAGTTTAAAAGTGATTCTACCGGCGAAATAATTGGCGTAAGTATTCAGCAGTATCCACAATATTATTATGTAAAAGATTCGGCTAAATTCTGGGCAAATGAATTAGATGACTATGTTGAAAAAAATGATCTTTTATTATACAGCAAAGACTCGTTTCTATTAAAAAATGGTATTAGGGGGTTTAAATTTTCTTTAAGGGATACAGGATCTTCCCGTACAATCAATCGCATGAGTTTGTTTAAAGGTAGTTATATGTATAACCTCGTAACTATGGGGGATACCCTAAATAACCCAAGTAATTTCATTGATAATTATTTCAAAAGTTTTGCTCCCGAACAAACCAACTTGGGTAGAAATATTTTTGAAAATTGTTTAGACAGTTTTTTTACAGACCTTTTTAGTAAAGACAGTATCACACATTTAAAAGCGCAACAAGCTTTAAGTGATGTGTATTTCGGGGAAAAGGGTGAGCCTAAGATAATGGACGCATTGCACAAAATTAAACTTGCCGATAAAGATTATTATACAACCAAAACAAAATTAATTGCAGAATTAGGCTACATAAAAGATACTTCAAAATGTGTTGTGGTTAACCATTTGAAAGAAATCTATGAGCAAACTGCTGATACAAGTATTTTTCAAAATGAAGTCATCATTGCTTTGGCGAGACATAAAAGTAGTGACGCAATTAAATTGTTTAAAGAACTTGTGTTGCAGGACCCGCCGGTTTTTGAAAAAGAATATAACTATTCAACTTTATTCAGCAGCCTTGAAGATTCACTTTCACTTGCAACAATACTCTACCCGGAATTACTGCAATTGACTGCTTTACAGGATTATAAAACACCGGTAATTTCATTGCTCGTAAAACTGGTAGATAGTGGCTTTATAAAAGGAACACAATACGAAAGTTATTTTAATAAAATTTATTTTGATGCTAAACTAGCGTTAAAAAAACAACAGGGGAAAGAGGAAAAGAAAATGGCTGACAATAAAATAAAGGAAGAAAATGAAGATGATGATGCAGCTATGATAAGGAATTACACCAATAATTACAATAACGACGAATTGGAGGATTATGCTACCCTGTTAATGCCATTTTACGAAGGCAACAGCAATGTGCCCAGATATCTAGATAAATTATTAAGGAGCCGGGATGAAAATATATGCATGAATACAGCAACCACTTTATTGCGCCACAATAAACCGGTGCCTGATAGTATTTTAACTGAGTTGGCAGCAAAGGACCGCACAAGGGGAAGCTTATTTACAAAACTGGAAAAAATAAAAAGACTTGATAAATTTCCTGAAAAATATAAAACTCAACTGGATGTAGCCCGAAGCTTTTTACTGGCTGAAAAAAAATATCCTTCTATTGATTCTATTGTTTTTATTTTAAAGCAGCCTGCGGCTTACAATGAAAAAAAGGGGACTGTTTATTTTTTTAAATACCGCATAAAAAGGGAAGATGACTGGAAGATTGGAATCAGTGGCTTGCAGCCGGAAAACATACACCTGATAAGCAGTAATGATAAACTATGTTTTATGACTGATAAGAAAATTAAAGAAGATCAACCAACCATTGAACAGTTTCAAGAGCAATTAAAAAGAATACTTTTTAATTTTCACAAAAGTGCTAAGAATTATTTTGAAGAAGATGGTAATAATTTCCGCTTTAAAAATATGGGCAATTCTGAAAATTGATTGACTTTGATTAGCCTAAAATTATTTTCCCCGGAATGGCGTCAATCAGTTTTTTTGTGTACTCATTTTTGGGAGAAAAATACACTTCATCTGCAAGGCCTTCTTCTACAATTTTACCTTTGCTCATTACAAGTATTCGGTCGCTGATATAACGCACAACTGAAAGATCATGCGATATAAAAATGGAGGTAAAACCAAACTCCTTTTTCAGGTTATTTAGTAAGTTTAATACCTGGGCCTGCACACTAACATCTAATGCACTTACACTTTCGTCAAATATTAAAAAAGAGGGATTCAATGACAGTGCCCTTGCAATACATATGCGTTGCCGTTGTCCGCCGCTAAACTGGTGAGGATAACGGTTAAAGTGATCGGCAGATAAATTTACCTTTTCCAACAATTCAATTACTTTTTCTTTTCGTTGAGAAGTGCTATTTAAAATGCCATGTACCTTCATTGGTTCAATAATAGCATTACCAATCATTAATCGTGGATTAAGCGAACCATAAGGATCCTGGAAAACTATTTGTAAATCTTTTCTTAATGGCTGTAAATCTCTTCTGGATAACATCGCCAGATTTCTGCCATCTAAAATAATATTTCCTGAAGTTGCGGGAATTAATTGTAAAATGGCTCTTCCTAAAGTTGTTTTACCACAACCACTTTCACCAACAAGTCCAACAGTTTCGCCCTTATAAACTTCAAGGCTTACATCATCTACCGCTTTAAATAGTTCAATATTTTTTTTAAATAATTTTTTTTTGACTGGGTAATGTATTTTTAAATTTTCAACTTTCAATACAAGGCTTGCATTGTTGTTTTTCAATAAATTATTTTCTGTTGTTTCGTTTCTTAGCGGAGAGGGAATTGCTTCTTTAGTCTTCGTTTCATCTGATAAAACTGATTTAAATTTTACAGTATAGTCTTTGGCTGCAACACTAAAAAAATCATTCACTACAGGAAGTCTTTCTCCTCGTCGATGCTTTGCCGTTCTGCATGCTAACAAGGCTCTTGTGTAAGGTTGTTGTGGATTTTGTAATACGTCTTTTGTAATTCCCTGTTCGATAATTTCCCCTTTGTACATTACTACAACCTTATCGGCTATATCTGCTACAAGGCCAAGATCGTGTGTGATAAAAATTACACCAAGACCTGTTTGTTTCTGCAATTCTTTAATTAGCAGCAATATTGCTTTTTGTACTGTTACATCCAATGCTGTTGTTGGCTCATCTGCAATTAATAAAGAAGGGTTACAACTCATCGCCATGGCAATTATTACCCGTTGCTTTTGTCCACCACTTAATTGGTGCGGATATCGATTAACCATTTCTGCCGGTGCAGGTAGTTTTACTTTTTTAAAAAGTTTAATGGTTTTTTCTTTAGCAGCTGATGAAGAAATTTGCTGGTGTAATTGAATTGTTTCCATTACCTGGTATCCACAGGTAAATACCGGATTAAGTGATGTCATCGGTTCCTGAAAAATCATTGCAATGTCTTTGCCACGAATCGTATTTATTTCTTTTGCAGAAAGGTTTAATAGGTCAACTGGTGCCGTTTCATTTTTTGAGAACAACATTTCACCTTTAATATTTGCCTGTTTGGGAAGTAATTGTAACAGTGACAAAGCTGTTACAGATTTACCAGAGCCTGATTCACCAACAATAGCTATTATTTCGCCTGTAGCTACTTCGAATGAAATGCCTTTCACTGCATTTGTAACAATGCCGTCAGCAATAAAATTGATCGATAAATTTTGTACCTGTAAAAGAGAATTAGCCATGCAGGTTAAAATTAAGAAATAGGAAGCTATAATGATGTCTCCTTTTAAAAGGAAATACTCTTATCAAACACGGATTCATCATAATTAACACCAAAAAAATGATTTTCCTTAAATTTGCAATCCGATTAATAAAAGTTACAAAAGATAGCTACAGTTTTAGCGACCTGCACTATCAAACAGTTAAATAAAATACGATGGGAAGAATATTTGAAGTAAGGAAAAGTTCCATGTTTGCCCGCTGGGATAAAATGGCAAAGAACTTTACCCGTATAGGAAAAGAAATTGTAATTGCTGTAAAGGCCGGTGGGCCAGACCCCAATGGCAATGCGGCTTTACGCAGATGTTACCAGAATGCCCGAAGTGTAGGGATGCCAAAAGATAGAGTGGAAGCTGCTATTAAAAGAGCAATGGGTAAAGAGATGGTACACTATGATGAAATCTTATATGAAGGATATGCACCCCATGGAATAGCTATATTGGTAGAAACTGCGACAGATAACCCAACAAGGACCGTGGCAAATGTAAGGATGCATTTTACAAAGAGTGGCGGAAGTTTAGGAACAAGCGGCAGCGTGGCTTTTACTTTTAACCGTTTAGGGGAGTTTAAAATAAAAAATACTGGTTTAAATATTGAAGATATTGAACTGGAATTGATTGATTACGGGTTGGAAGAAATAGGAGAAGATAGCGAAGGAAATATTGTGATTCGGACAACTTTTACAGAGTTTGGCCATATGGCAAAAGCATTGGAAGAAAAGAAAATTGAAGTAATTACTGCTGAGCTAACCCGAATACCAATGAATGCAACTGAACTAAGTGAAGATGCGGCTCAGGATGTTTTTAAGTTAATAGATAAATTAGAGCAGGATGAAGATGTGCAGAAGGTGTATCACAATTTAAAATAAAATTGAAAGCCGCATTAAAGCGGCTTTTTTATAACCTAAATGTTGATTTCGCCCTTCATATAAAATACGCAATTGCCGCTGATAGTGACCCTTTCCTGGTTAATTTGTTCACACCAAAGTTCGCCTCCACGCTGCGACAGCTGCAATGCATGTAATTTGCTTTTCCTTAGTTTCTCACTCCAAAAAGGAATCAATTGAGAATGTGCAGAACCTGTAACAGGGTCTTCATCTATTCCTGCTGCCGGTGCAAAAAATCTTGATACAAAATCAACGTTTTTACCAGGTGCAGTGATAATCATCTTGTCAAAATGCTTTTTCATTAAGGTGAAATCCGGTAAGCATTTTTTCACTGCATCTTCATCTGCTAATTCGATTAAAATATCCCGGTATTTATAAACACCAACAATTTCTTTACCGCCGAGTATTTCGTTCAAAGAATCGTGGTACACATCTAATCGCTCAGGTTTCCAACTTGGAAAATCCATCGTAAAAAGGGCATCTTTTTTTGTTACAGAAAGAGTACCGCTTTTAGAACTAAAACGTACTTCATCTTTCTTAAATCCAAGTATGTTAAACAAAACATGGGCGCTTGCCAATGTGGCATGACCACAAAGATTTACTTCAACTGCGGGAGTAAACCAACGTATATCATAATCTGCATTTGAACTTGTAGAGGGAACAAAATATACAGTTTCAGATAAATTATTTTCCAGAGCAATGGTTTGCAGCAAATTGTCTTCCAGCCAATGTTGTAAAGGAATTACTGCAGCAGGATTACCACTAAAAAGCTTGTTTGCAAAAGCATCTATCTGGTATAAAGTCAACTTCATTTTGCAATATTTTTTTAAAAAGAAGGGATAATTATTCAGCCATCATTTCCTTCACTACTCTTACAATATCCTCCACATTTGGTTTGCTGAAATAATCGCCATCACTTGCGTAGGAGGGACGATGGGCCTGGCCTGTAATAGTTCTTGGTGCAACATCAAGATACTTGTAACCACCCTGTTCTTCCATCACTTTGTTAAACATAAACCCAGCGGCACCTCCAGGTACATCTTCGTCTACAAAAACTATTCTGTTTGTCTTTTTTAGTGATACCACAATATGATGATTGATATCAAATGGTAATAGCGTTTGTACATCAATAACCTCGCAACTTATCCCTAATCTATCCAAACTTGTTGTAGCTTCCAAAACAATGCGAATAGTTGAGCCATAAGTTACAATAGTAATATCTGTTCCTTCTTTTACAGTTTCAGGTATTCCCAATGGAACAGTGTATGCTAATAGATTATCTGGTAATTTTTCTTTAAGCCGGTAGCCGTTTAAACATTCAATCATTAATGCAGGATCATTTGCTTGTAGCAAAGTATTGTACATGCCTGCCGCCTGAACCATATTTCTTGGTACGCAAACATATATGCCCCTTAAAGAATTTATGATCATCCCCATTGGCGAGCCACTGTGCCAGATACCCTCAAGCCTATGACCCCTTGTACGAATAATGAGTGGGCAACTTTGTTGACCCGCTGTACGAAAATGAGTAGTAGCTAAATCATCGCTAAGGGGTTGCAAACCGTACAGCAAATAATCAATGTATTGAATTTCGGCAATTGGCCTTAAACCTCTTAATGCCAATCCTATTCCCTGTCCCATTATTGAAAGCTCTCTTATCCCGGTATCGAATATACGCTGAGCGCCGTATTTTGCCTGCAAACCACTAAATCCCTGGTTTACATCACCTATATATCCTACATCTTCACCAAAGGCTGTCACTTTATCATTACTTGCAAATAAAGCATCAAAATATTTATTTAATACTTCGTACCCATTTACAATACTTGCATCTTCACTATAATAAGGTTTAATTACAGTAACATTTAAGGCAGATTTTGGCCCCTCATTGTATAAGAAAGAATTATACAATTTCGAATTATTTTCTTTTAACTGGGTATAATAATTATTAAGATCTTTTGTGGCTACATTGTTGTCAGCAATATCTAATGCGGCTGCAATTGCTTTCAATACTTCTCTTCGTAAAGGCTCTTTATTTAGGGTTAGTTCTAGTACAATATTTTTTACAGCAATGGCTTTTTCGCCATCCAGTTCTTCAGTCAGGTTATTCAATAATGATGTAGCGGCAACAACCTGTTCTTTAATTGGAGCAATATATTTATCCCACGCTTTTTGTTTACTTTCTTTAGTAAACAATTTCGCATTCATTTCAATTTCGGTCAATTCAGATTCTTCTGCAAGGGCATTCTCCAGTATCCATTCTCTCATCTGCTTAATACAATCCCATTCTTTTTCCCAGGCCAGCCGTTCGGGTTTCTTATAGCGTTCATGACTACCGGAAGTTGAATGTCCTTGTGGCTGAGTAATTTCTTCAATATGAAAAATGGCAGGTATATGTGTGTCTCTTATTTTTTGGATAGCAGGTTCAAATACTTCACACATGCCTGCATAATCCCATCCCTTAAGATTATAAATATCCAGTCCATTGGTTCCGGCTGTTTTTTGCAGTCCACTTAAAGCCTCGGAAATAGACCCTTTGGTAGTTTGTAATTGTTTGGGTACAGATATGCCATAACCATCATCCCACACAAAAATAGCCAGTGGAACCTGTTGCACACCAGCAGCGTTGACAACTTCCCAAAAATGCCCTTCGCTTGTAGATGCATCGCCAATTGTACAAAAGCAAATTTCATTACCGTTATCACTTAGGTTGGTATGTTGCTTAAAAGTTTCTACATTTCTAAATAATTTTGATGCCAGCGCCAGACCTAGTGCCCTTGGCATTTGGCCCGCAGTTGGGGCCATATCGCTACTGCTGTTTCTTGTATTGGCAAGATCCAGCCATTCTCCGTTTGCATCAACATTCCTGGTAGCAAAATGGGCGTTCATTTGCCTGCCGGCGCTGAAGGGATCATTATTTATATCAGGGTCTGAAAATAATTGTGCAAAATATTGTTCTATATTGGCGATGCCAGCCGCCATCATAAAAGTTTGATCACGGTAATATCCTGCTCTAAAATCACCTGGTTTAAAAAATTTTGCTACAGCAACCTGTGCAACTTCTTTTCCATCTCCAAAAATTCCAAACTTTGCTTTTCCGGTTAACACCTCTTTTCTTCCAACAAGACTTGTTTCCCTGCTTTCGCAGCAAATACGGTAGTCTTTTAACACTTCGTGCCTGAAATGATCAAAACTTAATTGATTTTGCAATGCAGTATCATTGGTATTTACTGTATCCATTTAACAAATGTAAAATAATAGTTGTGATGAATGTTAAAAAAATGAGAACCTGCCAACAATTTGCCTTGGTTTTAAACGTTTTTGTATCTTTGAAAAAGCAATTGAAAAAGATTATTAAAATGAAAAATTTATTTGGCCTATTAATTTTGTGTTTTGTTGCATTTTCTTTAAATGCCCAAACTCAGGTTATTGCTTCAAGCGAATCAAAAAAGACAACTGAAATTTCTTCTGCAAACCCTACTAACCCAGTTGCTTTAATTGAAGATGCCTTAGCTTTGAAAGAGATTGAATATGATTTTGGAAAAATACCACAAGGCAAGCCTGTGACACATAATTTTGATGTTGAAAATAAGAGCAAAGATTCATTGAAAATTATTAACATACAGGCTAGTTGTGGATGTACAACTCCTGATTGGGAAAGAAATAAAGTACAGGCACCCAATGAGAAAACAATAGTTACAGTTGGTTACAATGCTGCAACAGAAGGGCCCTTTACAAAAATTATCACCATCACCTATAATGGAACACTAACAAAGCAAATTACCATAAAAGGGGAAGTATGGAAAACTCCTGCAACTTCTGCCCCTGAAAACAAGGAATTAGTAAATTTAAAGGATCTATAATAGTCAAACTAAATAAAAAATAACATGAAACAATTCTTATTATCTGCGATCGTATTAACACTTACTTCATCAGCATTTGCTCAACCACAGTCAAAAAAAGTAGCTGATGTAGCAAAATTTGACAATGAGACAATTGAGTTTGGTAAAATAAAACAGGGTGTTCCTGCAAAAGGCACTTTTACTGTTACTAATATCGGTAAATCTCCATTGATTATTGAACAGGCAAATCCAACATGTGGTTGTACAATTTCCGATTATACAAAACCTCCAATTGCTCCTGGAAAAACTGGCGTTATTAATGCTACTTACAATGCTGCAAATGCAGGACATTTTGAAAAGCATTTAACTGTAAAATTTGCTGGAGTTGATGAAATGAAAAGTATCACGTTTGTAGGAGATGTTATAACAGCAGAGGAATTTGATAAATTGCCAGCTGCTGCAAAAACCAAGCAATAAGTAAAGAATTAAACTTTTATTTAAAAAATATCCATATTAGTATGGATATTTTTTGTTTGTAGCATGCATTTATTTTATCTTTTTAGTTGAGTAGTAAACCCCGATTAAAATTATAACCAGGCAAAATACTTGTTGCCATCCAAAGTCTTCTCCATAAACAAAGCCCCAGCCAATTGCAACAAAAGGAATACCGTATGTAACCATACTCGCAAATATGCCCCCTGCTCTTTTTACAAGCACATAAAAAATTATTGTAGCAATAGCAGTTCCTACTAAGCCTAAAACTACTGCCGCCCCTGTTGCTTTCAAAATATCTGAATTAGCTAATGGTATGTTGAAATAGCCTGTAAAAATCAGCGTAATTAATGCGGGTATTGCATTTAACGAAAGTGCTACAGCAGCAATATGTAAAGAAGGAATGTGTAGTAAATTTTTTGAGACCATATTTACATTAAAACCATAAAATATTGTTGCCAATATTATTAAGAGCAAGGAAGCTAAGTGTTGATTTGTCTGTAAGTGATTTTTGCTTAGCAATAATAAAATACAGCCTAAAAAGGCAATGAAAATACCAATAGTTTTATTTTTAGAAATTTGATTTTTAAAAAAGAGTACACCTGTAATAATTACAAAAACTGGTGTAAGGGAATTAAGTGTTCCTGCAAGTGCACTATCAATTTTTTCTTCGGCAATGCAAAACAAAAATGCAGGCATCAAACTACCAAGACTACCTGATAAAAAAACAATTGATAACTTTTGCAGTGGTATACTTCCAATATTCCTTATTGTTATTGGTAATAATATAAGTCCGGCAGATAAGATACGTAACGAAGCAATTTGGTAGGATGAAAGTTGTTGCAGCCCTAATTTCATTAAAATAAAACTGCTTCCCCAAATTAGAGAAAGTACAAAAAATAAAAGCCAGTTGAGTAATTGTTTATTCACTTAAAATATAATGCAAAGTATATTTAATAAATGAAACAACAGTTTTAATAAATAGAATAAATTCTACAGTATTTTTTAATAATTTATTGGAATCATTGGGATAAAAATATATTTTCGTAGCCAGCCTCGGAGGTACTTATTCATAATTAAAAATATACTATCATGGGTTTTATTAAAGAGTTTAAAGATTTTGCAATGAAAGGCAATATCGTTGACCTTGCAGTTGCTGTAATTATTGGAGGTGCATTTGGTGCAATTGTTTCCTCCATGGTTGATGATATTATTACTCCATTATTACTTGCTCCTGCCCTTAAAGCCGCAGGTGCAGCCGATATTGAGCATCTTATGTGGGGCGCTGTTAAATATGGTAAATTCTTATCAGCAGTCATAAAGTTCATTGTTATAGCCTTCGTACTTTTTTCTATAATCAAAGCTGCAAATGCAGTATCTAAAAAAGAAGAGATTGCACCAGCTGAGCCTTCTTCAACAGATAAATTATTAACAGAAATAAGGGACGCACTAAAAAAATAATAGACTATTAATTAATTTTAAGGCGGCTTACCTAAAATGGAATGGCCGCCATTTTATTTTAATTCACACCAAAATGAAAAAAATCATTTCCCTATTGGTAATACTATTAGTTAGCCATCAAATTTATGCGCAGGATGCTACAGTTAAGGATCTAAAAACTGCATCTGCAAAAGAAATTAAAATAGACACGGCTTATAAGCCAGATAAAAACGGCTGGGTAAAAGGTGCAAACATTAGCCTCAGTCTAACACAGGTAAGTAATAGTAACTGGATAGCAGCTGGAGGAGATAAATTTTCTCTTTCTACAGCTGCGGCTTTAAATGCCTTTGCTTCAAGAAAATGGGGGCAAAAAAGTTGGGATAATCTACTAGATATAAATTATGGATTATTAAATACTACTACACTCGGTACCAGAAAAATAAATGACCGGCTGGATTTTACTACAAAATTTGGGTACAAACCTAAAAATTGGAAGAATGTCCGGCTCTCTCTGTTAGGACAGTTTAGATCTCAGTTAACTAGCGGTTACGAATACGACTATTTTGGAACTACTGAAAAAAGAAGAAATTCAGGTTTTTTTGCCCCTGCCTATATTGTGATAGCCCCAGGTATTGAATGGACTCCCAATACATGGTTTTCATTATTTGGTTCACCAGTAGCTACAAGATGGACAATTGCCAGCAACGGGCCATATAGCTATGCAGCACCGGGGGTATTTTTAATGGACATGTTGAAACACCCTTAGCAACCTTGTATGGTTTAGACCCGGCAAATCCAAATAGAGGAGAATTTGGTGCTTTTGTAACTGCTTCGGTAAGAAAAGATATTTTTAAAAATGTTACTTACATTAGCAAGCTTGATCTTTATAGTAACTATCTTAAAAATCCGGCCAATATTGATGTTTTCTGGACCAACCAGTTCAAAATGAAAGTTAATAAATTTCTTCAGGTTAGTTATTCGTTAGATATGTTATATGATGACGATGTAAAAAATCCCGTAGCCCCAACTCATGCTTTGGGTTTGCAGGTGTTATCCACATTGGGAGTGGGCTTTGCGTTTAAATTGTAATTCTCTCTCAACTTATTTATACATTTGTCCTCCGGCTAAAACCGGGGGATTTTTTTAACACTTAACATATTTGATTTGACTAATAATACCTACCAGATAAAGCTGGATCAGTTTGAAGGACCATTCGACCTGTTACTTTTTTTTATTGAAAGAGATGAATTAGACATTTACAATATCCCGATTACAAAAATCACCAACGACTTTTTAGATTTTATTCACCATACTGAAAAACTCAATATTGAGCTTAGCAGTGAGTTCATTTTATTTATCAGTACGTTAATGCGCATTAAGGCCAAAATGCTAATTCCGCGTAAAGAAATAGATGAACAAGGAAATGAAATTGATCCAAGGCAGGAACTGATTAATAAAATTTTGGAATATAAAAGATTTAAGGAAGCATCAGCAAAAATGGCTGAAATGGAAGAGGTGAGGATGCTGATGTTGAAGCGGGGAAATCTGCAAAGGGAATTATCTCAAATTGGAGAAGAAGCAGGCGAAGGAACGGAAATTCAGGCAGTGACTTTGTTTAAGTTGATGAAGGCTTTTGAAAAAGTTGTGCAAAGGCTTCATGAAAAAAATAATAAGCCGGTACATACTGTAGTGCAGTATAACTACACAATGGAAGAAAGCCGTGATTATATGCTAACAACCTGTCGGGTAGCAAAAAATGCATCTTTCGAAAAAATATTTGAAGTTTGCGAAGACCGGATTCATGCCCTATTTCTCTTTTTGAGTTTGCTCGAACTTTCTCAACAAAAATATTTAATCATTGTAACAGGCGAAGGAAGAAATAACTTTATTGTTGAGTACAATGAAAACAGGGAAGAAGATACAAGCATTCCGCTCGATTATAATGAGATGACTAGTTTTAACTAATAAGTAACCCCAATTAAAAAGGGGATTTTATTGTAATTATGTCAGTAAATTCAAATGGTATGTTATTTGGTGTTTAAACATCAAATAACAAAAAAAATAATGAAAACAATATTGTACAAAGCTTCGGATAGGGGCAAGGGAGATTATGGATGGTTAAAACCTAATTATTACTTCAGTTTTGGTCAATACCACAATCCTAAGAACATACATTTTGGAGCTCTCAGGGTTTTAAATGATGATTTTATTGCCGGAGGTGGAGCATTCCCAACGCATCCCCACGATAATATGGAAATTGTTACCATTCCTTTTACTGGTGCATTAAAACACAAAGACAGTACAGGTGGCCAAGGCATCATTAAAGCAGGTGATGTACAAGTGATGAGTGCCGGAACCGGTGTTCAACATTCTGAAGCAAATAATTCTGCCACAGAGCCAGTTACTCTATTTCAAATATGGGTATTTCCCAAAGAAAATAATATTCAGCCGAGGTATGATCAGAAGACTTTTGACGTGGAAGAAAGAATTAATAAGTGGCAATTTGTAGTTAGTTCAAATGAAATAGATAACGCTTTATGGATAAACCAGGATGCAAGATTTGCCTTAACTAGCTTAAAGTCAGGTGCAGCATTAAATTATACCAATGGTTTTAAGGATAATGGGGTCTTTCTGGTAGTAATAAGCGGCACAGTAAAAATTAATGATATTATTTTAGGAAAAAGAGATGGGCTTGGTATTTCTGAGACAGATAGTTTTACAATTACTGCAAGCGAAGATTCAGAATTACTTGCAATAGAAATTCCAATGAACTAATTGGCTATATAGAAAAAATGGCTTTAGTGCATTGAAACATACAATCTTTATATAAAATTAAAAAAGGAGCATTGTGATAGTAATGCTCCTTTTTTTAAATATAATTCATGGTTTACTTTACAGTTCCCATTTTAGCTTCAATACTAAGTGTTGCGTGAGGCACAGCACGTAAACGTGCCTTATCAATTAATTTACCGGTCACTCTGCAGATACCATAAGTTTTATTTTCAATACGCATAATAGCTTTTTCAAGATGGTCGATAAAAGTTATCTGACGGCTCGCCATCTGGCTCAATTGCTCTCTTTCCATACTCAGACTTCCATCTTCCATTGTCATATAACGATTGTCACCTTCATCACCACCCATTTCATCTTTACGAGTAATTAAACCATGTAAGTATGCCAGTTCTTTTTTTGCAGCTTCCAATTTACGTTGAATTAATTCTTTAAACTCAAGTAATTCAGGATCACTATACCGTTGAGTTGGAGCTCCAGGATCTCTTTCTGATTTATCTAAAACAGATTTGGTGAAATCGGGTTGGTATTTTCTTACTGTTTTGGTTGCAATTTTTGGAATTACAACTGGTTTTGGTACCGGCACTTTAATATCTTTTGCTTTTATTTCTGCAACAGGTTTTGCAGGTGCTACAGCCTTTTCCGGCACTGGTTTTTTAATTTCTTCTTTCTTAGCCATAGGTGGTTTAGATGCTGTTTGAACAGCTTTTATGTGTGCAGCTTTTACGGCTACAGGTGTTTTTATAACTTGTTTTACAACCGGTTTAACAGGTTTTGTAACTACTTTAACTTGTTTTTTAACCGTTTTTGGGATAGTGGTTACTTTTTTAGCTGGTGCAGTCTTTTTTGCCGGTGCAGGTTTTTTAACAGGTGTAGCTTTTTTAGGAGATACCTTAGCAATCGGTTTTGAAGGTTTAGCAGCAGGCTTTCCTATTTTTTTGGGAATAACCTTTACGATAGCCTTTTTGGGTGCAGCCTTTTTTGCGGGCACCACTTTTTTTACAGGCTTTGATGGTTTGCTGCCAGAAGTTCGGGCAGTTTTTGCAGCAGGCTTTGCCGCCGCTTTCTTTTTTGTTGCCATACTACTATCCTTGTTTAACTACGTTTACTATTAAGATGGCGTTGTTCACTTCAATTTCAGTGCCGTCGTTTAAAACGGGTAAAAAAGCAAGCGAATCTGCCAAAATTTCGGCGCAAATATAACCTTTATATTGAATTAATGAGGGTTGCAATACCTCATTTTCTAACACGGTAACATTTATTCGGTCAGTTAATTCAAAATTGCTGTCCTTTCGGATATTTTGAATTTTATTTACAAATTCTCTTGCGTTACCCTCCTTTTTTAGTTCTTCACTAATGGTAATGTCCAAAGCTACTGTTAAACTTCCTTTATTAGCCACTTCATAGCCAGGTATTTCATCTGTGGAAATTTCCAAGTCCTCCGCAGTAATAACTACCATTTCTTCTCCTTTTGAGGTATAGTCCGGATTTAGCAAATAATCGCCTTCCAATATTTTATCTATCTCTAAATTATTGAACTTAGCAATAACTTCTGCAGCCCATTTCATTTTATTGCCTAATTTTTTGCCCAATGTTTTAAAGTTAGCTTTTGCCTTTTTCTGAATAAAATCATTTTCAGCTCCCAACACATCTACTTCTTTGATATTGGTTTCGGCCTTAATTATATCCTCTACCTGTTTTATCCTACCTGCCATTTCTACATCTGTTGCAGGGATAAAAACTTTTTGGAGTGGCTGACGCACTTTTATATTTACCTTTTTTCTAAGCGACAATATCAATGAAGAGGCATCCTGAGCCAACTTCATTCTTTTTTCCAGGTTAATATCTATTACATAATCATTTGCTTTAGGAAAATCAGTATGGTGTACCGATTCACTTTTAGAGCGATTGGCCACAGTATTTAAATTATTAAATAACCAGTCTGCAAAGAAAGGAGCAATAGGTGCCATTAGTTTGCAAAGTGTCTCCAGGCATTCATATAAGGTTTGGTAAGCACATATTTTATCGTGTTCGTATTCACCCTTCCAAAAGCGCCTGCGGCAAAGTCTCACATACCAATTGCTTAAAAGTGTATCTACAAAATCTTCGATAGCACGGCCAGCTTGTGTTGGTTCATAATCATCCAAACTAATTTGTACATTGGCGATTAAGGTATTAAGAGAAGATAAAATCCATTGATCAATTTCGGGTCTTTCTTTAATAGGTATATAAGCTTCCTTAAAAGCAAAACCATCCACATTGGCATACAATGCAAAGAATTGATAGGTATTATAGAGTGTTCCGAAAAATTTTCTCTGTACTTCTTTAATGCCTTCCACATCAAACTTTAAACTATCCCAGGGAGAGGCGTTGGTAATGAGATACCAACGTGTTGCATCCGGTCCAAAAGTATTGATGGTATCAAATGGATCTACCACGTTGCCGAGGCGTTTACTCATTTTATTACCGTTCTTATCTAACACCAGACCGTTGCTGACTACAGTTTTATATGCAACACTATCAAACAGTAAAACACCAAGTGCATGTAAAGTGTAAAACCATCCTCTTGTTTGGTCTACACCTTCTGCTATAAAATCTGCAGGAAAAGCACCTTTAATTGGATTTGTTTTTGAAGCAGCATGATACTGCCAGAAGTTTTCGGTACTTAACGGGCCAAATTCATTTGAACTTGCATCAGGTAATCCCCACTGAGCATAAGGCATTGCGCCACTATCAAACCAAACATCCACCAAATCTGCAACCCGTTTCATTAGTTTGCCATTATTACTTACCAAAATAATATCATCTACATAGGGTTTGTGCAGGTCAAGTAAATTTTCGTGCAGGTAATGTTTATTAGTCTCATTTCCCAAAACCTCAGCAGCTTTCTTTATTTCACTGTTAAGTTCTGCTATTGAGCCAATACACTTTTCTTCATCGCCTTCTTCTGTACGCCAGATTGGTAAAGGAGTGCCCCAATAACGACTTCGGCTTAAGTTCCAGTCCACCATATTTTCGAGCCAGTTACCAAAGCGCCCTGTACCCGTTGCAGCAGGTTTCCAGTTAATGGTTTTGTTAAGCTCCACCATCCTGTCTTTTACAGATGTTGTTTTTATAAACCAGGCATCTAATGGATAATAAATAATTGGTTTATCCGTACGCCAGCAATGCGGGTAATTGTGTTCATATTTTTCTACTTTAAATGCACGATTTTCTTTTTTCAGTTTTACAGCTATATCAACATTTACATCTACATAACTTTTTTCATCTTTGTAATCTTTTACGTAACGACCACTAAACTCACCAACCCCATCTACAAATTTCCCTTGCTTATCAACTAGTGTGAGTATGCCCAAGTTATTTTTTTTACCCACTTTATAATCATCCGCACCAAAAGCAGGGGCAGTATGTACTATTCCTGTTCCATCTTCCGTTGTGACGAAATCGCCAGAGACAACTCTAAACGGGCTACCACCACTAAGTTCAGAAGAGTTTGCTTCGAAAGGAAGGAGTTGTTCATATTTAATATCACATAAATCTTTTCCAATGTATTCCGAGAGAATTGTCCATGGAATAATTTTATCTCCTTGCTTATAAGAGTTAAAATCTAAGTTTTCTCCTTCAGCTTTAAAATATTTATTTAATAAACTATTTGCAAGAATTACGGTTACGGGAAGATTAGTATATGGATTAAAGGTCTTAACTAACGAATAAGTTATGTTTGGACCAACGGTTAAACCGAGATTTGAAGGTAAGGTCCATGGCGTTGTAGTCCAAGCAAGAAAAAATACTTCAACAGCAGTTGAATCAATAATTTCTTTTGTTAGTTTCATTACGTCAATATTAAA
>JANXSR010000167.1 GCA_025352625.1 Ferruginibacter sp.
AAAAAAATATACAGGTATAAGATACGCAGGCAGATTAGACGGCGTTTCATTTAGTCTTGGTTATTTCCCAGATTCTTATATAGATTTTGGCTTGTATGGTATGATGGTTGTACTATTGGTTTTATTTACATGGAATGTAAAAGTGCCATTACTATCAGATATGGCTTTTTGAAAAGTATGAATATTGTGAAGGCCCTGTATTCTTGATTGCAATATTCCAAAACTTCCGGAAAACGGTTCAAAGGCATAAATGACGGCGGATGAAAAAAGCGTTTGATATTTCAATGTAACCTCGCCCCTGTTTGCGCCTATATCAAAAATAACAGTTGCATTTCTACCAAGGATTTCCTTTTGTTTATCAAAAGCATCGTCTGAAAATGAACTTTTTTGTAACGATTGCATATAGCCCGTGCCGTGTAATTCAACCCCAAATTTTCCCAAGTATTTATTTATAAGCGATTTTTTCATTCAATATATTTTAAGATAATTTTAGCCCATCTATTGGCTTATGGTTACTAAGCCACTTTATGAAAACAGGAAAAAAAAACTTTATTAGAATATAAAAAGTTACCATCGAAGCAAAGAGCCTGCCAAGCAAATAAGTACTATCCATTTCCAATGCATTGAATTCTAAAAAAAAAGCACACACTGTTGCATAATTAAAAACAATATTATTGGATGTTTTTTTTAACAGGTAAAAGTATATTTTACCGTATAATGTACCTAAAACCAATAGTACAACCATCATACCATACAAGCCAAAATCTATATAAGAATCTGGGAAATAACCAAGACTAAATGAAACGCCGTCTAATCTGCCTGCGTATCTTATACCTGTATATTTTTTTGTCTTTACCGTAGCCTCATACAGTGGTTTGTTTGGATTAAAGATTCGGGGTGTGGTTGTAAATTCAAGACTGGTAAGCCAGTTCTTTCCATTCTCATAAGGCAATACTGAGGGTACCCTGTCAATGGTCTTTGCAAAATGATAGGTATACTGTAATCTATCGAGGAACCCTACAACTGCTCCCTCTAATTTTTCTTCATTAAGGTCTTTTGAAAGGTCAATCAATTTATCTACAGCTTCGCCCCGTTCCACAACTACTGCCTGGGATTTTTGACCCCCATTTAAAAATCTTCTATAATCGCCCTTTATCGACGACCAGGCTAAACCAAAAAAAACAAGCAGGTAACCGATCAGGCCGGCATATACTACATGCTTGAATTCCAGTTTTTCTGCAAGGCTAATCAATAACACAACCAGGAAGAAAATCACGGTTTTAAAATCAGAAAAAAACCCCAAAAAGCCTGTAAAAAATTCTAGGCAAACGAATATAATAAGTAGCCTTATATTTTTTTTATTTAAAATACTCTGGTAACCGAACAACAAAAATAGTATCCATTTGACTTTTACAAAACTAAATATTACCTGTGTTAGCCCTCCGAAAAGAAATGCTGCCGCACCCATTGATGAAGCCAGAAAAAATGACACCAAGTAGGCATACATCACTTTTTGAGGAGAGAATTTATTTACACTTTCACGTAGACTTGCAAAGGTTTGCCTTGGGATTTTATTCTGAAAGTATATTACAGGCGACATTAAAAAACAAAGGCCAATACAAGCCGCAATGATGGCAGTAGACCTTGAAGGGGTATTATAATTAATATCCTTTTCAAGATAATTGCAGAGCCAAGCACCAGCGGCTATTTGTAAAAAATGCTGAATAATAATTAAAGAAAATACCCCAGGTGTATAAGGCTGCTGCACATTATATAATAAAACAAAAACTGTAAGTAATGGCAAAAAAACATAAAACCCATTGTTAAATAATAAACTTGAAAGCAAGAGCCCGATGAGAACAAATCTTGAGATATCATCTACTTTTATTCTATTCATGAAGGGAGAAGATTAAAAATTATAAAGGCCAATTTTAAAAATAGCTTTATTTAAATGCGTGAGGGGATGGTTCTGTTTGTTTCAAAATTCAGGTTTAGTTTTGAATACCCTGCGTTTGATAAAAAACCAGGTTAATATAAAAATATTGTCAAACTTAGACAGAGATTTTAAAAAATCAGCAGTGAGCCTTGTATTTCCTTTAAGTGCAGCCTTAAGCATCAATGTATAATAAAACAACAATTTTTGATTCCTTAAAATTATCATACCCTTTTTCTTCTGCTCAACAGTTAAATAAGAAAACATGTAATTAAATACCTGTACATCCTCCTTTAAATGATAAATAAACAGAACCTCTTTATTGCTAAGTTGTGCATTATGGTTGCGCAATTGTATTAAT
>JANXSR010000189.1 GCA_025352625.1 Ferruginibacter sp.
CAGAATATTTTTGGATGTGTTCCTGTAAATATGGATATGAGGTTTCTGTCTGAAGAATAAATTGTTTTTGATTTTTTATGTCGCTTCTTTCTATGAGATTGTGAATTCCTTTTGCATCATCCTCGAAACTTTCATTTATGTAAAAGTCTCTCAGCGCACAAAGTATCATTGTAATTGTTGTCAGTCTTTGCTGTCCGTCTACAATTCCGAAGTTGCCAGGAGTTGATTTGTAAACAACAAATGAACCAATGAAATAGTCCGTTTCGCTTTCGATAATTGCATCGTGTAAAAACTCATTAATATTATCCTTCTCCCATGAGTAAGGTCGTTGAAATCTCGGGATTTGATAATATCCCGTTTCAAGAATTTGCTTTATTTCTTTGTCTATGCAAGTTATTTTCACTGCTGCTATTTTAGTTTTAAAGGTCGTTTAAATGTCAAGCCTTATAAATTTAGTACTGCCGGCGATAGGGTTGCAGCCAACTCGTGTATTTACGCAAGTTGTAAGTTTAAATATTTGTAAACGAATATAAGTGTTTGTTAATGGCTAAAATATTAATTGCAATAAAAATTTGCTTAAGCTTTAAAACCAAAAAGCCACTCCAGGGAGCGGCTTTTATTTAACGAGGCAGGTCTATAAAATGGATATCTATTTCATCGACTCCAAAATAAATGCAGCAACATCTTTTTTAAATAAAACTGCAGAGGGCGGTTGTATATACATCATATGCCCGGCTTCGTAATATTTATGGGTAACATTTTTCATAATTTCTTTTTCAAGCCCCAGGTGATCGAAGGTATATTCCGTTCCAAAGAAAGGCGTGGCGAGGTCGTAATACCCATTTAACGTAAGTATTTTTAATTTGGGATTGCGGCTCATGGCTTCAGCCAGGTCTACCCCTGTATTGGGCGTAACAGGATCGCCTGCGCCGCCGTTCATTTTATGTTTCCAGTCCCAGTCGAAGCCTTCTGCACTGTAGGCCGAAACATGGTAACTATTGCTTTTATCTACTTTTAGTTCTTCATAATAATAGTTCATAAACATAGCAATAAAAGCCGGGCTGATGGCGGTACTTTGCGGATCGAAGGAACTGGATTCACTCAGCAGGTTTTGGTTAATGCCTTTATACCGGGAGTCAAGCCGGCCAACCGACAGGTGTTCCTCTCTCAATAATTCCTGTGTAAACTGTGGCTCACTAACCCGGAGGTTTGCTTTTAATAAATACGCTTTACTTAAACCGGTATACGATGATAATTTTGTGGCTACACTGTTTTTTTCTTCCTCTGTTATCCGGTGGCCTTTTATTAAAGCGGTGGAATATTCACCTTCGGCAAAGGTTCTTACTTCTTTTAAAAAAGCTTCCAGGCTGGCAGGCCTGGCAGCTACCTTTTTATGGTACCATGCTGTTGCTGCGTAAGTAGGCAGGTGCATTACATAAGATATATCATCACCTTGCTGAAAGGTTAGGGTACGCAGGTCGAGCACTACCGAAACAAGGATTACGCCATTCATGCTAATGCCCATATTTTCCTGCAGGTAATCTACCACACCTGCACTACGCATGGTACCATAACTCTCTCCCAGTAGGTATTTTGGCGAGTTCCATCTTGCATTGTCTTTAATATATTGCTTAATGAACTGGCTTACAGATTTGATGTCCTGGTCAACGCCCCAAAAATCTTTGTTCTTTGCTTTGCTGCCTACTGCCCGGCTAAGGCCGGTACCAACCGGGTCAATCATAACAATGTCGCTTACATCCAAAATGGAGTTGGTATTGTCTTCCATTTTATAGGGCGGCGGCATATTTATTTCAGGATCATCCACTACCACTCTTCTAGGTCCCATAATGCCAAGGTGAAGCCACATGGAAGAAGAGCCCGGACCACCATTGTAAGAAAAAGTTACCGGTCTTTTTGTTGCATCCGCTTCGCCATCTTTTACATAAGCTGTATAACCATACAAGGCAACGGTATCTTCTTTTTCATTTAATAAAAGCAAAGCGCCGGCAGTAGCGGTGTAGTTGATAACTTTACCGCCGATAGTAACACTGTGTTTGGTAACAGCCTTTACCGCAGGTGGTATGCGGTTGCTATCGGTTAGACGGGGCTGGGCCACTACAGTTACAGCACCTAGTAAAAAAAAGGCCCACGTAAGCGACCTAAATAAATGTATCATAATTAGCTGGTTTGATGAATAATTGAGTAATATAATTATTTATTTTAAAAATGATAAGGTCTTTGTTTAATAAATAAATCCTGCCTGCTCAATGCAGTACTAAGCGGTCGTTAATTTTATTTACCTCTGTTGGATAAATGGATTCAAATTGGTGCAAGGGTTTCCAGCCTTTTGTTAGATATTTTTATTCAGCAATAGCTTTCGAAAGGTTGGCAACCCTGAAGTATGCAACAATTTGAAATGCACCCCTGCCCGGTTAGCAGGTAGTGGTTTATAAGTATTACATTAGTATGATAAAGCTCAGTATGACAACAGTTGTAATTATGAAAAGACTATTTTTTATCTCCCTGTTTTTTACTTCTATTAACAGCTTTGCAACTAAGTATTATGTAAGCCTTGCCGGCTCAAATGTTAATACCGGCACTTCTTCCCGAACAAGCTGGAAGACGATTGGTAAAGTAAATGGCACTACTTTTAAAAAAGGAGATAGTATTCTTTTTAATAGGGGAGATAAATGGAGAGAACAATTAATAACACCGGGGGATAATATTTATTTGGGTGCTTACGGAACCGGAGCCAGGCCTGTTATTACAGGATTTACTACGTTGACTAACTGGATAAATGATGGCAAAGGTATTTGGCATAATAATGTACCCGAGGCTAATGCAGATTTAATTGTAGTAACCATTAATGGTAATTTACAACGCATAGGGCGTTACCCCAATACCAATACTTCAAATGCAGGCTACCTTACAAATACAAGTGTTAACACAAATACACCCGGTATAACGGGCCCGGCTATATCAAACACAACAAACTGGACAGGTGCAGAAATTGTAATGAGAAAAAACCATTGGATAATTGACCGGTGCAAGGTTATCTCACACATCGATGGTACAGTAATTTATGCCAACCCCAAAGGTTCATCTTACGCTCCTAAAATTAAGTATGGTTATTTTTTTCAAAATGATATAAGAACGTTAGACCAGTTTGGCGAATGGTTTTTAAACCCTTCAACAAAGAGCTTGTTCGTATATTTTGGTAAAAGCAATCCTTCTTCTTTTTCTATTAAAATTTCAGTTATTGATACACTTGTTGATGTAGGCGCACACAACAATATCAGCTTCGAAAATATTAGTTTTGAAGGGGCTAATAAATTAGCGGTCAGTAGCCGGTTTGGTGCAAGGGTAGTTGTAAAAAATTGTTTTTTTAATAATAATTACAGTGCCATTTCAATGCGGAGAATTACCAGTTTTAAAATAATTAATACCACCATTACCAATACATTAAACAATGGCATCTCCATTAGTGACAATGCATCTGCTTACCAAAATATACAGCACAACACTTTTAAAAACACAGCGCTGTTTGCCGGCATGAGCGGCAGTGGAGATGGCAACGGCAGTGCTATTGCGCAAAACGGTCAACATGCAACTATTGAATACAATACAATAGTTGCAAGCGGTTACAATCCTTTAGTATTTGTGGGCAATTATGATACGGTGAGATATAATTACATAACTAATTATAACATCACAAAAGATGATGGCGGAGGCATTTATACAGTAAGTAGAAATGTAACAGCTACAGGCAGCGATATTAGTTATAACATTATTAATAACGGCATTGGTGCAAAAGAAGGAACGCCCAACTATACAAAACCTGGCAGCACTTACGATACGCATGGTATTTATTTGGATGAAGAATCAAACCATGTAACTGTTCACGATAACTCAATCAGCAATTGTAAAGATGGTGCAGGTATTTTTATCAATCTTGGCAAAGACAATGTGATAAGAAACAACAACATTTATAACGTTAGAGTTGGGTTAACAATTACCAGGATGCCCGATAGAAATTTAATACGGAATATTATATTTACTTCAAACGTGGTATACCCCGAGGTATCAAATTTTCTTTATTGGAACGGTAGTTTAAATACACCTTCAGGTGTTTCAATTGAAACTGATATAATGGCTATGTTTAAAAGCATTGATAGTAATTATTACCGAAATGATATTGCAGCTCCATTTAACTGGATTTACCACCTAACCAACGGAGGCAAGTTTGTTGCTCCGGCGGCTATTAATTTTTCCGGATGGCAAAAATATGTTGGAAGAGATGCCCATAGTTTTGTGTTACCTGTGGCAGCAACACTTTATAAAATTAATGCCACAGCTAAGGCGGTGGTGTATGATTTAGGCGGTTACAATTATACTGATGCAACCGGTGTTAGATATGCTAACAGACTGACTTTGCGACCTTTTACAGCAAAAGTTTTATTTAAAGAAACTAAATAAGAATAATGTTTTTGTTACAAGAAAGTAAACAGATAAATGCAGTACTGCATTTATCTGTAACCCCGGCAGCCATTTTTGGTAATATAAAAAAAGCCGCTCAAGGAGCGGCTTTGGTATTTTTAAAAACGAGATTAGTTTTTAATTTCTCTTTGCATGGGGTTAACATTGCCTGTTGCACCACCACGGCCGTTACCGGCTTTAGCTTTAAACAATTGAAAACTACTTGGCGTTACTACCGCAGGCCAGGTGTTATTGCTTTCATTGATATCTGCTGTTTCTCTAAGCGGGTCTAATTTAATAGAAGCCACTTCCTTATCTTTTAAAAACGTTTTTATCACTTTGTTTTCGTTTTTGCGCCATACCTGCACGGGTATGCGATCAACTTCTTTACTGCCATCTTTAAAAGTCCACTCAATAATAATGGGCATTACCAAACCTCCTTTGTTGCTAAAAGTAAGCTCGTACAAATTTTTGCTGCCAGCCAAATCGGTCTTTTGCTGGTTGGTAAAAGTATCTGTTACTGCAACAGGTAAAGTTATCTCTGTGGTGGTAGTGTCAACCCTGGCAAGACCTCTGTCGTACCTCCAGTAAAAATCTCTTGTGCTGGTATCTGCATCGGTAGCAAAAACAATTTTTTTATCTTCCCTGTTTCTTATTTTAGAGATATCATCAAAACTGTTTAAGGAAGGCTTTGCAACAGTTTGTTTAATGGTGTTACCTCCAGTCTTTGGATTACCACCATCTGTTGTGAGTGTAGACCATTTTACTGTATCTATAGCAATATCGCAAGGCTCGGTTCCATAAAACCAACCACGCCAAAACCAGTCAAGGTCTTCGCCACTGGCATCTTCCATAGTTCTAAAAAGATCAGCAGGTGTTGGATGCTTAAATGCCCAGCGCCTTGCATATTCTTTAAAGGCATAATCAAATAAATCTCTGCCTACAATTGTTTCTCTTAAAATATTTAAACCGGTAGAGGGTTTGCTGTAAGCGTTTGGCCCAAACTGAATAATATTTTCGCTGTTGGTCATGATGGGTTCCAGCTGGTCTTTTGGTAACTTCATGTAATCAACAATTTTATAAGCGGGCCCTTTACCTACCGGAAATTTATTGTCCCATAATTCTTCTGTTAAATATTCGCAGAAAGAATTCAATCCTTCATCCATCCATGTCCATTGTCTTTCATCGCTGTTAATGATCATGGGGAAAAAGTTATGACCAACTTCGTGGATCACCACACCGAGCATACCATTTTTGGTGCCCTCGCTGTAAGTACCATCTTTTTCGCAACGGCCAAAATTGAAACAGATCATTGGGTACTCCATACCATTTGCAGCTTCTAAACTTTGTGCAACAGGGTAGGGATAAGGAATGGTAAATTTAGAATAGCTTTTTATGGTATGTGCCACAGCTTTTGTGCTAAACTTGCGGTAGAGGTTATACGCTTCTTTGCCATAGGCGCTCATGCACATTACTTTTTTGCCTTCTACTTTTACCGGCATTGCATCCCATATAAATTTACGGCTGCTGCCCCACGCAAAATCACGTACCATATTGGCTTTAAATATCCAGGTGTTGGTTTTGGTTAATTTTTGTTTTTCTCTTGCTTTGGCTTCATCCAATGTTACAATTTCTGTAACCTCTGTAGCTGTTTGCGCTTTTTGCCAGCGGGCAAATTGTGCAGGCGATAAAACCTGCTGATAGTTTTGTCCTTCGCCTGTTGCCATTACAACATGGTCTGCCGGTACCGTCATGGCTACTTTAAAGTTGCCAAAGGTTAAAGTAAATTCTCCACTACCTGCAAACTGGTGATTCTGCCAACCTTGAAAATCGCTGTATACGCAAAGGCGTGGATACCACTGTGTCATGGTGTACAGATCATTACCATCTTCCGGAAAATTTTCGTACCCACCACGGCCGCCAAATTTCATGCGGTCGCTGATGTTATAATTCCATTCTATTTTAAAAATAAACTGCTGCCCTGGTTTTAATATTTGTGGTAACTCAATACGCATCATTGTTTTGTTGATGGTGTAACTAAGTGCTTTACCAAGTGCATCAGTAACTTTTAAAATGTTGTCGCCATATTCTTTGTCTGTTTTGCTACTGTATCTTACAATGTCATTCTCAGTAATGGTTTTAGGCATCAGGTTACTATTTTGGTAACCTGAATTATTTTTGCTGCTGTGCTGATTTTCGTCCAGCTGAATCCATAGGTAAGTCAACTGATCGGGAGAGTTGTTGAAATACGTTAATGTTTCTTTACCATTTAGCCTGCGATTGGGTTCATCCAGCTGGCACACGATATCATAATCGCAACGTTGCTGCCAGTACTTTGGTCCGGGTGCACCACTTGCAGTACGATATTCATTGGGCGTAGGCAGGATGGTTCCCAATTGTTCAAAACGATTGCCATGATTGCTGCCGGGATTGTTTTTAATATCCTGTGCGTTTGCACTTAGGTGGGTGCAAAAAATAAATAATACAACACAAATTTTCTTCATAGTTCTTTTTTAGAGATTTAAAATTAACAGAAATAACATTTCATTCAAAAATGGTTTTAAATAATTGAAACTACCTTACATGGACATGCCATGATACTTCACTATATATTGGCTTAGCTGATATGGATATTTTTCGTACACGCAATTGTCTTCTGTAAAACTATATCCTTTTTTAAAATCAGCCGCAGCCTCTTCAAACAGCAACATTGCTTCTTCTTTTTTAATGTGTAATTTATGCAGGCAAACAGCTTTATAAAATTTGGCTTCTGAAAAGCTACTGTAATGTAGCAGGTCTTTATCAAAAAATGCGATGGCCTCGGTGTAGTTTTTTAATTCGTAATTAGCTATACCAAGATAAAACCAATCCATAAAATGAACTATGGGCGAGCTGCCTGGAGGAGATTCTGCTTCAACAGTTTTATTAAGATAACTGATAGCACTGTCGTATTGATTTAGCTGCAGAAAACTGATGCCGATATAAAAACTGTAAGGGTGTTCCATTTCAGTTTTATTGCCATTTATTTTTGTTGCATTTGCAAAATCAATGATGGCATCAGCATAGTTTTTCGAAAAAATACATTTAATAAACCCACGGTATCCCAGATTTTCTTTTGGATTAAGGGCTACTGCTTTATCTAAATATTGCATACCTACCTGGTACTTGCGGCATTTAAAATACGGCATCGCTTTTTGCTGCCACAAATAATCATCATCGGGAGTAATAGCCAGCGCACTGTCGATATTGCTTTGCCATTCGCTCGAAAAAAAGCTGTAATGAAATGCACCGTTGTTCAAAAATTTTTTTTCAACAGAATCTTTTAATGCACGACTGGTAAGCGTTTGCTGGGAAAAGCTTACCCTGCTAAACAGAATGGCGAATAAAAAAATAAACAATACTGTATGTTTCATGTTGAATTAAATATTGCTTAATGTAAAAATTATTTGAACTCAGGAGTGAATTTTTTATGTTTCACCAATTGAGCCAAATTTTTATCTGCTGCAATCTCTTTAATGATTTAAAATGAAGTGACTTTAATGTGGCCATCTGTCAATCACCATATTCAACGCAATCAACATTGCAATGCCCGACAATGCCCACACCCACCATTTTCTATTTAGCTTCAATTTATTTACCAACAAAAAACTGATTGATAAAATAAAAGCTACTACAATAATCTGTCCGGCCTCAAGACCAATATTAAAACTTACCAATGGCAATGCAATATGTTGATCTTTTGCCAGCATAAAACGAATGGTGTTGGCGAAACCCATGCCATGTATCAATCCAAAAAATAAAGCCAAAAAATAATTTATTCTTAATGACCTGGGTTTAAAATTGTTGACCATAAAATTAAATACACCAGTTGCAACAATGGTACAGGGAATTAAAAATTCTACCCATTTTTCATTAATCCTAATTATATCATACACACTTAATGCCAGCGTAAGTGAGTGGCCAACGGTAAAAGCCGTAACAAGTACAAGTACCTGTTTCCAATTTTGTGCCAGGTAAATAGCGGACAATGCTATAATAAACAATATATGATCTAGCGCACTCCAACTAATAATGTGGTGCCATCCGGTCTCAAAGTAAAAAGCAACATCATTCATTCAGGATTAGTTGGAAGTTTGTAGTTAATTTTGAAAATCAAATATCTTTAATTGAACTGTAAACAGCTAATTCTTTGTTTAAATGGCATCTATACTTTATAAATGGTTAATTGTTTTTTCGTTAACCGGTTTCATCAGCACACATCATCCCATTTTTGTAAGCGTTACAGAAATCAATCACAATGCCGCAAATAAATCGCTGGAAATAAGTTGTAAAATTTTTACTGATGATTTAGAGCAAACACTTCGCCAGCAAAATAAAATAAGGGTTGATTTACTTAACCCTGCCAGCAAACAAGCCATGAATGTATTGGTAAATAATTATATTCAAAAACATTTGCAGCTAAAGGTGGATGATAAGGATGTGGTGCTGGAGTTTGTAGGGTTTGAACAACAGGAAGAAGGAATCATTAGTTTTTTTGAAGTGAAGAATATTGCAATGGTAAAAAAGCTGGATGTTACCAATACCATTCTCTACGAATCAAGACCACAACAAATGCAAATTATTCATGTAATGGTTAATGGCGAAAGAAAAAGCAGCCGTTTAAATAACCCGGACGAAAAGGCCAGTTTTCAGTTTGCCCCCAAACCCTAAAGGGGAGTGAAGACGCTGTTTCTTAATGACTATAAAAAATTCTCTTAAGTATACTTTGCAATTTTAGTGAAGTATACAAAGTACTCCCCTTTAGGGGATGGGGGCATTACTCCTCCATATTATCCTTCAACTCTTCTGATATTTTTACGAGTAACTTATCAATGCGCTGACCATCCATATCAATAATCTCAAACTCAAATCCACGCCAGTCAAAGGTATCGCCTGTTTTGGGAATGCGTTCCAATTCGTGTAATACAAAACCAGCCACGGTATCAAATTCCTGGTCACCTTCATTCATCCATTCTGTTTTTTCAAAATGGCTGAGGAAATCATAAAAAGTAATCTGTGCATCAACCAGGTAACTTCCATCATGTCGTTCGGTAATTTCATATTCTTCCTGACCGGTTTGTGGCACATCTCCCACAATAGCTTCCAATATATCGTTAAGGGTAATCATTCCTTCCAGCGTGCCATATTCATTTACAATAAAACAACTGTGAATTTTTGTTTGCTTTATTTTTTCGAGTAACTGGTAAGGGCTGTTGTTTTCCGGAACAAACAAGCCGGGTTTAATTAATTCTTTTAATGGAGTAGTGGCTGGTACTTTCAATAAGTCTTTAATGTAAATAATACCTTTTATGTCGTCTACCGTTTTATCACAAACCGGGTAAGTTGAGTAGGTAATCTGATCAAATTTTTCAGTAACTGATTGTACCGTATCATCTATGTCGAACCAGGCAATTTCGGTGCGGTGTGTCATTAAAGAAGTAATGTTACGATCGCCCAAATGAAACACTCTTTCAATGATTTCTTTTTCCTCTGTTTCAATAGTACCATGTTCACTCCCTTCACTTATCATTGCTTTAATCTCATCTTCCGTAACTGCATTGTCTGATGATACCTTAACGTTAAAAATTTTGAAGATGATATTGGAAATATTATTAAGCAACCAAACTATGGGATGCACAATGGTGGAAAGTATATTCATTGGGCCGGCAACTGCACGGGCAATTTTTTCTGCTCTTAACATGCCCAGTCTTTTGGGTACAAGTTCGCCTAATATGATAGATAAAAACGTTACCAGTATTACAATAAGAACAGTTGAAATGGTAGAAGCATAGGGCTTCAACAAATCAAATCTTTCAACAAAAGGTTTAAGGTGGGCACTAAATTTTTCTCCTGAATAAACACCCGTTAAAATAGAAATAAGCGTGATACCTATTTGTGCAGTTGATAAAAATTTCTCAGGATTTGCAGCAAGGTCAAGTGCAGCTTTGGCTTTTAAATCGCCCTTATTGCCAAGGCTTTCAAGCCTGCCTTTACGGGCACTTACCAGGGCAATTTCGCTCATTACAAATAGCCCGTTTACTATTATAAGGGCCAATAAAATGAATACTTCTGTCATAATTTTTTAAACAGCTACCGCCATTTTGTACAACGGTAATTGCTGCAAATATCTACAATCTATATTAAATGGCTATTTAACGCATAAAATGCCGGTAAGAAGTTATGAAATGCATAACTTAAATATCAATCAATACCACCCAAAAAATGCAGCTAAAAACCATAGCGAAAGATGCAATAAATGGTTACGGGCATAAATAAAATTATGTAAGACCATATTGCTTGTTGAAACGCCGGCCTGTAAAATTACCCACTGCTAACCCTATGATTGTGCCACATAAAATATCAATAGGGTAATGAACGCCGATATACATTTGCGCATAACTGATACTAAATGCCCAAACAAAAAACAGGGATGGCCATGTGTTAAATTGCTTTTTAAATGTGGTATAAAAAAACATAGCCATCGCAAAATGATTGGCCGCATGTGCCGAAACAAAACTGCTGCTTTGTGGCAGATAGATGCCTTTAAATAATCTTATCCAGCTTGCTACCGCAGGATCGTTACAGGGACGCAGGCGAACAATATTTTGTTTGATTAAACCACTGCTTATAAAATTAGAAATGATTACTGTTGACATGGCAAAAGCAATCCACCACCACCGGGTATCTTTATAATTAACAGCAACAAAAACCAGTAAAAATAAATACAGCGGCAACCATGTATCCTGGTTT
Source organism: Ferruginibacter sp. (assembly GCA_025352625.1). Lineage (GTDB taxonomy): Bacteria > Bacteroidota > Bacteroidia > Chitinophagales > Chitinophagaceae > Ferruginibacter. Next base: position 11,266 of record JANXSR010000189.1, read on the forward strand.
CTCAGCAGTGGCAGCACACTATCCAGAAAGCTGTTATGCCATTCTGAATTGATGTGTTTTAGCAAATCCTCGTCCCATTGCAGTAATGATGGCATTTTGTTAAATAATTTAGCCCAAAAATAATTAATCTATTTTTGCAACTCGTATAAAATTATTGCTATGATTTTTTTTAAGCGAATACCAAGACTGGTGCGTTGGATACTTTCTGTACAGTTTCTTTTTTTAGTGGTAATGACTGTTTTGCGTTTCCTGTTTTATTTTAGGTACAATCCTTCGGGCAAAGCATTTTCGGGCTCCGCATTTTTAATGGGGTTACGGTTTGATATAAAATTTGTTTGCATTTTAGGTGTAACCATGCTGGTATTTTGCAGTATCCCTTTTTTAAATCCTTTAAGAAACAACATAGGTAAGAAAATATGGAATGTGTTATTACCCCTGTTTTTTATGCTAACCTTGTTTTTTTATGCGGTTGATTATTTTTATTACGATTACCTGCAGCAACGTTTAAATGCATCTGTGCTTAATTATATAAATGATGCAGGTATTTCCTTTACTATGGCAATGGAATCTTACCCCGTATTTAAAGTACTTGCTTTAATAATAATTGCCGCCGTTGCTGCAGCCTATTTTTTTAAAAAGTTATTGGTGAAATATCGCAGAGAAGAAATGTTACCCAAACCAAAAGTGATTTTTACAAGCATCCTTGTTTTTTTAATTTTTGGTATGGGTGTATTTGGCAAATTTGGTCAGTTCAACCTTCGGTGGAGCGATGCTTTTGCATTGAGTGATACATTTAAAGCCAACCTTTCTTTAAATCCTTTTCAAAGTTTTTTTAGCACACTTAATTTTAAAGATACCAGGCCGGATATAAAAAAGGTTAGAGCTGATTACTCATTGATGGCTGCTTATTTGGGCGTACAGCAACGTGATAGTATTCATTTAAATTTTGAAAGAAATTATTCGGTTGCTAACAATAACAGTAATCAACCTAATGTAATAGTGGTTATTTGTGAAAGCTTCAGTATGTATAGAAGCAGCATGAGTGGTAACCCGCTTAACACAACGCCGTATTTTAATGAACTGTGTAAGAAGGGCGTTTTTTTTGACCGTTGTTTTACACCTTCTTACCCAACGGCCCGTGGTGTATGGGCCACCGTTACAGGCATACCAGATGTACTAGGCGATAACAACCGCTCTGCAAGCCGCAATCCCGAAGTAGTAAATCAGCAATTGATCATCAATGATTTTAAAGGGTATGAAAAATTTTACTTCTTAGGCGGCGATCCTACATGGGCAAATATTAAGGGTGTACTATTAAATAATATAGATAGTTTACAATTGTACAGCCAGGAAAATTTTAAAGCAAAAAAATTAAATGTGTGGGGCATTGATGATAAGAATTTATTTTTAGAAGCCAATAATCTATTAGCCAAACAGCAAAAGCCATTTTTTGCAATCATTCAAACAGCAGATAATCACCGCCCTTATTCAATTCCCGCAGAAGACATGCATCTTTTTAAAAAGGTAACTTATCCGGATGATACCATTCATAAATATGGATTTGAAAATATCGAACAGTTGAATGCATTTCGCTACACCGATTTTTGTTACCAACAATTTTTTGAAGCGGCGCAAAAGGAAAAATATTTTACCAATACTGTTTTTATTTTTGTAGGTGATCATGGTATTGCGGGCAATGCCACGGCTATCTATCCCAATAGCTGGACAGAACAACGGCTCAGTAACGAGCATGTGCCTCTGCTGTTTTATTCACCTGCATTACTACAACCAAAGTTGATGCATGAAGTTTGCTCGCAGATAGATATTATGCCGTCGGCAGCAGGATTATTAAAAATACCGTATCATAATAATTCGATGGGCCGCAACTTGTTTGATACGGTATCCTCCACAGAAAAATACGCCTTTATCATTGACCATGAAACAAAAAATATCGGTTTGGTTAATGGGCAATATTTCTTTAATAAAAATATTAAAACTGGCAAAATAAGTCTTGTTTCTGTTACAGATAATAACTCAATTGTACCCTCTGTAAAAACGGATAGCATTAAGGATAACCTTGGTAAGTTAACCGATGCGTATTATGAAACATCGAGGTATTTGTTGTTTAATAATAAACGAAAGCGGTAAGCTGAAAATGGCATACTCCCAAATTCAAAAAATCATCGCTATTTTTAGGCAGGTACAGGATTAAAAAAATATTAAAATAATTATGCTCACCAGGTGGAGATTTCCAAAAACAATTCAGTGGATCATAAATTTATTTATTATCTACCTCTGCATATTTACGGGCTTTCGTATTGTAACCACAATTTGTTTTAAACCTGCTGCTACAAAAGTTATTGAGTTGTTTCCTTCTTTCTGGCTGGGCCTTCAATATGATTTAAGGTGGATAGCAATTGTTTTATTACCCATTGCCTGTATCTCGCTGTTTCCGGGCTTTTCACCTTTTTATTCTGAGCGTAGTAAAAAGGGGTGGGCCATTTACCTGGCCATTGTAACACTGCTGTTACTTTTTTTCTTTGGTGCCGATTTTGGCCATTTTGCTTATGTAAATACAAGGTTAAATGCAAGTGCCCTCAACTTTGCCGAGGATGCTAAAATATCTTTTGAAATGCTGTGGCAAAGTTATCCGATGGTTTGGATTGTGGCAGGTTTGTTAGGCGCTGTTGCAATGATGGCATGGATGTTTACCAAAACGCATGTGAGCGTAGAAGAACGCAATATTAATATTCACAAGTTTAGTTACAACAGACGATGGCACCTGGCTGCCATTATTTTATTGGCGTGGTTTGTATTTGGTTTTTTAACCCTTACTCCTTTAAAGTGGAAAGATGCATTTGCTTTAAATGATAATTTTAAAAGTTACCTCGCCTTAAATCCTTTACAAAATTTTTTTACTACACTGCAATTTCGAAAACCTGCTGTGGATGAAGGAAAGGCAAAAAAATATTATGGGGTAATACACAATTTTTTACAACTAGATAAAACCGGTTCACCTGTTAAGGAATACGAACGAACCATCAACCCGGGAAGTAAATCGTTGGAAAGCCAACCCAATATTGTACTGGTAATATGCGAAAGCTTTAGCATGTACAAAAGTAGTATGAGCGGCAACCCTTTAAACAGTACACCTTATTTTAACGAACTTACGGAACAGGGTGTTTTTTTTGATCGTTGTTTTTCCGCATCATTTGGTACCGCAAGAAGTGTTTTTGGAACACTTACCGGTATACCGGATGTGCAGCTATCCAAATTCAGTAGCCGCAATGAACAATCACTGAATCAATACAGTATCATTAATAATTTTGAGGGGTATGATAAATTTTATTTTTTAGGCGGCAGCAGCGACTTTAATAATTTTAAAGGGCTTGTTGCAAACATAAAAGATGTGCAGGTGTATGAAGAAGGGAAATTTACTTCACCCAAATTAAACGTGTGGGGCATTAGCGATAAAAATTTATTTTTAGAAGCAGACAAGGTAATGAAGCAACAAAAAAAGCCTTTCTTTACCATCATACAAACATCCGATAATCATCGCCCATTTTCAATTCCGGAAGAAGATAAGGATTTTGTGAGCCGCATGATAAGTAATGAGGAATTACATAAATATGGTTTTGAATCGCTGGCAGAATTTAATGCTTTTTGTTATACAGATTATTGCTATAAAAAATTTATTGAGGCAGCTAAACAATCTCCTTATTTTGATAATACCATTTTTGTTTTTGTAGGCGATCACGGTGTAGAGGGTAATGCAGCAGCCATGTATCCGGCAGCATGGACAAACCAACGTTTAAATGATGAGCATGTACCATTGTTATTTTATGCACCTGCTTTACTTTCGCCCAAAAAAATTACAACCACTGCTGCGCAGATAGATTTGCTTCCTACACTCGCCGGTATGATACATCAGCCTTATACCAATAAAACACTTGGCAGAGATCTGCTGCATTCAGATGGAAAAGAAAATGCTGCTTTTATTATACACCACGATGAAGGCAAAATTGGAATTGTAAATGATGATTTTTTTTACACAAAAAACTTATGGATCAATAAAGAAGAACTGGTACCTGTTAGCCTTGCTACTCCAGTATTGACTATGCAACAAACAGATTCTGTAAAGCGGCATTTATCAGAATTAACTTCTGCCATGTACGAAACAGCCCGGTGGATGCTGGTGAATAATCATGGCAGGTAGCTGCTTAAAATTACGGGGTTGGAAACCTTACCAGGCTTTATTTTTTGGGATATTTTAAAAACATTTGGAACTGAAGCTATGGGGTAGCTTTAATTTGCGGAGTTGGTCGTTTAAACTATTCTATAAAATACCAAGGTATTCCAAGCAACCCTTCCTTGTAGTCAATTGAAACAGTCTGTCCAATTTCTGTGTCTGCATATTGACTACTTGGAACTGAAATATTTTCTGCATCGTGATGATTACCCCAAGGTTCAACTCTCAAGTAATAAGTTGTTTGTCGCCTACCCCTACTTATGGATTTGTCAATAACTTTTGCCTGATAAACCTTGGCTTGAGAGTTGTCATAAACACAATTCACCCCATAAGTTGCCGCATAACTGTAAATGGCAATATTTCCGACAACTGTAAAATAAATAAGCCATTTATTTCTGTTTGATTTGTCAACAAGTTTGTGTGTGGCACCGAGAAGCGATAATAAAATAATAAAGCCAACTGTCCCAACCTTAATAATACTGTAAAAACTTTCAAACTCGTAGTCAATTAAAACCCTTATAAGAATTACAAGTCCGGGAAATTCTATGAAGTCAGCAAGGTCGTATTTTTCTTCTCCTGATTGAGTGCTTATTGAAACTAAAGAAGCTAAACTTGGTCGAGAAAGTCCGTTTATAATCAGTCCTAAAATAGGCAACGCTAAAACAACAGTAAAGACAACGCTGTAAGGATGTGGGTAAAACCAAAACCAAATGCAAAGTCCAATTGTGAGCCATTCAAGCCAGTCAAGTTTGTGAAGTGTAATAGTTGAAAATAGTGTTGACTTATTCCTACTGGTATTCTTAGTATTTCTTTGCAACTTTCTTTTTCTCATAAGTAGAAGGCTTTGTAAAAATGGCTACCATCGGGTTGATAAAGGCAAATATTTACCTGATTTTTTTTGCAATCATAATCAGCCGGGGTGATTTCTTTACATCGTAGTTGCCAAAATTATAATCGCCAAAAATTTCCTGTATTTGTAAACCCTGGTAGGCAAACATTTCTGTAAAGTCTCCTAAAGAAAATTTAGCTACTTTTTCACTGTAGATCAATGGCTCCTGCAATGCCTCATCTTCTACTATAATTTTTTTATAAAAATGAGTCTCATCAAACCATTTTGTAATGAAATAGTTAATCCCGTCTATCTCCTTATCAAACTGGTGCACAAGGTGGTCTTCAGCATAATGAACATTTAAATAATCCAATACAAAACAGCCTTCTTTTTTTAAAGACTGTGCAATTGTTCTGATGGAATTATCATGCTCCCGCCTTGTTGAAAAATAGCCAAAACTTGTAAAAAAATTAAATGCATAGTTATAGTAATTGATATAAAAAGGAAGGCGCATATCGTGCAGGTAAAAATGTAGCTTTTCTGTTTCGCTCAGCAAGGCCTCGCTAATGCTATCTTCACTAAGATCAATACCGGTTACATCAAATCCTTTTTCTGCCAGGTGAATGGCATGTCTTCCTTTACCACAAGCAACATCCAGCATTAAAGATCCTAGCGGAGGATTTAATTTATCAATTAATTTATCTATAAACCGGGCAGCTTCCTGCTCATCTCTGTTAAAATAGAGTTGATGGTAATAAGGTGAATTAAACCAATTTTTAAACCAGGGCAGTGCTTGCATAGTTAGAACTGATTTATTAACCAAAAAATTTAATGAGTAATGCAGCTACTGCATAGATCACCGTTACTAAAAAAATACCTTTGGCAGTTTTGTCAATTCTGGCATTAACATACAAAGTAAACAGCAGTGCGTTGGCAAAAAGCGAAATGCTTATCCATGCTGTTATAAGGTTATGGTTTAATGTCATCCATTGGTACATTTCCTTTAAGGTAAACATATTGTATTTAAGCAACTTAAAAATACTAAACCCAATTACAGGACCAATAAGGCCTAATAAAGTACCCAGCCAAAATTTATCTTTTTTAAATATCATTTTATTTTCCAGGTTTTTTCTAATTGTGTTTTTAAAGTATAATTGGTTAAATCAAATTGCACAGGCACCATACTGATGTAATTGTTTTCAAGCGCCCAAACATCTGTATCTCTTCCTTTATCAAAGTTTACAAAAGCACCCGTAAGCCAGTAATAACTTTTACCATGCGGATCTTTACGTTGTCTAAAATCTTCTTCGTATTTGGCATAAGCCTGTCTGCATACTTTAACACCTTTTATCAATTCCATAGGAATAGCAGGAATATTTACATTTAATAAAAGATGTTTGTCCATTTTTTTCTTCAAAAAAGTACCTACAATTTCTCTTACATAATGTCTGGCCGGTGCAAAATCTGCTTCGTAATTATAGCTCATTAAAGAAAAGCCAATGCTGGGAATACTCTCAATACAGGCTTCCATGGCTGCACTCATGGTGCCACTGTAAATTACATTAATGGAATGGTTAGCGCCGTGGTTGATACCACTAAGGCAAATATCAGGTTTACGGTGTAATACTTTGTCAACAGCCAGTTTTACACAATCTACCGGGGTGCCACTTGTTTGCCATGCTTCCACCCCTTCAAACATATCCACTTTATTCATTCTTAACGGGTGGCCAATGGTTATTGCATGGCCCATGCCACTTTGAGGTTTGTCTGGTGCAACCACCACTATTTTACCAAGCCCTTTTACGGCTTCCACCAAATTGCGTATACCGGGCGAAGTAATACCATCATCATTGGTAATTAATATTACAGGAAGTTTTGTTGATGTAGCTTTCGCCATAGGTTTTAATTGAGGAGGTTTTAATGGATAATTTTTTAATTGATAATGGATAATTTTTCAACCAGTAAATGTTTGCTGAATCAATAAGTTTTTGTTTTTTGATTCAGCTCATTTTTTTTCTTTCATTTTTAAATCTTCCTATTTCTAAGACAATTAAATTGGACAGCATTATCTATAAAAAAATTATCAGTTTATTCTAAACCATGGTCTTGCAATGGCTTCCCTGAAAGGCCATGGTATGGAAGCCAGAATTAATATAATTGCCAAACCAAAAAAAATCAACATTTTCTTATGTTTCGCATTATCTGTTGTAGCTCTTTTTACAGACGCCCTGCCAATGTGTACCAATACCCAGGCCAGCAACATCATGGTTAAATGTTCCATCGTAAAAAAACGGGTGTAGGGATCCTTCATATTATTCCCTAAATCTTTTAACCTGCTGAACCATCCATTACTGAAATACAAAACCAGGCCTAATAACAACTGGATATCACAAGTGATCATAAAGAAAAGATTGCTGCGATTATCATTTGCAGTAAAATTTCTTTTGCCAAAATAACCGGTCAGACTGTTTAATAAGGTCCATAAACCAAATAATAATACTGCCCAGCGAAGCAGATTGTGAAGTATCAATACTATTTGCATATTATTTATTTTTTACAAAAGTAAGGGCAATCAAATTCATCTTTACATATTTATTCAGCAGCCCTTAAGGTATTAAAAGCATGGGTACAAACTAGTAGCCTGCTGAAATTCTCAGGCATTGAAAACGATACAGGTACTGTTTTGTTGTGGGAGATTTTTTATCTTTTGAAATTGCATGCAGCAGGTTAACAGGCAATGCCTAGCATTCAAATTAAATGCGTTATCAATTGAATCTATTAATAGAGATAAATTAACTTAATAAGTAACTACTGCATTTTCCGGGCTTATAAATACTACATAGTTGCCTGCTTTATGGTGTACGCCTTCAATTCTTAAATTCTTATTTGGAATGTATTCAAATGACTCTTTACCATCTTCAAACATGGTGGGTAATTCATCTATTCTTATATCACGGCTTAGTAAATAAACCATACCGGATTTATCGGGGTAACTGGTTACAATGTGCACTTCACTTTCTATTTTAATATTTATGCCACCTACAATAAAATCAATGGTAGCATTAAAACAGTCGGCACCTGCCGGGTTGGTAAGATGGAAATCCTGAATAAAAGTTCTAAGGGATTTGGATGCATACTTCATACGCCGAATTTAAAAACATATTTTTAAAAATAAAAATATTAAATATTATTCACTATAAACGATCCTTTCTTCTAAAGCATTGGTATGTTAAAAATATTTCAATAACACTTTAAAAGTGTATGTTATAAAGCATGTCCTAATATGATTTTAATCATTCATTGCCTTGCTTTTTGCTGTTAAATTGCAGGCTTCCTACTTTGCGAAACAAGGTAGGATATTGCATTTTAAAACAGTATTAAATTCATCTGTTAACAGGTTACAAATTGAGGTGCATAATAGTGTTTATAGCTAAATATTATTATTTATATAATTAAGCATGCAACCTCAAAGAATGAATCAGCAATATTTTACCTGCTGGTAAACCCTGAAGATACGTACTGAAATTATTTTATTTGATAAATTAAAAAGCCCATCAATAGAGATAAAAATATTATTATGAGTACTTCAATAATTGATCTGTTACAAAAATATGATGTTCCCACACCACGGTACACAAGTTACCCAACGGTGCCTTATTGGGATTTTTCAACTCTCGATGAAGCCAAGTGGAAACAATCTGTCGTGGATACCTTTAATGCAGAAAATGGCGAACTGTGTATTTACATTCATCTTCCTTTTTGCGAAAACCTGTGTACTTTTTGTGCCTGCACTAAACGCATAACCAAAAATCATGCAGTTGAAGATCCTTATTTAGCAGCCGTGCTAAAAGAGTGGAGTATGTACCGATCCCTATTGCCTGCTGCACCTGTTATTAAAGAGATTCATTTGGGAGGAGGAACGCCCACTTTTTTTAGTGCTGATAACCTTGTTAAATTAATTAGAGGCATCACAAAAGATGCGATTGTGAAAGAAGACCACGAATTCAGCATAGAAGTGCATCCCAATTATACAACCGAAGAACACATTGAAAAATTGGCCGGCGCAGGGTTTAACCGTATTAGTTTAGGCGTGCAGGATTTTGACCCAAAGGTTCAGTTTGTGATAAACCGTATTCAATCATTCGAGCGTACAAAGGAAGTAGTTGAATGGGCAAGAAAATATCATTACAACAGTATTAATATTGATTTAATTTATGGCCTTCCACACCAAACAGTTGATAGTGTGAAGTTTTCTGTAGATAAAATTACCAGCCTGATGCCGGACAGGATTGCATTTTATTCTTACGCACATGTACCCTGGAAAAGCAAGGGGCAACGGCGTTATACAGAAGCAGACCTCCCCCTTGCGGCCCAAAAATGGGAGATGTATCATACAGGAAAAGACCTGCTTGAAGCTGCAGGCTTTGCAGGTATTGGAATGGATCATTTTGCATTAAAAGAAGACAAATTGTTTACCGCTGCAAAAACCGGCAACCTTCACCGCAACTTTATGGGATACACCACCACAAAATCTAAATTGATTATTGCGTTGGGTGTTTCAAGTATTGGTGACGCCTGGAATGCATTTGCGCAAAATGAAAAAGAAGTAGAGGCCTACGAAGAAAAAATTAATGAGGGGAAATTACCATTGGTAAACGGACATTTATTAAGCGGTGAAGATATTATTATCCGTAAAAAAATTCTGGAATTGATGTGCGAAAATAGTACCACCATCAACAGCGAAAAGCTAGACCCGGAATTTGTGGAAAGTATCTTTTTTAAATTGAGAAAATTGGAAGCTGACGGATTAATAAATATAAACGGAGCAACCATTTTGGTTACAGCAAAAGGAAACTCTTTTATAAGAAATATTAGTGCGGCTTTAGATGCAAAACTCTGGAAAAATGAAATAAAAAGAGATGCAAATATTTTTAGTAAAGCTATTTAATTTTTGTGTTTAACAATTAAAAATGCAATGGTATAACAAACTATCAATCAAATAATACATCAGGCGTTTAATAAATAATTTAATAATGAAAAACCTTCAACTGCATAAATTTCATATCCCTGTTATGGGGCTGGCATACACCATTGACTCTCCTGTAAAAGTAGCCCGTTTTGGTATTTCATCCGTTATCTCCATTGTGGAAGATAATTTAATTGAAATGATGAGAAGGCACTATTATCCTACCATTGATCAGACTTATTTTCCTATTGATACCAATGAAGAAGATTATCGTGCAAAGCGGATTACGGATTATTTAAATCTTGTAAATACCATTGTGCAAAACCAGGTAGAAAAACTAAAGCAATCAGCCTTTGAAACAGGTACAGAAATTGTTCAGTATTTTGAGATGTTGCCAGATGACAGCATGCTGAAAAAATTATACCTGCAAATGATATCAGTCAGCAATGCATCCGAGAAAGAAAAACTGTCAACTTATTTGAGAAGCCAAATAGTACCAGGCAGTATTGATGTAAATATCATGACAAAGACTGACAGAAATAATATTAATAAAGAAGGGGAGTTAATAGAAGATGGTTCGGATGCTGTTGCCGCATTACGGGGCTATGCAAAAAGTAATTTGAGACATTCATCCATCGTTTTTTCTGCAGGTATGAATCCAAGGCTTTACAACTACCTGGAAAAATGTCCCGAATTTGACGTGAATGAAGACAATGCTTTTGATAAGAAAATAATTATTAAAGTGAGTGATTACAGATCGGCTTTAATACAAGGTAAATACCTGGCAAAGAAAGGAATTTGGGTAAGTGAATTCAGGATTGAATCGGGGTTGAATTGTGGCGGTCATGCATTTGCAACAGACGGCTTTTTGCTGGGGCCAATAATGGAGGAGTTTAAAACTAAAAAGCAGGAATTGATTGATACCCTTTTTGAAATTTACAATGCTGCCCTTTCTAAAAAGAGCGGTAAAGTATTTATGTATCCGCCTCTTTTAAAAATAACCGTGCAGGGTGGAATTGGTACAGCAAAAGAAGATAGTTTTTTACATGATTATTATGGCGTGGAAAGCACCGGTTGGGGTACTCCGTTTTTGCTGGTGCCGGAAGCAACTACAGTTGATGAACGAACATTAAAATTACTTAGTACTGCAACAAATAAAGACCTGGTACTAAGTTATAATTCTCCTTTGGGTGTAAGATTTCATTACCTTAAAGGAACCACTGCTGAAATAGAAAAGATGCAACGAATTAGCGATGGCAGACCCGGAAGCCCCTGTACAGAAAAGCATTTGGCATTTAATACTGAGTTTACAACTGAACCTATTTGTACTGCTTCCCGTAAATACCAGAAGTTAAAAATTGAACAATTAAAATCGCAGGCATTGCCTGAAAAGGAATACCAGAAACAATTGACAAGTATAACTGCCAAGGAATGTTTGTGTGTAGGATTAAGCAACGCTGCGGCCCTCAATTACGGAGAGACATTGGTGAAGAATCTGGACGCCGTAAATATTTGTCCCGGCCCCAATATTGCCTATTTTAACAAGGTAGTGTCTCTGCAAACAATGACGGATCATATTTATGGACGAGTAAATATTATGGAGGAGGTACACAGGCCAAATATGTTTATTGCCGAACTGATTTTATACATTGATTACCTGAAAGAGCAGCTGGAAAATGACAACGCACTAGAATCTGATGTTAAAAGAAAAAAATATTATGTTGATTTTTTTAATAACCTGCATGCCGGCATCAATTATTATAAAAATTTGCCAAAAACTGTAGAACCGGATTATACTCTTTTTTCACAATCACTTACTGTTGCGGTGGATATTTTAGAAAAGCTTACTTGCCAATATTCAATTTATACTCGTGAAAAAATAATTTCATAAGTGTAACTAATTGTAGGTTTATACCTTTTAATTTATTGACAGCATATTATTGCGGGCACAAACGGCAGGGGCCTACACCAGTATAGTTTGCAAATATGCCGGATGAAGGGAATCTGCTATCTAACTTGCCGCCAATACCAAAAATAACGTAGCCCGAAGCCGGAGACATAACAGGGCGGCCAACATACTGCCAGCCAAAGTGGATACAGCATGATTTTTCATTGTTAAAATATTATGCATAACAATGTTTGCTGCGGGTACTCCTAAATTGGTTGCATTGGTAGAAAAGGCTACCCAACTTCCATCAAATGAAATGGCAATTTTTTCACCCTGCCCAATTGGGCTGTCGCCATTGCCCTGCTTGCCATCATTGGTATTGCTAACCATAATGGTAGTGTTGGTAGTAATATCGTATACAAAAACATCCTGGTAATTGTTAGCATCGCCGGGCACCATATTGGTTGCGGTAGTGGCAAAAGCAATGTAGCGGCCATTTCCCGAGATAGCAGGAGACACAACCCTGTTAGCACTTTCATTGCCCTGCTCCCTTTCTTTTCCATCAGCAGTAAGGCTTACTCTTTTCAGTAAGGCTTTATTTTTCTCCCATAAAAAAATATCCCAAATACCATTGTTGTCATTTGGAACCAACGTAGAAGTATGGGAGTAAAAAGCAATTCGGTTACCATCCTGTGAGATAGAAGGTTTAGAACCGCCGCCACCTTTGTGAGCTAATGGATCTATGCTGATCATAATAGTAGTTCCCCTTTGAAGGTCTCGTAAAAAGACATTGTTATTTGAAACTCCTTTTTCTGTTAATGAAATATTGCTTGCAGTAGATGTAAATGCCACCATGTTTCCATCACCGGAAATAGAAGGCTCATAACTTTCTGCATTGGCTTCTTTACCACCTTCACCAATACTTACTGTTTCAATTTTATTGGTAACAGCATGCCAAACAAAAATATCCCGTATACCATTTTTATCAGTCTCTACTAAATTACTGGAGTAAGATTCAAAAGCAACAGCAGAACCGTCGGCAGCAATTGCGGGTGCAAAGCTATCGCCATTGCCTTCTATTCCATTTGCTGCAGCGCTTATTAACTTGGTAACGCCGGTATTGCGGTCACGCAAAAAAATCTGGCGGTGTTTTCCCGGCGAGCCTGCAAAGCCTGCAGATGAGGAAACAAACACTACATATCGGCCATCTTCGCCAGCAGCACCACTAATATCTGCATCACCACTTTCATAAAAAGTACTGAAGGTAGCGTCGTTGGAACTGCGGCTTATCAGGTCATAAGTAAAATCGCAACCAACCCTGATAGCGTTGGCATCTTTAGGCATTGTTCCTGCACCTCCAGCATATACGTTGGCGGTTTTACCGGCAGGAATATTTTTGAGTGTAACGGAAAATTTGGTGCTGTCCTTTAGCGGGGCTGGAAAATTAAAAGCCATATTGCTAAACGCTTCGCCACTTTTTTTGGGTGCTGATAAAATGAGGTCATTTTTACCATTGTACTGCACTGTTAGTGTTGTGCCTGATGGAGCTCCCAGCTTTCCATTCAGCAAGGTGCCACCGCCTGCGCCTGGATTTGAATTTTTATAAGCGGTAACATTGCTAACAGTTTTTTTTGTTTTAACTGACGGTTGCGCATCTGTTGCATTTACAACAAAGCAAAGCAAAACAAAGCCTGGTATTTTTTTCATACTGATGTTATTTGTTGATATAAAAATACCCCCGGTGCATGGTTGTTGTTATCCTGTAAAACAGGGAATTTTCTGCAGAATGGAAAAGAATAATGGCTATTTTTTATGCCTCTTTTAGTTTTGATACGGGCAAATTCATCTTCGCAGGCAGCTTTGCTGTCAGTAATAATTTCAGGATAACTATCACTGCCATTGCTGTAATCTTCTTTAAACGAATCGATATGTACCATTTTGCCGGTTACATTTTTGTAGAGCCGGGCTGTATAAAGGTGATAGATTGCCCGCAGTCAGCTTCGCTTCAAGCTTTTTTAAATTGTCCTGTATACGGTTAAGCGGTCATAAAAATTTTTACCACCCTGGTAATCTTAAATAGTTTTTTACAAGCGTTTGCCGGGTTGCCGGGGCTGACAGTACCGCAGGAAACAACAGTAAAGCGGATAGAATTGTACGCATGTTTACATTTTTGATGTAAGGGTTTATTTAGCCAATCCATATTTTGTGTAAATGCCTGAACCGGGATAATCAGCATCCAGCAGATTTAAAATTCTTGCTCCTTTTATACACGACCAAAAGGCATGATAAGTGCGTGCCCTGCTTTCTATCATGGTGAAATGTACCTGCCAGTTAGTAGGAACAGTAAATGTTCCGGATGACTTTACCTGATTGACTTTTGCAGAACCTACCATACCTTTTACCACCAGCAGTTTCCAGTTGTAAGTATTGCCAGCTCCAAAAACAAACTCTTCGTTACTTTGGTTCATGTTCATGCCGGCGTAATTGCCTGTGTAAACATTGTACAGTTGCTGTATGCCGGTGAAATCACTGGTCCATTTTTGTTTAAAATCTGCTGCAGCAACGGCAAATTTGTTGTACACTTTCATATTCGCCAGTGGGTTCATCAGGTCACTATCGGTATCCCATTGTACGGTTTCGGGATCAAATTTATATTGCTGAATAAAACTGTTTTTGTCAGGCGTTACAAATTCAATCCAGCCTTCACCCTGGCGAAATAGTACTACAAAAACGTCTTTGCCGCTGCTGTTTTCTTTTGCATACCCCATGCCCAGGTAAGGCCGGTTGTAAGTACTTATGTAAGTGGTTTTATAATTTTTTAAATTACTGTATCGTGGTGCTACCAATATGTTCCATACGGCATTGGTCAATGGTGCCGGATCGGCAGCGAAAACGGTACCGTCTTTGGGGTAATGCAACAGCACTTTTATATCTCCTTTGGTTACTTCTACCCAATCTTCTTTTACAACACTTGTCCAGCCATCATCAAAATTGGTAGTGGAAAATGAATAGCCGTCGGCGCTCATATTATTTGCAGGCACAACAGGTGTTGTGGTATTGTCAGAGGTCATGCCCGTATCTGAATTTGTTGTTGTTTCCGTTTTGTTCAACTCAAGAGAGCCGAGCAACGCTTGTATAGCTTCCACATATCGTTGCTTGTTGGTGACTGCCAAAATACTAACTGACTTGCCATATCCCGTGAAGGTGGTAAGTAATGCCATTGCAGCTGCATTATTAAAAATAAATTTACCGGCTCCGCTTTTTATTTTCCATCCATCTGCTTCAACTACACTATCACTTCCGGGAGCCTCGGTTATTTTATATGGAGTAGCTGCCAACTCCTTCCAACTCTCATCAAAATCTGTCTCAGCAGTTCCTTTGGTAACGGTGCTTCTGTAAACCCCTATCTGGCACCAGCTGGTATCTTTTTTATTAGTGGTGGTATACATCACTAAATTATTTTTTGTTTCTTTTTTCCAGCCTTTTGGCGGAGTATATGTTGTTGCATCAAAGGTTTCTTTATCCTGGGCAGCAACATTATTTGTCACTAGTGTAAGACAAATAATAATTGATAAAAAATATTTCATCTTTTTATTTTTAAGTGTTTTTGTATGCAACCCTAGCGAGGTATTTTTTATTTAACGTTAACATTAAAAGTATTACCTGGTTAAGGTTAAAAGCTATTGCGAACATGAGCGGCAAGGCTCAACACCGGTATAGTTGTCAAATATGCCCGGGAATGTAAACCTGCTATCCAGCTTGTCCCTCAACGCTATTGGCGATTGGTGAACGCTTTAATTTTCAGCAGCTTTTTACTGCTGTTTTACTAATGTGAATACCGTATTTAAGCGGTCCTTTAAAATAAGCGCCCTGCCTCCTTTCACTGCTTCGAAGTAGCTGTCGTATTTTTCCGTAGCACCTTCAAAACGGTTGGTGAGTGTAATATTCCAGTTGGTAACAGTTGATTTTCCTTTATACACCTGGTTGGAGAATTTCATATTGCCCACCATTCCAGATGCGCCGGAGTGCTGGCTCTGGTAATTACTGCCAGCCAAAAAAGTAAACTCGTCGGCAGTGGATGTAGTGCTTGTACCGGCAAGGCCACCCGTGTTTACATAATAGTAGCTAATGGATGCATAATCCGTGGTGCTCCATTTGCCGATAATATCATTTGCAGCAACAGAAAATTTATTGCGGTATTGCATGTTGGCCGTTTTATCCCAGCCCGATTCGTCGCTGTGGTAAGCACCGAATTCGTTTTCGTAATCTGATTTTGTGGTTGATACAAATTCAAGATAGCGGCCACTGCCATTGCTGTAATGTTTTTTAAACAACACAATATGTACGGTTTTGTCTGTAGCATTTTCTTTGGCATCGGCTTCCATAAAACTGATGGATTGCCAGCTCTGGATTGTTCGCCATGCAAAATTTTGAACATTGTTGTAGCGTGGTGCTACCAGCGTGTTCCATGCTGCATAATCACTTTCTTTAAATACAGAGTTGTAGGCATCTGCAATTTTATTTGGATAATGCAGCAATATTTTCATGTTCCCTTTTGTAACTTCTACCCAATCTTGTCTCACGGTACTTGACCAGCCATCTTCCCAATTAGTGGTAATAAAGGTGAACGCGGTTGCGGAAGAAACGGTGCTGTTACTAGCGGTTACAATTGCCGTTGTTGCCACCGCTGCGGTGTTGCTTTTTGGCGACACCCTATTTGTATCGGCTTTAATTGTTATTAGTTCTGTTTCACCAAAATAAATTTCATGCGTTTTCTTTTGAGCCTGAAAATGAGCCATCAGTTTTTTGTTATTTTGCCGTAACCACAAAAAATCTGTCTCACCTTCAATAGAAGACACCTCCCAATTTGCTTTTTGCAATGCCGCTTTTAAAGAGTCCATTGTAAAGGATACCGGAACATACAGCACTTCAACATTTTTAACGGCTAAGCCTTTTTTTTGGCTCACCATTTCAAGTAAAATTTTAGCTCCGCCTTTAAACAGCGAGCGCCTATCTTGCTTACTGCCCATTGGTAATTGTATGCCGGTAGACGAGGAGCTATCAATTGGAGCCACCTTATTTTGTGCAGTTCCTTTCATAACAACTATCAAACAAAGGGTAATGCAAATTAATTTCATGTGTTATGTTTTTTTGTAGATAATTAAATGCTGATTTGTGTGGTGCCTGTGTAATGGTGTAACCGGCAACATACAAAATCATTTTCTCAAATATAGTTGCCCGTTCAGCATTTTAGCATCCTGTAAAAAGTGGATTTTTATTGGGTAGTAATTTTTACATTGCTGATGTAAACGTTGATATTGTCGGCATCAGTGGTGGTGTTGGTCCAGTTAATAAAATTAAATTTTGTAGCAGCGGGCAAACCGCAGGTTACACATTTATCGCCATACCCCATTTTGAAATCAGTTGAAGCCGCTACCTTTTTATCGTTAATTAAAATAGTAACCACACCAGCTTTTACTTTTAACGTTACATGAACACTTGTTTTTTTATTGGTGAATTCCCGTAAAGGGTACTCGTACGAAATACCTTCCTGGCCGTTTTGCGTATTGGCAGAAGGAGCGCTATTTATTTTTACAGATAACTCTCCCCTGTAATTATTATTATCATAATCGGCTTCATTGCCCGAAGCGATTTTAACGGTTATAGTTGTACCGTTTCCACCCGATGTTTCCACGCCATCTGTTGTAGCATTGCGGGTGTTTAATGACAGTGTTGCAGCGCCACCGGTACGGGAGCTAAAACCGCCGTCAGTTGCCATGTCATATTCCAGCGTAAAATTTTCAGGTAGTGGCTTTTTTAAAAGAGAAGGGTTTACCGGTGTACCATAACCCAGCTTCAGCCATTTCCCTTCCTGGTTTTTAATTGTGCTTACAGTGGCATGTTTTCCAAACCGTTTAAAATACCAGTTGGATGGGTCGCCGCCTTCTGTACCCGAAGAAAAATCGTCGAAGAAAAACGCATCCGGGTACCTAGAAGAAGCGCTGGCTGCAGGCTTGAGTGCTATGGCATTCTTTTTTCTGTAACCATCCAGCCTCGCTTTTAATTGTTCTTCATTCGCAGGTTTGTATGCTACACCTTTTACCTTTTCCGGATCAAAGAAATAGTTGTAGATGTAATCATAATTCAAATTCTGGGTAATGGCTGTGTACATTTCATACAACTGGTTACCATTTTCTTTTGTGTTATATCTAAACCACACCGAGATCCATTGCGGCTGGGCTGTTTTACATTTCTCCATTACATCTGCCGGAACTTTGTATAATGGAAAATATTGTTTTCTGCTTTTTTCAATATCGCTGATGGCGAAAGGGTCCATATCTCCAAAAAAATCGCTGATAATCGTTGGCTGCATGTTGTGTAAAACTGCAGGTTCGTTCAGGCGGTCTTTATATTTTTCTTTCCATTTGTGTATGGCATTGCGGTAACGGTCAAATTCTTTTTGCTGATATTGATAAGCATCTTCCCTGCTTTTTGTATCCGACCACTGGCTGTTGATCTGTTCTTTTTTATTTTGTAACTCCTTGTCAAGCGAAGCTTCTGATGCATCAAGATATTCGCCCATGGTTACTGCTACAAATGGTAATTTATTGTTGGGAGCAAGAAACACACTATGCAGTTCATTGATATGCGTAATGTATTTATAAACGTTTGGATGAATTCTGGGGTCGGCACCTTTGTGCATCTCCCAATCAAAATAGCCATCGGGAGGCCAGGTAAAATAATAATTGCCGGAGCCATTCAAAAATTTCACTGCATAACTGGCAGGGATATTATTGGCCGTGATGCCGAAGGGTGTATTTTCTTCATCAATGGGTTTAAAATGTCCTTTTTCATCCAGGTACTCTTTTGAAAAAGTTACATTCCATACCATAAAATATACACCATACCGCACGCTGAAATTTTGCCGGGTTACAGTACCCAGGCCACCTACGGGCGTGTAAGTTTTTTTCATCCACTCTACAAACAGGTTGGTAATGTCTATTCGTTTTTTTTGTACCGGGTCTGTAGTTGGTTTTAAAGAGTTATCGAATTTATTGTTGCTCCACCAGCCAATCACGCTGTCTTGTATGCGCTGTTCAGCCGTGAGTTGTGCAAAGGCTATTGCACCGATAGAAGTGAACAATAATGTGAATACAATCTTCTTCATAAAAAAGTGTTGGTAAGTTTTATTATATTTTTTTCCTTCTCAGAATACCTGTTAAACTCCAGGTAAAAAGCTTGGTGATATGGCACGAAACGCCTTTTTTACTGTCAATAATTACATAGGTAAGGTGGTTAGCTTTTACTTCTTTATTCCACCCTGCTGGTGGGGTATAACTAACCAGGTCGCAGGTTGCGTTTTGTGTGCAGGTAAGTGAAGTGACCATAACTAACCGGGTGCAAAAAAATATTTTATTCATGTGCTAAAATAAATGACTTAACTATTTTTTAATGTCCTGTAAAAACAGGATTTTTTAGGTTGCCGATGAAAGTTGCAACAATGTGCACATTTTTTGTAGCCCATTTTAATATGAGTTGTTTTTAAATGCAGCATTAATTACCTGTTTAAAAGAGCTTCCAGGGGCGTTAGTGCACCAGGTTGCTTAATTAGCTTAGCAACCTTCTGCATATGAGGGTAACTACCCTTTGGCAAGTGCACCAAGATAAGCTGCGGAACATCCGCACTAAGTGATTTATTGAAATAAGCTGGATTTAACGATGCCACATAAGTTCTCGTTTCGTCTTCTTTGGCATACGTAAATACGTCAAGTTTATCTACATATTCCCTAATCCCTTTGCCGGTATAGGAACTATAACCATAGAATCCACTAAAGCTTAGAGATAGCCATTCCTGCGGCTTTTTTAAATATTCCTGCAACACTTCTTTCGCTTCTGTTGTTTCTTTTTCTATTCGGGCTATATGTTTATCAAATTTTTGTCTTTCAGTTTCCCATGTTTCTATTAACCTTTTACGGTAAGGAGCCATTTGTTCAGGAGAAGAAGTTTTTGAATTATCAATACGTTTGAGTTGGTCATCTAAATTTGCCTTGTTGGCGGCTTCGGCAGCCGGAGTATATGCCAGCTTTGCAGAAGCCATCTCCCTGTTTTTATAGTCATCCACGTCTTTGAGCAATTGTTGTAAATATTCTTTGCGGGTTATGGGAAGAAATACAGGTTGATCGCTGTTGCGGATGATAATGAAATCGTGTTTGGATTTATAGATGGTGTCATAAACATTTGACATTGCGATCTGCTCGTAATAATCAAATTTTCCTTCAGTTCGATTCTTTTCAAACATCACAAAAGTATATTTCCCATTGATGGTAAATACACCCACATCCGTGCATAGCGGAGAGAAAAAAACATTATTAAAATACACTGCAGCAAATGAACCACTTTCGCCTTCTGTAAAGATTTCATTACGGTTCTCATAACAGTAATAAGCATAAAATCGCATTTTAGAAGTGTAACATCCTTTGATGCCTGTCGCCTTAAAAAAGTGCTCTGTAAATCCAGATGCGTAATCAAAAAAATAATCGTTGGAATAAGCCAGTTTAGCGCCGGTAAAGTTTTTTAATATTCCTTTTATCCAATTTTCTGCAGTGGTTAATTGAGGTTTAATTTTGGCAATGCTGATGTTAGCTTTTGGATCTTCATAAGAACGGCTATAAACATCCTGAAACCTAACAGATTCGGAAGGTTTATTTGCAGCCCTTGTATTGCAATCCTGGCTAAAGCAAGCCTGCATTATGAAAAGGTAAAACAGGGTAAGCAATGAATTGCGAAGCAGGGGCAGCATTGTTGACTTTTTCATACAATTACATTTATTGTTGTTGCTTTAATATTCTCTTTTGTAACGCCTGTCGTTCCATAATAAGTTATGAGATTTGCGTAATTTAAAAGGAATGCAATACTGTAAAACAGAGATCTTATGCCTCTTGTTAATTCTTAATTATCTTGATGTTACTGATATAATATTTATCATTCTTTCCCGAATTATAACTGTAAAATGACAGCGCATTGAATAAGTGAGCTGCCGGAATAGCTTTTTCATATTCCGCTATTTTAGTATCATCAATAAACACCTGCAACATTTCTTCTTTCTTTTTAATAGTTACAGTAATGCGGTTATTTTTTTTGTTGTTGGAAAAGCCTGGAGCAACAAAGCTATTAGCGCCGTTTGAATAACCCGGCGGCGACGGGAATTTTGTTTCCAGCGACACATCTCCATCTCTTCCATCATAGCCGGGGCGAAGTCCCAAATCCAGCCATGATTCTGCATTACCAGCGGTAGTCTCTTTGGCCAGTTTGAAATGTAATTGTTTGGCACCCCAGGTAAAATTTTGAGCAACTACTACATCGTAACTCAACGTAAAATTTTGTGGTAATGGGGTTTTAATCTGACTGGGTGTTAATGTATAATCTGCCACTACAGCCCAGTTACCTTCTAAACCATCCAGATTGTTAATAATACTGCGGCTGCCAGCAGCACCTATCTTACTTTTCCAGTCAATAGGTATTTTACCAACAACTGATGTAGAAAAATCGTCAAAGAAAAAGACGTTTTTATCTGTATTGTTTTTCTTAAATGCTTCTGATGCCTCAGTAACTACTACTGCTTCTTTGTAGGTAGGAGAACGACGTGGTTGATAGGGTTGGCCTTTTACTTTCTCAGGATCAAAGAAAAAATTATAGACATAATCAAAATTAAAATTGTTGAGGACGGATTCGTGTAAGTGGATATTATACGGTTGGTTAGGCATACTCATTGTCCACTTGATTACAAGCCACTGGGGCTGGTCTGTTTTGCAAAGTTCTTTAGCGGGCTTTGACACTTTCAAAATAGGAAAGGTGGTGTGAATACCTTCCTTTCCATAAATATCTTTATTGTCGAAAAAATCATTGTAATCTTCGGTTGCATTTATAAAGCTCCAAATGTCAATCTGTGTTGAGCGTTCCAATTCAGCAATATCATTCCATTTGCTTTTATATTTTTCTTTAAGGCGGGCAAGATTTTTTTGAGCCTTTGCTAAATTTTCCGCTGATACAGCTGTTACTTTTTGCCAGGCCGGTAATTGCTTTTCGGCTTGCGTAAAAAACTCGCCAATCGTTATTTTTTCAAAAGGCAGTTCTTTGTCTTTAGTTATTATAACAACATAGCCATCATGTGGTATGTAAAAATGTTTATACGCTGATAGATTTTTGTTATTAGAAAATCCCATTAAATCACTTGCAGGTTTGTCATCAGTATTATATCCTTTTGAGTTGCCGGAAAAATCAAGTAGCATAAAATAATATGCTTCTGTACTTGAAATAAAAGGTACCGGCTTGCTGATTGATTCCAGTCCATTGGCTTCAATACGCCAAATATCTGACAGGTTATTTTGTGGTACATATTTCCCCTGTGCATCTTTTTTTAAAAACATATAGATTTTTGATAATGCACCATACAAATGAGGCAGCGCACTCAGGTTCATATTTATTGCATTGCCCAATTGGCTGTTTGTGCCGCTGAATTCAGGTATGTAATTTTGATAATAGCCAGCATCACCAAGGCAGCCTTTGGGTAGATAAGATTGTTGCATCCATTCCACAAACTTCTGGCTATAGCCTATTTGTTTGGCACTGTAAATTCTATTGCCAAGTTGTTTTCCTTTTGGCGCTTCGGTATGTTTGCGAATAGTCATCCAGCCGATATCAATGTCAGCAATGCTCTCAAGTTTGAAGCCAATGCGGTCAACGTACACAGGCTGTGCCTGCGCTGATAAACCAGCTGCTATAATCGCCAGGAGTAGTGCTTTTCTCATTTTAATTTTATTATTGTTAGTACTTTATTCCACAAACGGCATGAAGAAAGACTGGCCGAAAACAACATTTGTAAAAAGACATTTAACCCAACTAAAAAAAAGAAACGATCAATTTTTTTTACTTACTCCATCGTCATAAATTCTTATTGAAAATGTATTACGCTATAATCGTTTTAATCATCAATATTTAATTACACTTTTGGTTTTATCTTTTATTTTATTAAAGAACGATTTCTTCTCTTTTGTTTTCGGGGTTGTAACGCTATCGGCCTGGCTGGCGGTCGCAGGATTGTTAACCACCCCGGGCTGGCTTTGATTGTCGTTACTTGTTGACGGCGCTGCATTGTTATTTGACGGCGTTGTATTGTTGGCTGCTGGTGCGGCGCTGTTATCGTCCATTTTTATTTTATTCTTCGGGATGATCTCTCCTTTAAGCCATTCTTTTACAAAGACCGTTACCACATCATTTACTTCTTTACCAGCACGATAAATCGCTTTCCACTTTAAGTTTTTCTTTTCATAAACAGGGTTAACAAATTTTGCCCTGTCACCAGTAGTGGTAAGCTTTGCAGTAAAATCAACCGTGGCAACTAACTGCAGGTATTCCTGTAATTTTTTCTTTACCAATATTGTCGGGTCGGAGGGATAGGCTTTTTCCCAAAGCTCCTTATCCGGAAAAGGCTTTTTTGCAGTCTCCAGCATGGCATCCAAACTTTTTTGATCAGCATCCAGTAGTAACTGTTGCTCTGCTACGTACTTGGTATCTGTTTTATAATTCTTTATATTTTTACCATACACAATGATATTTCCCCTGAGCGTGGCTATCGTTTTCCCATCTGCCATCAATGGTAAAGCTTCTTCCCTGCGTTTATTATAATCAGCAATAAACGCTTCACTGCTTACATATTTTTTTACATAGTCGCACAGCTCTTTAGCGACGCCGGTTTTATCTCCCGAAATAATCGACGGCAGCATTTTTACATAAGGTATTTTAAAAGATTCATCTTCGGATTCATCGCTGTTACTGACTGGCCCGGTTGAAAAACTGCCGACAAAATTGTTAAGGATAAACCATTGAGCAGACTTTTGTTCCATGCCGAGCCGTTCAATAATTTCGTTTGTAATTTTAAAGGCGCTCATTACAAAAAGCAAGGTAATGATTGCAATAAAAACTTTTTTATTTTTCATTGTTTAAGATTTTATCAGTTAAAAATATTTTTTCCGGCAGCAGGTGTGGCTGGCGCCTGCATGCCCGAACTTAAAGACAGCCGTAAACCATTTTGTTGTATATCTTTTAATATTGCCGGTGCGTTTTCCATTTCATCGACCAGCTGCATAATTTTGTCCATATCTTGTTTAAACAATCGCTTCTCATCCATCTGATCCATTTCCTTCATAATTTTTTGCATATTGTTTTCCCGTTCTTTCATCTCTTCATATTGATCCATTTTATTAACCTCCTCCATCATTTTGTCTAACGATTTTTTCAATGCTTCCTGTCCGGCGATTTTCTGTTCCAACTCTTTTATTTTTTCTATCACATGTTCATACGCTTCCAGCTCTTTCACCTTTTTCATCATTCTTTCTAATTCCTTTTTTAAAATATCTTTTGATGATTTTACATCGTCGCAATCGGAACTCATCATTTTTTTAAGCAGGTCATTCGCCAGCATATCTTTTAAGCGGGGCAGCGGGGTCAGTTCGTCATCAGCACTTGCTTTAGGTTTGTTGTTGATTTTTTTCAGCATATCTGTCAGCCTGTTATCGATGGCTTTGTTAACGGCAGCGTCGCTTGGTACGGGTGTTGTTCCGTTTTTTGCATTGATCCTTTTCATGGCATTCAGCAAACCATTATCCATCGCTTTATCAACATCTGCGGAGGAAGGTGTAACACTGCCATCGGCAGTTTTTGCAGAAAAGCTATTGCCAGGTTGCGCTATTGAATTATTACCAGCTCCATAAGCGATAGAAGTGTTGGGCACTTTAACAGCCGCATTTTTTTTAATGCCGAGGTTATTATTATCAAAGTTTTTTACCGCATTGGAAAGCTGCTGCCACTCACTTCCCGTGGGTATGCTTACTACAGCCGGGCAATAAAAGTTAGGGACTTCCGGCATAGGCACATTCATTTTTCCGTCAGATTTTTGGTTGACGCATGTTTTGGCTATGGCTTCCTGATCGCTCAATGCATCACTATAGAACCCCTTTAATGCGCCGGTCCAACCGACGCATTCTGTGAGTACACTATTTTTCGGGTTGCCAGCAATATACCACGACCAGGTGCAGAACGCATTTAGCCACATCCTGAATTCCTCAATACGCTGTGCATGAAACGCCCTTATAAGTGGGTTAACATGCTGCAGAAATTCATTGTTCCTTCTGTCGTAATCCGGGCATTTATCATTTTCGCCCGACTTGCTGCTGATCTTTCTTTGCTGATCAATCTCTTTTCGTAATGCTTCATATTGTTTCTGTTTTTCCTCGCTCCAGGTTTTCATGTAGTACATCAGTATTTTTTCAACAATCACTGCAGTCTTACTCATCATATTCAATCCTTTAATACTTTCATTGGCCATTGTTTTCACAAATTCTTCTTCGCCTTTATCCTGCAGATTATCCAGTTCTTTACCGGCTGCATTCTGCAGGCCTTCTATTTTTTTGTCCAATGCTTCCAGCATATCACCATAGCTGTTTTTTATCCTCATATCATTTTCATAACCATTTACATTATCTGATAAATCAGGAATCTTAATCCAGTCCTTTGGAAAATATTCATAGATGGTGATGGCTTTTTTTATTTTATCAAAATCTATTTTTTCAATACGGCTCTGTCCATTATTATTATTCAACAATTTTTCTGTAAAGGGGTTGGCATTAGATTCCAACGATTTAACATAGGCATCATTTGCTTTAATTGGGTCGCCAAAAAGTTCCTCCATTAAACCACCGCAATCCATTGCTTCGGTATGGCCAGGGTTGATGCGGATAGCCATACCCGAATAAAGGCGGGCACTGTCTGTTTCACCCAGCCCCAGCCATGCGTATGCCATATTGTTTAATACCGTACTGTTAGAAGGCGCATCATCTGTCAATTTATTTAACACAGGTATGGCTTGTTCGGGATATCCATATTGTGTAAGTAATGAAGCCAGGTTATTTTGTGCGTTTAAATTACCGGCATCTGCCTGTACAGACTTTGCAGCAATTGCCATGGCAGCCTGCGGATGCCCCTGTAACATGCATAGCACGGCAGCATTTTCCAACTGTGCTGAAGTAGCCGCTTTTGCAGCGATTGATTTAATCAATGCAATTTCTGCAGCATCTCCTTTTGCAATAATTTTATTGTACAGGTTGCCGGCATAGGGTGATACCTCGGCAGCGGTTAATTTCTTTTTGGATGTAGCATTTATTTTTGAAACATCTTTTTTAACTACCAATTGCTTGTTGGCGGTAAATTCAGTGTAGTCAGCTGTTCTAGCATTCTGATCCATCAGCGCCGGCATAATTCCACCCATCATTTTTTTCATCTCCGCTTTTTCTTCAGCACTCATATCCTTCGTCGCTTCCTCCATCATCTTATCCATCTCTTTTTGCCCGGGCGCTTTTTGTTTTGGTTTAGGCTGCGCAATAGAAGTTTGAAAAAAAAGAATCAATAGACCGGTGATTAAAAAAAACTTTTTCATACCTGTTAATTTATACATGCACTGTTTATTAGAAAAATTACTGCAAGCTGTTGTATACTATTTTATTGCTGAAGTAAAATGATCTTTTTTCGTATTGTTATTATTTTATCTTTACTGCAAATGCAGGATGTATTATGTCAAAATTTATTCAATTAGCATATCCGTTTTGCATTGGTGAACAAGAGGAAGCGACGATGGCAATGCTGTATTTCATTGTGCTTAATTTCGTTTTGTAAAAATGTCATATTTATAGCAACGGACGTATCCCTGAAAAACAGGATTTTTAATGCACAAAAAATCATGGAAAAAAGGGATAGCATATTTTTTTTAAGTAATTAGTTTTACAAGATGAAATCAACACTGTTTACAGTTTTAATTTTTTTGTTGTGTGAGTCAGGGATAGTATATGCGCAGCAATATAATAAAGACAGTGTGCAGCACATCATTGAGGGTATTCGTAAAATGCCCCTTGATACTTCGAGCCTGAGACAATTGAGAGAACTGGGTTATGATCTTAGGGAAACAGACAGTGCAATGTCAAAGCACCTGCTGGACGAGGCATTAACTAAAAGTATCGCTTTCGGCGAAACGGATGCTATCACGAACAGTTACCGGATGCTGGGCCTTTGGTACAGCTATTTTAGTTTAAGAGACAACGCGTTGGATTGTCAGCGGGCATCATTACAATCAGCAAAACGTAATAATCATTTATACCTGGAGGCGGGAGCCAATTTTAATATCGGCAATATTAAATACTGGAAAGGCGAATACGATAGCTGCATTGATTATTATTTAAAAACAGCGGCATTGTATGATGACCCAACAATATTCAATGATAAAACGCTACAGCAAAAAATACTGGATAAAAGGAAGTCTGACTTGTATTGCAATATGAGTGCTGTATTCAATACGTTGAAAAATTTACCGAAGGCAGATGAGTATATCGACAAGGCCTTAGCTATTGCAGAAAGTATTAAAAATGATGCGGCTTTTGCTTTTTACATACAACAAAAAGCCGATAATTATTTTGAAAACGGCGATGTAGAAAAAGCATTACGCACCCGCCTGAAATATTTACCAAAACTTGAACAAGGCATTTTACCAAAAACGTATTTGCAGGGAGCTTATCAAAATATTGCACAGGAGTATTTTGAGATGGAGAAAATGGATTCATCTAAAATGTTTGCACAAAAAAGTTTGCAAACATCTGATGAATTACACATTAATGACGGCATTGCCGGTGCCAACTGGCAGTTAGCAAGAATTGCTTTAAAGGAAAAGCAGTTTACTTTGGCAGGCAGTTATTTGGATAAAAGCAGTAGTTATTATTTACAAAGCGGGGATCCTGCGGATAAAAAAGATTACTTCGATGTAATGCGGCAGTTACTATTTGCCGAAGGAAAGTATAAAGAGGCTTACAGCTATTATGAAAATTATATTTCATTAAACGATAGCCTGCTGAATGGCGAAAGAACCAGGCAGTTCTCCGACCGAGAGGCCAAATACCAGTCAGAGAAAAAAGATACCCAGATACAATTACAGCAAGCATCCCTCAAACAAAAAAATACCATTAATTATTTATTGGCAGGCGCCGCAATAGCATTATTGACCATTGGTTTGTTGATAGTACGTAATTATAAACACCAGCAAACGATTCACCAACAAAGGATAAATGACCTGGAAACGGAAAAGCAACTAACTGCTACTGAAGCTGTATTAAAAGGCGAAGAACAGGAACGAACAAGACTGGCCAAAGATTTGCATGATGGACTCGGTGGAATGCTCAGTGGTATAAAATATTCGTTTCAAAATATGAAAGGCAACTTAATAATGACGCCTGACAATGCACAGGCTTTTGAACGCAGCATGGATATGCTGGACAGTTCTATAAAGGAAATGCGCAGGGTGGCACACAATATGATGCCGGAAGCGCTGGTAAAGTTTGGACTAGACACCGCATTAAAAGATTTTTGTAACGATATTAATTTATCCGGCGCATTGCAGGTATCTTACCAGTCAATTGGGCTCGAAAATGTAGTGATAGACCAAACAACGGCTATTACTATTTACCGCATTGTGCAGGAATTAATTAATAATACAATGAAACATGCAGCTGCTAAAAGTACCATTGTGCAGGTAACAAAAACAAATGGCCAGCTTTCAGTAACAGTAGAAGATGATGGTAAAGGTTTTGATACAAGTATTTTAAAACAATCAAAAGGGATTGGCTGGGATAATATTAAAAACCGCATCGATTTTTTAAAAGGAAAACTGGATGTTAGATCAGAAACCGGCAAAGGAACTTCTGTGTTGATAGAATTAAATGTATGACAAAAATAAAGGTATTTATTGTAGACGATCATTACATGGTGATTGAAGGGATACGGTCACTTCTGCAAAATGAGGAGGGAATAGAATGGTCTGGTCATGCTACCAATGCTGCATCCTGCCTGGCTTTTTTGCAACAGCAATTGCCTGATGTAATTTTAATGGACATCAATCTTCCAGACAAAAACGGAATAGACCTTTGTAAGGAAGTGAAAGAAAAATATCCCTCCGTTTTTATATTGGGTCTTAGCACATTTAACCAGCAAAGCTTTATACAAAAAATGATGAGTAATGGAGCCTCAGGCTATGTATTAAAAAATGCCACGCAGGAAGAACTGATGGAAGCTATTGAAACTGTATCAAAAGGAAAAACCTATTTAAGTGACGAGGTTGCAGCCTCTTTGCGAAAAGAAGTACCATCTGAAATACCAGTTGTAACAAGACGTGAAAAAGAAGTATTGTTGTTGATTGCAGATGGCCTTACCAATGCAGAAATTGCTAAACAGCTTTTTTTAAGTACCACCACTGTTGATACCCATAGAAAAAATTTACTTGCAAAATTTGATGTAAAAAATACAGCCTCTTTAATTAAAAGAGCAGCACAGTTGCAATTGCTTTAATCAAATAATTATTGCAACGTAATTTCATCTGGCTGAGTAACCACAATTTCAATTTTTCCTTTGTAGTCTTGTAAAGTGCCGGTAACACAAATCTTTTTATTGTCGTAAAGCGAGGCCGGGGTTTCTTTAAAGTTTGGCAGATCTTTTGCAAATATTACAATCGTTAATGGCGAATTAGGATAAGATGCACCCATGTTAATGAATGTCATTTTTTCCAATGCCTTAACACCAAATACTTCTGAGCATACTACTGCTTTTTCACCGATATGACTACTAACAGAATCAACAGGTACTTTTGTTTGAGCAAATAAGATATTAGTGAAAGTGGTGAAGGCAATGACGAGGATTATTAAACGCATTGTACAAATTTAGGCAA
The DNA here is from genome assembly GCA_025352625.1 of Ferruginibacter sp. Lineage (GTDB taxonomy): Bacteria > Bacteroidota > Bacteroidia > Chitinophagales > Chitinophagaceae > Ferruginibacter. The sequence goes on from JANXSR010000189.1 coordinate 41,013, forward strand.
ATAGTTAATTATTATTTTACCTTTTGAAACTATCAATAGTAATAATTTTTAAAAGAGTAAACAATCAGCTCAGTTGGCACCTATGATTGTATAAAACGATTCAATTGCGGCAAGTAATAAATTAGCTGTAATTTTTTCTCCTTCTTTAACAGTGGCTTTAACCTGCTTTGCGATTATTTGAATATTGGCACGGGATAGCACATACTTTTTTGAAATAAATAATAAATCCACATCATCAGCCAGGGTAACGGCTTCAGTAAAGGAGTTTTGCCACAGTCTTAGTCTCTCAGCAGGTGTTGGCACAGGAAAATTAATTACAAAATGAAACCTTCTGATAAATGCTTTATCTATGTTCCCTTTTACATTCGAGGCGAGTATTGCGAGCCCTGAATATTCTTCCATTCGTTGCAGCAGGTAATTAACTTCGGTATTGGTATAGCGGTCATGTGCATCTTTAACATTTGATCGCTTACCAAATAAAGCAGTTGCTTCATCAAAAAATAATATCCAGTTTTTATCTTCAGCTTTGGCAAAAATTTGTTCAAGATTCTTTTCAGTTTCACCAATGTATTTGGATACCACTTTTGAAAGATCAATTTTATAAACAGGTTTGTGAAACTCTTTTCCCAGTAATTCTGTAGTAAGCGTTTTGCTTAAATTTGACTGGCCGGATAAAAATATGCGGCAGCCTGTTTTTGATGTTGTATTTACACCCTCATTCGAATTTTGTTTAAGCCAGTTTTTTATTGCTGCAATTTTTTTTAGTGCTGCTTTACCCAGCACTAAATCATCCCAGGAAAGATCAGTTGAGAGGAGTGATTGATTAGCAGTTGCCATGTGTAAATGTAATAATATTATTTACCAAAAGAAAGTACATTGGGATAACTTTTTTATTAACAGCGCACCGCTAAAGGTATGATTTGGATATATTTTTTTCTTTCTAAAAGCCCGGATAAGCGTATTTTAAAAACAAAGAGTAGACGATTAATTTTTAGATAACTTTTGCTCAGTTAAAAAGCAATTATCCACTCGGCGATGTTAACAATAAGGAGTACATGCAGGGTGTTATAATATTATGGCAGCACATCACTTAAAAAACATTTTCACACAGGTCAATCATTTCTCTTCCTATCTCTGGTAAAAGGTTACTGTCTTTACCCTTATCCATTAAAATTGTTGCCACAGTTGTATAATACCAGGCCTGTTGTTCTTTACTGGCATTAAAACGACTCCATAATTTCTCGCCAATTTTTTTATGATCATACACAATCGAACGAAGGTTATCCAATTTATCAGCAGCAGAAACCAATAACTGGTCAACCGAGGCTTCGTGTTGCAAAAAGTAAATGGTATGCTCTTTTCTTTCCCGCCAGGTACTTTCTTTTTCAATGGCTTTCTTTTCCAGTTTATCCAATTCTGTAGCACCTCTTACAATTTCAGCAACTTGTTTACCAAAGTTTTTTTCAACATCATCAATCGTAACTGTTGTGTCTTCTACCACATCATGTAACAGGGCAGCAGCCAATACCTCATCGCTGCAATTGTTTTCAGCAACAATCCTGCATACATTTAGCAGGTGTACCATGTAAGGAATTTTAGTGCCCTTGCGATGCTGGTGTTGATGTTGCACTGTAGCAAAAACAAGTGCTTTTGAAACTATACTCATTCTTTAGTTTTTAATTTAAGCCAGTACCGGGATTGATGTTTTTAACTTATTGTTTAGATGTTCATCAATTCATAAGGCTAAGTTACTGATGTCCGCAGATTATCTAAATTAATCAATCATTTGATGGGTGCAAAATATGCCTTATTGAATAAAGAAAAAGCATCTTGCTTTATAGCCCTCTTTGATAAAAAAAGGCTCGTGTTATTAACACGAACCTTTAGAAAAATTATATGTTTACTTTTTATTACCTGTTATAGGGCTCATACTGACAATTAACTGAAACAACCACTGTTTCTGAAATTTGATTTGCCACAACAGCAGGTATCTTAATATTATAGTCCGCAAGCTTTACAGTAAACTTTGACTCTGCACTTACTTTTTTATCTGCAATGTGAATGGTTGCAGGGATAGTTACTTTATTTGTAACGCCATGCATAAGGAGACTTCCAGTAACTGTTACATTATAATTACCCTCTTTATTAAAATCAACCATCGAAGGATCAGTGATGGTGCCCTGAAAGATAGCTTTCGGAAACTTGCTGCTTTCTATATAATTCTCATTAAAGTGTTCCTGCATCAATGCCTTTTCAAATTTAAAACCTGTATTAAGTACCTGAAAAGCTACCTCATTTTTTTGTGGATCAATGATGCTGAAAACTTCATTATTGTTGGCATCAATATTTTCAGCTGTTGTCTTTGAGAAAAAATTAATTTTTCCGTTACGGGTAAATAACTTTCCCTGTGCATTAACGCCGGCAGTTGATAAAATAAGCATTGCCATGACGATTACTTTTACTTTTTTCATAAAATATTATTTGTGTTTTTTGAGTGAGAAAATTCTTGATAAATTAAAACCCCACCTGAAGCGCCATTGCTTCCAGCTGGTAGTGGTATATGGAATAAACTGGTTTTCCAGTATGGCGGTACTGTTGGTGAATGTGAAATCAAATACATGCCCACCCGTTTCAAACTCAATTCCAGCTCCGAGCGGATTGTAAAAATTTAGACCGTTAGCTTTAAAGCTGTTGGTACTCGCTGTACTCCTGAAAACTTTATAATAGTCAGCAATAAGAGCCATCCGTTTATTCAGTTTAACACGACCGCCAATACCGATGGCATAAATATTATTCTGATCATTGTTGATTACATAGTTAGTGTGAATAAAGGTTGGCATTACCATGAGAGAAAAGTTATCTGAAAATTTCCTGGCAATTAATAATTGATTGGTAAATGACATACGGTCACTGAATGAATTAAAATGATCAGGTGTATTTGGCTTACTGTTAGAAGCCATTGAACTTACTACGGCACTGCTGAAAGCGGTAACAGTAACAGGCATACTGTTATCGTCTGTTTGACGAAGTACTTTGTACTTCAATGAGCCTTCATATAGCTGTCTTACTGAAGTTGCACCTTTCGAACGGCTGATACCTGCAGTGAGCCGATTGGTAATTCCATAGTCAAAACTTATTTTTACATCGGTGGAATTTTCGAGGCCAAAAAAACTTTTCTCTCCCCCAAATTCTCCTCCTATATCACCAAAACGATGTGATACCCTGAAATCGAGGTCATGCTTTCCCAATGTTTCAATGGTACGGGAGTTTACCAGCTGAGTACCTTTAAAAGTTGCATAAGTTAATTGTTTCTTTCCTGCCTGTTGCCGGCTTACCTCTTTGTCTAATAAATTTGTAAGACTATCCTGGGCTAGCATTGTTTTAGCCAAAAAAAATAACATCGTGGTCAGTATATACCGCATGCTTTTTTGTTTAATGATTAATAAATTTTGTTACTGATTTTTATTCCGGCGATCCCCTTTTTATCCAGGCCCTGAACAAATTTTTATCTGCATCTGAAAATGGTTTTCTTGGTGCAGGAGGCATTGAATTTTCAACAATCGTTTCCATTATCCTGGTACCATATTGTACAGCATTTTCATAGGTGTTTGTGTTGTACCAATATTGGGGTGCCGAGCCGGTTTTGCCATGGCAGGAGCTACAACTGTTTTTCAACACATTGTGTATGTAATTGGTGTAGGTTACGTTTGTATCGGTTACTCCTTCTATTGCAAAATTGGGGGCATTTACTACCGCATCCCCTTTTTTGGAACATGCCGCCAGCAAGACTATACTGCAGATAATACAATAGTATCCACAGCGTATATTTAATATACGTTTCATGATAATAACTTAAAATGGTTATTGATTAATTGAGTAAAAAACTTTTGATGATAATAACATCATTAAGGTAACCTGTGCATATGCCTTTTATGGTAACAGTGTCTCCGGGTTTTACTTTTTTTAGCGACTTATCCATTGTACAGGCAATGCCAAACATCGGATCACCTGCGTCTAATATTATTTGTGACGGCGCATTTAGATTTTGTTTTACTTCTAATACCTTTCCACTTACCTCCAATGCTTTATTGAGATATGCTTTATTGGCCGCTTGTTCATTAAGACTATAGTCTTTAAAAAGATCAGTGGCATTTACATGTTGTCCTGTAAGTGCTGCAACATCCTCAACAGGCTTGTTGTATTCATAATATGCAACGGCTTTGTTGCATGAATAAAATTTTCAAGATAGCTACCCTATCCTGATTTATAGTTAAGCTATCTTCTTACTTATCGGTTTTGTTGTTTGGAGCATAATGTTGAGTATTTTACATCCAACAGCCACCTCGGTCTTTTG
>JANXSR010000256.1 GCA_025352625.1 Ferruginibacter sp.
AGGTAACACTGCAAACAAGCCAATATAAATCAGGCATTGCATACTTAACTTACCACATGGGCAAAAATCTTAATGTAGAAGATTCTGCAGCGGTAACAAATAAAGGGACAGCTATTTTTTCGGGTAAACGAATTTTGCCCCCAGGTATTTATGCAATAGTATTACCGGGGAAATCAAAAAGTGTTGATTTTTTAATAGATAAGGCACAGCAGATTACCATTAGTATTGACACAACAGATTTACTTTCTAAAACCGTGGTAACGGGGTCGCCAGCAAATGTATTATTGCAGCAATATCAAAAAACCATTGCCTCAAAGGCTCAACAACTTGATGTAGAAAAGAGGGCCTATGCAGCAGCCAAAACAAAAGCAGATTCTGCATTGCTCGAAGCCAATTATAACAAACTAAATAAGGAACTAAATGATTACAGGGAGGGGATTATTAAAACCCAGCCAACATCTATGATGGCTGCCTTACTTACTGCGATGAAAGACCCTGTAGTAATGAATAATAAACCCCAAACGCATAATGACTCTTTACAAAATTATTATTATTACAAAACACATTACTGGGATGGAGTAACATTTATGGATGAACGTATTATTCGTTCGCCTTTTTTTTTACCAAAGTTAGAAAGGTATTACAGAGAATTAATGGTGCCCGAACCGGACAGTATTATTAAGGAAGCCGATTACCAGCTATTGCTTGCTCGCAGCTGCCCGGAAATGTATAAATTTTTATTGAACTGGCTTACGGATGAATACATAAGTCCCAAATACATGGGACAGGATGCCGTGTTTGTGCACCTGTTTGAAAAGTATCACAGCAAGGGAGTCAGCAACTGGCTCAACGAAAAGCAAATAGAAACCGTCAGTCGCAGGGCATATATGTTAATGGCAAACCTGGTAGGAGCCAGAGCTGCCGACCTGGAAATGCAGGATACTGCTGGAAAATCTTCTCCCCTGTATAATGTTTCAGCAGATTATACTGTAGTGATCTTTTGGGATCCCACCTGTGGACATTGTAAAGAAGAAATACCTCGTATGGATTCTGTTTACAAGGCATCCTGGAAATTGCATGGGGTGAAAATGTACGGTGTTTTGTCGGCGGATAGCAAGGCTGACCAGAAACTGGAATGGGTAAAATACATACGGGAACACAATCTTGGCGACTGGGTAAACGTTTACCAGACCAAAGAAGTTGAAACAGCAATTACTGTAGCGCAAAAACCAGGTTATCGTCAATTATACGATGTTACGCAAACACCCACTGTTTACCTCCTAGATAAAGACAAGCGAATCATCGCTAAGAAATTAACGTGGCAGCAACTCGATGAATTGTTGCAGGTAAAATGGAAATTAAAAACCAACTAACTTAAACAGGTTAACAATGAAGAAAACATATTTATTGATAGTGTTAACCCTTGTAGCTGTGAAGCTATTTTCTCAAACAGTTTTTACTTATGGCGAAAACCAAGTTGGTAAAGATGAGTTTTTAAGAGCCTATAATAAAAACAAAACACCTGTTGCAGACAAAGAAAAATCGCTGCGGGAGTACCTTGACTTATACATAAAATTTAAACTAAAGGTAAAAGCAGCAAAGGAACTTCGGCTGGATACTCTGCAGCAGTTAAAATACGATATGCAAAATTTCAGCAGCCAAGTAGAAGAGGGTTACATGAACGATGAAAAAAGTACGAATGCTTTGCTGGATGAAGTGATTAAACGAAGTCAGAAAGACATTCATCTAATTCATTTTTATTTACCAGTTAATGCAACAACCTCTCAAGCAGATTCGATAAAGGAAATTAAAGCAATGGATGCGGTAATTGAAAATTTAAAAAAAGGGTTTACAGATTATAATGGGATTGTTAATGCGGTTAGTGATAAAAATATAATTGTGACTGCTAAAGATATTGGCTACATCACTGCGTTAACTTTACCTTATCCAATAGAAAATATTGCCTACAATTTACAACCGGGAGGCGTTAGCAGCATTTATCATGCAAAGAATGGATTGCACGTATTTAAAAATGCAGGTGAAAGGGCAAGTGCAGGTAAGTGGAAAATTGCGCAAATATTATTTACCGTTCCTCCTGATGCAACAGCCGGGCAATTGAAG
>JANXSR010000210.1 GCA_025352625.1 Ferruginibacter sp.
TTTAAAAGTACCCACCTCTTATTACGATGAACTGCTGGACAGGGTTGGTAAAATTGACGAAGACCTGGCACCATTAAAAGAACTTGGCATTCTGGTAGACAGGGACAACGAAGGGTACCTGTTGCAACTATTTAGTAAACCTGTGCAGGATCGCCCTACACTGTTCTTCGAAATCATTCAGCGCAAAGGAGCAAAAAGTTTTGGCAAAGGAAATTTTAAAGCATTGTTTGAAGCAATAGAATTTGAACAGGGGCTTAGGGGGAATTTGTAAATTGTTTTAGTATTGGGATATCCAGCTATTTTGATATTGAGATATTGGGATTTATGCCTGCTTTTTTGCAGGGTTTATATTGGCTTAGATTTACTTATTTTTAAAAATAACAATTATGCCATACTATTATACTTTAGGTGAAATACCGCATAAGCGCCATACGCAGTTTCGCAAACCGGATGGTGCATTGTATTCGGAAGAACTTTTTTCAACAGAAGGGTTTTCCAATGATTCGTCTTTGTTGTATCATGTGTATCCGCCAACACAAATTATTAAAACTTCTGCACCGGTAAATGTAGCACCGCAGATAGCGGAAGACAAAATGCTGAGTCACCGCAGCTTTGAAGGCTTTAATGTAAAACCAGCCAAAGACTATCTTGAAAGCCGGGTACCTGTTTTGGCAAATAAAGATGTACATATTGTATTAGCTGCACCACAGCAAAGCCTTACCACTTATTTTTATAAAAATGCCGATGCCGATGAATTGATTTTTATTCATGAAGGAACAGGCACCTTAAAAACAATGTACGGAGAACTGGCATTTTCTTATGGCGATTATTTGGTTATTCCAAGAGGCACCATTTACCAGGTTCACTTTAATGATGAAACAAACCGGTTGTTGATTGTTGAATCGTTCAGCCCCATTCGTTTTCCCAAAAAATATTTAAGTAAGTATGGCCAATTGCTGGAACATGCGCCCTATTGTGAAAGGGATATACGTACCCCCAACAACCTTATCACACATGATGAAAAAGGCGACTTTTTAGTGAAGATAAAAAAGCAGGGCATGCAATACAATATCCATTATGCCACTCATCCTTTTGATGTGATTGGATGGGATGGCAATTGTTATCCTTTTGCTTTTTCCATTCATGATTTTGAACCTATCACCGGCCGTGTACACCAGCCACCGCCCGTACACGAGACTTTTGAGGGTAACAATTTTGTAGTATGTTCTTTTTGTCCACGGCTGTTTGATTACCACCCGCTGGCAGTTCCCGTTCCTTACAACCACAGTAATATTGACAGCGATGAAGTGCTCTATTATGTGGATGGAGAATTTATGAGCCGCAAAAATGTAACAAGGGGTATGATCACCTTACATCCTGCAGGTATACCACACGGACCGCACCCCGGTACGGTAGAAAAAAATATTGGTGCAAAAGAAACAAAAGAACTGGCTGTAATGATTGACACTTTTCATCCGCTGATGCTGACACAACAAGCCCTGGAATTGGAAAACAGCCATTATGTTATGAGCTGGCGGAATGATAGTGAAGTGTAGTACAATGAATATTTTTTTGATGCAATTGATAAATAAAACAGACAATGAAATTGGTTAGTTACCTGAAGAACGAAAAAGAACAACTGGCAGTAATGGTTGAAGGGAGGCTCTACGATATGGAAACCCTTCATCCAGATTTACCGGACAAAATGGGAATGATGCTCAATCACTGGGAACAGTATTTGCCTTTGGCAACAGCAGGATTAAAAAAATTGAATGAAAGTTCTATTGAGATGGATAAAGCGGTTGAATATAACAAAGTGAATTTGCTGGCACCCGTTCCGCACCCTACGTCCTGCCGGGATGGGTATGCCTTTCGACAGCATGTAGCGGCTGCAAGAAAAAACAGGGGTGTTGCTATGATTCCGGAATTTGACCAGTACCCGATTTTTTATTTTACCAATCACAACAGCATACAGGGGCCGGGTAAAGTTTTGTGCATGCCCGATCATTTTGAAAAGCTGGATTTTGAACTGGAAGTTGCCATCGTTATCTGCAAGGCAGGGTGTAATGTTAAGGCTGCCAATGCGGATGCATATATCGGCGGACTAATGATTATGAACGACCTGAGTGCAAGACAGTTGCAACAGGAAGAAATGCTACTGAACCTCGGCCCGGCTAAAGGAAAAGACTTTGCTACCTGTGTAGGGCCCTGGCTGGTTACACTCGATGAACTGGCCTCTTTTGAAATACCTGCCAAGGCAAATCATATAGGTAAAAACTGGAACCTTCCCATGACCTGTAGTGTAAATGGGGTGCAGGTGAGTGCGGGCAATATGAAAGATATGGACTGGACTTTTGCAGAAATAATTGAAAGAATTAGTTATGGTGTTGATATTTATCCCGGAGATATTATTGGCAGCGGCACGGTTGGCACAGGTTGTTTTCTGGAACTAAACGGCACAGGCAAATTAAATGATCCCTCTTATAAAGAGCAGTGGCTGCAAGACGGCGATACTGTAGCAATGACTATGGAAAGACTAGGTACCCTTTCCAACACCATTGTGGCAAACAAAACCGACTGGAGCATTTTACAGCAAAAAAAATATCCGTTGTAAAACATCAAATAAAAAGGAGCATTTCAAATCTTTGCTCTTCTAACTATTTGTGCCAGGGTTGCCAACCTTTCTAATACACCAACACTTAAAGAGCTGTTAATTTATATAAGAGGATTAACTCC
>JANXSR010000252.1 GCA_025352625.1 Ferruginibacter sp.
CATTTACTAATTTGCGGGTGTTAAATAATTGTGCTTGTGTTTGTTTTAACTGAACCCGTGCAATCTCTTCCTGTTCCTTCGCTAACAATATCTGCAGGTAATTATTGGCCACTGTTAAAGAAATATCGTCCCTTAATTTATCTGTATTGGCTTTGGTTGCCTCATATTGCCATTGATTAGCCAGAATAGTATTTTTTTTGCTAAACCAGTTAAATATATCAACACTGGTTTGCAGTTGCAAGCCTGAGTTAAAATATGTTTCAGTAATCAGCCTGTAAGTTACTGGATCCTGGTTTTGCCCACTGTTTACACTGCCATTTAAACCAAAACTAAGGCTGGGAACCTGGCTTAATTTACTTTGTTTATAGGTCAGTTCACTACCAGAAGACTGTACTTGCAGTTGTTTTATACTTATATTATTGGCTACTGCATAATCAACAATTTGACGGAGGTCCCATTTTTTTTGGGCTTGCACAGTATTGCACAATACAAATAAAACTATAAGGCTATAACTAATGTAACGCATGCAACAAAAATATAACATCCTTTTGTAAAGGCAGGTTATGAATTTTATAAGCGGTAAATTTTTTTTAAAAAATAAAGATTTTATGATCATTATACAGATTTATATTACTTATCCGGACTTACCGGTGTTTTAAAAACATATCTAATTATACCGTTACTTGTGCTATTTGATAAAAGTAATTTACCAATTTTGACTAAAATTTAAATTTAAAAATGAAAAAAGCGTTTAAAGATAGGATATTGTTAATGAAGATTTTTAAAGAATAAATTTAATTTTTGGTAAGAAAAATAAGTATGGGGCATACTGATTTATGTAGAAGTTTTTTTATTTAAAAACAGCATTTATCAAATGATTTCAAATGCCTGTGCCAGATCCTTTATTAAATAATCCGGCTCCTCCAACCCTATATACAACCGTAACATCCGGTGTTCTTTATTAAGCGGATTAAAATGAGCAGCAGGCAAGCCTGCACATTTTGGAATGATAAGGCTTTCGTGCCCGCCCCAGCTTACTGCCATTAAAATATGCTGAAGATTGTTACAGAATTTTTCAATTTGCCCCACCGTATCTGCTTTAATAATAAATGTAAGAAGTCCACAGGCGCCTTTCATTTGCCGTCTTGCCAGCTCATATTGAGAAAAGCTTTCATCAAATGGGAAAAGTACAGCCTCTACTTTTTGATGCTGCTTTAGGTATTGCAAAATTACCTCTGTTGTTTGGGTAATTCGTTCCAGCCGCATCGGCAAAGTGCGTAACCCCCGAATCAGCAACCATGCATTGAAGGGGGAAATGCCGCTGCCAATATTCATATATTCTGAATTAAAAATGCGGGTAATCATTTTTTTACTGCCGCTTAATACGCCTGCTACAGTGTCGCTATGGCCCCCTATATATTTAGTGGCAGATTGAAGTGTAAGGTCAATACCGAAATCAATTGGCTTTTGATAGATGGGAGTGCAATAACTATTGTCAATAATGGTTACAATATTTTCTGCTTTTGCAAGTTCAGCTACAGCTTTTAAATCCTGTATGGCGTAATCCCAGCTATTAGGGCTTTCTAAATATATAACCGTGGTGTTAGGTAAAATGGCCCGCTCAAAGTTTTCGATATCACGTCCATCAATATACGAAGTGGTTACACCAAACCTTGGCAAAATATCTTTGAACATTTTTTGCGCCCATGTATAAGGCTTATTAACCGATACAATATGATCACCTGATTTTACATTGGCCAGCACCGCAGCAAAAATAGCCGCCGCACCGCTGTTAAACACCAGGCAATCTTCTGCATTATCAAGGGCGGCTAATTTCTTTCGTAGTATATCAACAGTGGGGTTTAGCCCCCTGCTATACAAATAGGTTGAATATTCATCTGCAAATGCATTGCGCATTTCATCAACAGATTTAAACGCAAAATTGCTGCTTTGTACAATGGGTGGCGCAATGGCATTGAAATAATTTTCCCTGTCTTCTGCCAGTTCATTAATAATGTAAGATATGTCCATATATTAAAATTATGCTCCGGTAATAAAACCGATAAAGTTACCAAAAGGGTCTTCTATTACGGCTGTTTCAATAGTGCCACCCACGTTGGTAACAGGGGTAATAATTGTTGCATTTAATTCAACTGCTTTATTAACTGCTGCCTGTATATCCGCAACACTCCAGTAACACACCGTATGGTTTCCTTTGCCTTGGTTGCTTGTGTCGGGATCTAGCCCCAGTTCACAGCCATTGATATCAAAACCAACATAAAATGGTTCATCAAAATAAGGTTGCTTATCTGTTAATGCGATATACCATTCTTTTGCTTTGCTGAGTTCATGTACATGGTATATGATTGTTCTTAATTTTTGTAACATCTCAGGCAGATTTTTTAAGGTGAGATA
>JANXSR010000268.1 GCA_025352625.1 Ferruginibacter sp.
TGGTAAATTGTTCCGCTTTAATGTTACCATTTTTAATTTCTGCGGCAATAAATTCATCAATTAAAAAAACATTTTTACTTAGTTGTTTTGCAGCATCCAACTGGTCATCATTGGCAAGATCAATGTACTCATCTCTAAATGTAAGTATAGCACTGGGTTCTATACCAATCAATGGATTTTCGGTAGTAATGATATCTTTTAACAATGCAATATTTTTATTGGCAATTACTTTTCCCTTACGGATTAATCCCTTGCTAAGCCAGGTTCTGCCGCTTTCAATGTGTTTTGGGATAATAACATTGTAACCCAATTTTTCTAACAACAGAATGGCTTTTATTCCAATGGAAGTATCATTAAAATTGGTAAACTCATCGCAAAATAAATAGACAGTTCTACCCCCATCCCCTAAAGGGGTGCCACGGTGGTGTTTTTTATACCAGCTTTGTAAAGTGTTTTTGTGCATCAGTGGCATAGAGCGATCGACAGCAAAGCCGGATAATTTTTTAATAATATTGCCGGTAAATTTATTTGATACAAAATAATTATACATCCCTGGAAGCATAGCCCCCAATTTGGCAGAGTTGGTAAAATTAGCAATCAGTTTACTTCTGAACGGTACACCATTAGCATCGTAATATTGTTGTAAAAATTCTGCTTTTAGTTTTGCCACATCAACATTACTGGGGCATTCAGATTTGCAGGCTTTACAACTTAAGCAAAGATCCATCACCTCATAAATTTCTTTATGGTTAAAACGGTTTACTTCTTTTGAGTTGGTTAAAAACTCTCTTAAGATATTGGCTCTTGCACGGGTGGTATCTTTTTCGTTACGGGTAGCCATAAACGAAGGGCACATAGTGCCGCCACTTAAATGTGTTTTGCGGCAATCACCACTGCCGTTACATTGCTCTGCATGTTGCAACACATCCTGATTGTGGTACCGAAAAATAGTTTTAAATGTAGGCGTTTGTTGGCCAGGTGTGTACCGCAACATACTGTTCATAGGCGGCGTATCTACAATTTTGTTGGGGTTAAAAATATGTTGTGGGTCCCAGGTATTTTTTAATTGTTTCAACAACAAATAGTTTTTAGGGCCAATCATCTGTTCAATAAATTCGCCTCTTAATCTCCCATCTCCATGTTCACCACTTAGGGAGCCATCGTATTTTTTTACCAGCGTGGCAATTTCCTGGGCAATGTTTTTAAAAAGGTGGTTACCTTCTTCTGTTTTTAAATTGATGATGGGCCTTAAATGAATTTCGCCAGAACCGGCATGCGCATAGTGAACCGCATGAAGATCGTATTTAATCAGTATCTCATTAAACGCACGAATGTATTCAGGCAGGTCATTTACATCAACCGCTGTATCTTCAATTACGGGTACGGCTTTGGCATCGCCGGGTAAATTACCTAATAAGCCTAAACCAGCTTTGCGTAGCGTCCAGATCTTTTTTGTATCGTTACCGAACAGCAAGGGGAAATGATAGCCGAGATTTGCGGAACGCATTTCAGCTTCTACATTTTTACAAATGTCAATAATCTCTTCCCTTGTATTTTTTACAAACTCAATCACCAGAATAGCCCCCGGATCACCCTGTACAAAAAAGCGGTTCTTGCTTTGCTCAATATTGTCTTTAGTACATTCTAAAATATAATGGTCAATCAATTCGCTTGCACTGGGTTTATATTTCAACGCAATTAAATTGGCCCGAAGGCTTTCATCAATACTGTTGAAATGGATGCACAGCAAACCTGTCTCCTTTGGTGGCAGAGGAACCACATTTAATTTTATTTCGGTTATAAAAGCCAGCGTTCCTTCAGAGCCCGCAATCAATTCACAAAAATTAAAGTCGGGCATGCCTGCAACAAAGGGTGCTTTGTCCAGCAATATATCAATGGCATAACCGGTGTTACGTCGCTCCACTGATTTTTTTGGAAACTGTTTTCTTATTTCCTGCTGGTTATCGTAATTGCTTAAAATACTTCGGATATTTTTGTAAATTTTCCCTTCCAGGTTATCTATTTCACATTTTGCATGAAAGTCATCATTGCTTACTGTTTTAAATTCTACATCGCTTCCGTCACTCAAAATGGCTTTTACTTCCAGCAAATGTTCACGGGTACTGCGGTAAACAACGGAGTTGGAACCGCAGGAATTATTACCCACCATGCCACCAATCATAGCCCGGTTGGCGGTAGAAGTTTCAGGGCCAAAAAATAAACCATGTGGTTTTAAAAAAAGGTTCAATTCATCTCTAATTACACCGGGTTGAACCCTAACCCAGTTTTCGGCTACATTTAATTCGAGTATGTTAGTAAAGTATTTTGATACATCAACAATGATTCCATTGCCCACTACCTGGCCTGCCAACGAAGTGCCTGCAGTACGTGGTATCAAAGAAGTGTTATTAATTTGCGCAAAACTGATAATTTTTTTAATGTCTTCTTTCGTTTTTGGAATGGCAACCGCTAAAGGCATTTCTCTGTACGCCGAAGCATCTGTGGCATACAATATCCGCATGGTATTATCTGTAAAAAAATCTCCTTCAATTGAATCTGTTAACTGTTGTAATTTTTCCTTCATTTACCAATTATTTCTTTGCGGCAAAATTAGTTTGTTTTTATGGAACACCGATGATACGGATTTAGCGGATGTTTATAGATTTTTCCTTATTTATTCTATACAATTTGTGTCATTTGTATTCCAATAATTTTTTCCGTTAAAAATCCGTACAAATCTGTATCATCTGCGTTTCTATCCCTCTCTTCCATTAATTTTGATTGCATAATAAACTTGTTCTACAATTGCCAACTCAATTACCATCAATATTTCTTGAATCACTGCAAGGGCTGCCCGGTTTTGACAGAACTGCTTTTGAAAAGATCCATCAGTCAGGCGAACAATTAACTTCTATAAGATTAAACCCTACTAAATTTAAACAGATTTTTTTTATGGATGCAACTGTAGAAGAAGCGGTTCCATGGTCTACGCAGGGCTATTATCTTTCTGTGCGGCCATCGTTTACGCTGGATCCAATTTTTCATGCAGGTGCTTACTATGTGCAGGAAGCCAGCAGCATGTTTTTAGAGCAAGTGCTAAAACAAACAATCGATTTATCTCAATCAATAAAAGTATTGGATCTGTGTGCAGCACCGGGGGGCAAATCTACTTTAATACAATCGCTGATTAGCAATAAAAGTTTGCTGGTAAGTAATGAAGTTATTAAAACACGGGTAAATATTTTGGCAGAGAATATTACCAAATGGGGCGCTGCTAATGTGATGGTAACCAATAATGACCCAAAGGATTTTCAACGGTTAGAAAACTATTTTGATGTTATAGTTGCAGATGCACCTTGCAGCGGAAGCGGCTTGTTTAGAAAAGATGCAGCAGCCATTGAAGAATGGAGCCTGCAAAATGTAACCATGTGTGGTCAGCGCCAGCAAAGAATTTTGGCCGATGTGTTGCCTGCATTAAAAGAGGGCGGCACATTAATTTATTCTACCTGTTCTTATTCTGAAACAGAGGATGAGGCCATTGCAGACTGGCTTGTTAGCGAGGGTGGGTTTGTTTCAACCAAAATTAATGTACAACCGGAATTGAATATTATTGAAACGCAATCCCCACAACAGCATGCTTTCGGATACCGGTTTTATCCTGATAAAATAAAGGGAGAAGGTTTTTTTATTGCCGCATTTACAAAAGGTGAAAAAGCAGCATCGGAATGGCTGACAACCAAATACAAAACCAAATCTGAAAGATTGGGGGCAAAAGAAATTGAGATTATAAAACCTTATTTAAAAAATGCTGCTGATTTCTTTTTTATTAAACAACAAGAAGATGTAATTGCCATGCCCAATCATCTTGAAAATGACCTTGCTACCATTCAACATTCTTTGTATATAAAGAAGGCCGGCGTTAAACTCGGCAGCATTATCCGCAACGAATTAATTCCGGATCATGAACTGGCCTTAAGCAATATTGCCAATGAAAACCTGCCGTTCGTTGAAGTGGACAGAGAAGCAGCATTGCAATACCTGCGCAGACAGGAACTAAAAATTAACACTTTGCTAAAAGGATGGGCATTGCTAACCCATCAACAATTACCATTGGGATGGGTAAAGCTTTTACCCAACCGGGTTAATAATTATTATCCTAAAGACTGGAGGATTCTTAACAAATAAAAATCCTAAACCTTTAATTTATTGTAAAAAAGAATGATGAAACTGAAAGAATGTTGAACTAAAATGGCTGATAGCTTAATAGTACGGTTAACCAACTTATTTTCCCATCTTTGTAGCGAAAAATTATATTAAATGAAGTGTTTATTAATATTGTTATTTAGCCTTCCATTATGGTGCCTGGCACAAAACACGCCCTTGGTTGTGGAAGGTATTTCGCCCAATTTATACCTTACTCATATCGTACAGGCAAAAGAGAATTATTATAGCATTGGAAGGATGTACAATATCAGTCCTAAAGAAATAGCTCCGTTTAATAATTTGCAACTTGAAAAAGGCCTAAGTCTTAACCAGGTAATAAAAGTGCCATTACAACAGGTTAATTTTTTACAGGATGGAAATGCAGCGGCAGATGAAGTACTGATTCCTGTTCAACATACCGTTAAGGAAAAGGAAGGATTGTACCGCATTTCAGTAAACTATAATAAATTACCGATAGAAACTCTAAAGCATTGGAACAATATAAAAGCGGATGCAGTGCCTAATGGAACACGGTTAATTGTGGGCTATTTAAAAGTGAAAACAGCGCTATCTTCTTTGGCATCAATGTCAAAATCAAAGCCTGCTGATATTGCGGTGAAAGAACAATCTGTACTTAAAAAAGAGGAGCCTGTTGCAGCAAAGGAAATTGAGCAGGTTAAAAAAGAAACTACAGTAGCTGTGAAAACGGTAGAACCCTTAAAGAAAGAAGTATCTGTTGTAAAGGAAAAAGAGCGGGTAGCTGTAGTTGTAAAAAAAGACTCTCCGGTAGTTACCAAAGAGGTGGAGCCTGTTCAATCAACAACTGTTGCATTTAAAACATTTAACGGAGGTATTTTTAAACCGCTGTTTGATCAGCAATTAAAAAAGGAAACTATTGTAAATGAAAATGGTGTTGCTGCGGTATTTAAAAGCAACAGTGGCTGGCAGGATGGAAAGTATTATTGTTTGCACAATACAGCAGCTCCGGGAACAATCATTAAAATTACCAGCACTACAAATGGCAAAGCTATTTATGCAAAAGTGCTTGATGTAATTCCTGATATTAAACAAAACAATGGATTGCTGATACGCATCAGCAATGCAGCAGCCCAGGAATTGGGAGTTGGTGAGGCAAGGTTTGATTGTACCTTGAGTTATTCAAAATAACCAGCTTTCATTATACAAAAAGTGCTAAGTTCTATTATAAAAATCCTTTTAAGTAATTGTTGTCCAAATAAAAAAATCCCTTCTTTTTAAAAAGGGATTTTTTTATCATTTATTTTTTTATTAAGGAAAAATACCTAATTCCACATAAGTAATAGCAACCTTGTTGATGGCACTTACATAAGCAGCTGTCCGCATATCCGGTATTGCAGGATTGTTAAGCCAGATGTCCATAATTTCACGGGTAGCATTTATCATAGTTTCTTCCAAACCACTATGTACCAAATCTATTTCTTCCGCACCGTGCATTATCAGCTCCCTTTCTGTATCAGTAACTGTTTTGCCGCTCAACTCTTCTATCTGTTGTAAAATGCGGGTATTCATGTTTTCTGTAAAACGTTTTTCAAGTCGGCCATAGCGAACATGGCTAAGATTTTTTAGCCATTCAAAATAACTTACCGTAACCCCGCCAGCATTAAGGTACATATCCGGCACACATAAAATGCCCTTTTGTATAAATACTTCATCCGCTTCGGGCGTGCACGGGCCGTTAGCAGCTTCGCCAATTATTTTTGCTTTTATTCTTTGGGCGTTATCGCCATTAATAACATTTTCCAATGCCGCCGGTATCAAAATATCACATTCAAGTTCAAGTGCATCTAAAGTATTAGTAAGGGTAGTTGCACCTGGGAAATTAATGATGGAACCTGTTTTATTTCTAAACTGTATCAGCTCTTCTTCGTTCAATCCATTCTCATTATAAACAGCGCCATCATGCTCAGCGATTGCAACAACAATGGCCCCGTTTTCCCTAAAGAATTTTGCAGTATGATAACCTACATTTCCTATACCTTGTACCACAACCTTCTTTCCCTCAACACCAACAGTCAAGCCAAGCTTTTCCATTATTTTAGACATATTGCAAACTTCCCTAACTCCATAAAAAACACCTAAACCGGTAGCCTCTTTTCTGCCACGTACACCACCCTGGGTAATGGGCTTACCTGTTACACAACCGGCACCATCTATTTCTCCTGGTTTCAATGAGGTGTATGTATCTACTATCCACGACATTTCTCTTTCGCCTGTACCATAATCAGGTGCAGGGACATCTATACCGGGGCCGATAAAATTTTTCTTTACCAATTCAGATGTATAACGTCGGGTTATTTTTTCCAGTTCGTACACACTGTAATTGCGGGGGTTGATTTTGATACCACCTTTTGCACCACCAAAGGGTACATTTACAATGGCACATTTGTAGGTCATTAAGGCTGCAAGCGCCATTACCTCATCCTGGTTTACGGCATCACTGAAACGAATACCACCTTTACACGGTGATTTGTGTTGACTGTGTTGTACCCGATAGGCTTCTATTACCTCAATAGTGCCGTCGTCTCTTTTTATAGGAAAATTTATCCTGTATACACTGTTACAGGCTTTAATTTGTTCTAAAATGCCATTATCCCATTTGGTGAATTTGGCGGCTTTATCAAAGCTTTTTTCTACGCTTTGAAAAAAACTGTACTCGTGTTCTGCTGACATAATTTTTTGTTTTTGTGAAGCAATCGTAGTGAAAATAGCAACTGGCAAGAAGCTATATACCCAATTTTTCTGGAGAGATTTTTTGGGCTTATTTTAAAAATTTAGTAATAATTATTATAACCTTTTTACTGTAGTATTTCCCCCTGTTGTAATTATGAACATCTTGATATGTACAAGACCAATAACATTTTTACAGAAAATTTATTGTTGATTTTACACCTGTTTATTTCATTAGTTCCTGTGGGTATAAAATAAGTACCTCTTGGTTTAAAGATTGTCTTTTTCAATCTTACCAATCTTTCTGTCAATACTTACAACATACAAAAAAAGACCTGCTAAAATGGTAACACAAATAGCCACTACCACATATATCTTTCCATTACTGCGCATTACAGATTCGGGTGCACCATTATCTTGCGCAAAAATTGCAGTACTCACTAACAAGGCAGGTAACATTAATAGACAGCAATATATTTTATTCCGCATTCAATAAGTTTTTATCTCTGATTAAATTGATCCTGATATTTAAGGTGCTGATCCATGTGCCTAACAAAGTCCAGCCAATTACTGCAGGCCAAAATACCAGCCTCATGGTGGCATCCAGGTCTGCACCATTTAATCCCGGATTACCCTGTACACCCTTACCGCCCGGATGTAACGATTCTACCAATCTTGGTAATATCATTATCAAAGGCAAATAAATGAAGTAGGCAAAAATATTATATACGGCACTTACCTTGGCCCTTTTATCAATATCGGGTACTGCATTTCTTAAAACCAGGTAGGCAAAATAGATAAGTAACGCAATGGCAACACCAATTTGTTTGGGATCGTTGCTCCATGGTTCTCCCCAGGTATAAGTGGCCCAAATGGCACCTGTAATCAAACCAAGAATGCCCATTAATATCCCCGTTTTAGCAAAGGCCTCTGCGTAGATGTCATATTTCAAATTGGGGTTGCGCAGATACCAAATGGAATAAATTAAAGAAATAGTGAGTAAAACAATTTGCCCAAACCACATGGGAACATGAAAGAAAAGGTTTCTGATTGTTTCCTTTAGGTTACCAATATGGGGCACTTTTATTAAAAAACCTGCGGTAAATGTATAGAGTAATAATACCGCCGCTAATATTTTCCACCAGCTTTTACGCATCTTAAAATTATGTGATTGCAAAATTAGGGGAAAGCGCCTGTTACACAAATTGTAAATTAGTTAAGTTTTAAAAGTAAATTTTTCTATAAAGCAATATGTAACTATTCTGTTCAAACAACTATAATTATTGGGGATGCAAATTCCGTTAATCTAAAGCTATTTTAAAAATTCAATAACAAGAGATGTATAAATCTGCAATTAGCGAAAGCAGCATCTTTGCAGTTGTTAGAATTCATTATTTTTATAGCGAAATAATTAGAACAATATTGATTATGATGGAATTAATTAAGCAACCATGGCATTGGCTGGCTGGCGGAATAATGGTTGGATTAACTGTGCCGGCTTTATTGCTATTGGGTAATAAAAAATTTGGTATTTCTTCTTCCTTACGAGATATATGTGCTATGTGTATACCAGCAGACATTCCCTTTTTTAAATACGACTGGAAGAAAAAAGTATGGAATCTTTTTTTTGTTGCCGGCATTTTGATTGGTGGATTTATTGCCAACCGTTTTTTGCAAAACCCCAATGATATGGTAATAGCTCAAAAAACGCAGGCAATATTGTTTCAATATGGAGTAAAAGATTTTACAGGGCTAATGCCTGCAGATATATTTAGCTGGCACAACCTGTTTACCCTGAAAGGATTTATCTTTTTTGTGGCAGGTGGGTTTTTAGTTGGCTTTGGCACCCGATACGCCGGTGGCTGCACTTCGGGGCATTCTATTATGGGGTTGTCAAATTTACAATGGCCATCACTTGTAGCAACAATGGCCTTTATGGCAGGTGGTTTTATAAGTGCCAATTTTTTATTACCAGTCATCTTTAAATTAATACAATGAAAAATATAAAATATTTGGTGGTGGGTATTTTCTTTGGAATCGTCTTTGTAAAAGCTGAAATTATCAGCTGGTTCAGAATACAGGAAATGTTTCAGTTAACTTCTTTTCACATGTATGGAGTTATTGGTACGGCCGTGGTGGTTGGTATGATTTCAGTATTCCTCATCAAAAAATTTAATATTAAAACATTTAGTGGCGAGGCTATTACTTTTGAGGATAAAAAATTTAATAAAGGACAAATAATTGGGGGATTGATTTTTGGCGTGGGCTGGGCAATAACCGGAGCCTGTCCAGGTCCCTTATTTGCTCAGATTGGGAGTGGGTTTGGCGTAGTATCCATTACGCTTTTATCAGCAATAGCGGGCACCTGGGTTTACGGAAAAGTATCCCATAAAATTGGCCCGGAAAATGAATGATCAATGTAGTCTTAGTCTTTCCATAAAAATGGAAATAAAATTATTGAAAGTACTAATACCATTACATCAAAACCAATAATTAATAAAGTAAGGTTCAAAAGAGCACCCTCTCTAAACATTTCGCCGAAAGCTACTTTAGATAACCGTATTACCAATAATAACTGAGGAACAATAAGCGGAAACCCGAGAATAGCCATTAAAGCGGCATTTTGCTGTGCTTTTGCTGCTATGGCCGCCAGTAATGTAAATACAAGACTTAAGCTGACGCTGCCTATACATACAATGCCCAAAAATTGTAAAGGATTGCTAAGGGGATTTTTTAGCAATAGAAAAAATAGCGCAAGGCTCATCAAACTCATTAGCAACATCAAAATTATATTGTAAATAAGTTTGGCAATTATAAATTCTTTGGCACCGGCAATTGAATAAAAATACAACATGCGTCCACGGCTTTCCTGCAAAAAACTTTTAGCCACCGCATTTACGCAAACAAATAATTGAATAATCCAAAACAATGCATTCCAAACATCAGCCTCAGGATTATTTAACGACAGATAAAGTACAAAAATGGTAGAAGCCACATAAAGTAAAATACCGTAAAAGCTGTGCTGCTGTCTTAATTCAAGCAGCAGATCTTTTTTTAATAATGAAAAAATTGTTTTTGTCATACGATATACTATTTTTTAAGCAAGGCAAAATGTGCTAACTATTTCCTGCAAATAATTAATCTTTTAACAAGGCACAGATTCTACATCTTGGCTCATATTTATCTTTTTCACCTAACATTAACTGGCTATCACCGGCAACTTTTCTATAGCTTACATTGGCAATATTGCCACACTTTACGCAAATAGCGTGTAATTTGGTAATATAGTCAGCTATAGCCAGCAGGTTAGGCATCTGGCCAAAAGGTTTCCCTGTGTAATCCATATCCAAACCTGCAATAATTACCCTTATACCTCTTAAAGCAAGTTGTTCGCAAACATTACCGATTTCTGCATCAAAAAACTGAGCCTCATCAATACCTACAACATCCACATCATGTGCCAGCAACAAAATAGTTTGAGAACTTTCAACGGGAGTACTTTGAATAAAATTTGTATCGTGACTTACAATATTTACTTCATCAAAACGAACATCAATAGCAGGTTTAAAAATTTCCAATTTAAGATTGGCAATTTTTACCCTTTTTAATCTCCTAATCAGCTCCTCTGTTTTACCACTGAACATACTGCCACAGATAACTTCAATAGAACCCCGTCCACCTTTTAAATTTGGTTCAATAAACATTTATAAATTTTTTAAAAATTGTGTTTGTAACTTTAGTGTAATGTTTGCAAAGGTTACAGTTTTGGGTCATTAGTCAAAACTAAATTTTCTTTGCAATTGCTTATATACAAACAATGGTAATTATGGAAAGGGTGGAAACACTTTTGCAAAAGCTGCATCAACAATTTAACGATAAGCAATCCGTAGATCAATTATTATTGACTGTTCAGATGTTACAGCATGAATTAACCCATTTAAAAGGAAGCCAGCCATTAGAAGTAAACAGGACGGTTACCTTATCGATGCCACTACAAATGATCGCTAATCAAAAGGAGGCAGCAATAATAGCGATTAACCCTGTTGTAGAAGAGAAGACAGTTGAAATTTTGCTGGTTGATGAAGCTGCAGTAGAAGCTGAATTAGACGAAATAAAGCGCAATGCCAATATTATCCAACATTTAGCTGCACATACCAAACCTCAGTTATTATTTGATCCTGCCGATGAAGAGATACCAACATTCATTCACCAGCAGCCTGTTAGTAAAAAGGAAGTGAATGATTGGGCAGGTACAGAAAATAAATCCTTAAATGATACGCTTAAAGAAGTTACTACAGAATTGAGTGCCAAATTAAGTGACAGTCCTGTAAAAGATCTTAAAAAGGCAATCGGGGTTAATGATCGTTTTTTATTTATCAATGAATTGTTTAGAGGCGATGAGGCGATGTATGAACGCAGTATCAAAACCATCAATAGTTTTACGATATGGCCTGAAGCTGAATATTGGATTAGAAGAGAACTAAAAACAAAATTAGGTTGGAAAGATAGTAACGAAACAGTTCAACAATTTGATCAATTAATCAGAAGGCGTTTTTCTTGAATAAATGCTGTAATTTTTTTTGTTGCACCACTATTTGAATACACATAATTTTTGGCAGATTCACCGGAGCTTTTCAATAAAAGCTCATCATTCCAAAATTCCGTTAAAACTTTTTCAAGCTCCAGGGCACTTGCAATACTGATACCACCTCCACAGGCTGTTAGCTCTATTGCTTCAATAAATTTTTCAAATTCAGGGCCGTAAATTACAGGCTTGCCGTAAACTGCAGGTTCAAGTACATTGTGTACGCCATCGTCACCAAACCCACCACCAACATAAGTTATATCTGCATAACGATAGAGTCTCGAAAGCATTCCTATATTATCGATGATTAAAACATTTGAAGTTACAGGTTGATTAAGAGCCAGATCAGAATAAAGTATTGATCCTGCAAATTCCTTTTGAACATCTTTTAAATTTTGTTCGTCAATTTCATGTGGGGCGATGATAAATTTTATGTGTGGATTAGCCCTTACGTAGTGAATCAGTTCAGTCTCATCTTCTTCCCATGTGCTGCCGGCTACAATAACTTTATTTTCTCCGCAAAACTGTTCTATCAAAGGGAGGTGTTCAAATTTTTCCGCAATTTCAATCACCCTGTCAAACCTTGTATCGCCAGTTACCGTTACGTTATTTTCAATACCTATGCCTGCCAATAAATTCTTTGAGTCTTCATCCTGCACAAAAAAATGGGTAAAAGCGGGTAAAATATTTTTCCAAATTTTACCATACCATTTAAAAAAAGGCTGACCCGGTCTAAAAATTCCGGATACCAATAAAAGGGGAATGCGTTGCTGTTTTAATTCTTCTAAATAATAAAACCAGTATTCATATTTTACCCATAAAACCAGTGATGGATTAATAGCCTTAATTAGTTTTGCAGCATTAGCTTTGCTATCTATCGGTAAATAAAAAATATCATCAGCTCCCGTATATTTTTTTTGTATTTCATAACCACTTGGCGAAAAAAAAGTAAGTACAATTTTAACAGCCGGATAATTTTTTTTGAGGGCTTCTAAAGCAGGTCTTCCCTGCTCAAATTCGCCAAGGCTGGCGCAATGCATCCATACTGTTTTAGCAGATTCTTTTTGCTTAAAACTAACAACAGGAAATTCTTTTCTTCCCGAAAGCCATAGCCTGGCTTTAGGATTTCCTATGGCCAGTAACTTAATTGCAGTAATATAAAGGTTTAAAAAAATGGTGTAAAAAATTGTACCCATTAGTTTTTATTACAAATCTACCAGCAAAATTTTAATTCTAAACAATGTATAAAACTACAACCCCTAATTTGAAACTGCCTGATTGAATCCCTATCTTTGCCATCGAAAAAAAAGATTATATGAGGCCTTTACAAATGGTAGACACAAAGACGCAGTATTATAAAATAAAAGAAGAAGTTGATGCAGCAGTATTAAATGTGATGGAAAGTTCGCAGTTTATAGGTGGTAAAGTGGTAAATGATTTTGCAATAAACCTTGCTGCCTACAATGGCGTTAAGTATGTTATTCCCTGTGCAAATGGAACAGATGCATTGCAGATTGCTATGATGGCGCTTGATTTAAAACCGGGTGATGAAGTAATTACACCATCATTTACTTACATAGCAACAGTTGAGGCCGCAGCTTTATTACAGCTACAGCCAGTTTTTGTAGAAGTAGATAAACAGACTTTCTGTATGAATCCGGAGGCAGTAGAAAAGGCCATTACACCCAAAACAAAAGCCATTATTCCAGTTCATTTATATGGGCATGCTGTTGAAATGGAAAAGATTATGGCCATAGCAAAGAAGTATGATTTATTTGTAATTGAAGACAATGCCCAGGCTATTGGTTGTGATTATACATTTAGCAATGGTACAGTTTCTAAAACCGGGGGTATCGGTCATATTGGATGTACCTCGTTTTATCCATCAAAAAATCTAGGCGCATTTGGCGATGGAGGTGCAATATTTACCAATGATGAAACGTTAGCAGGCAAACTACAAAAGATAGCAGCCCATGGGCAAAGCAAACGATATTATCATGATGTAGTTGGTTGTAATTCCAGGTTGGATGCAATGCAGGCGGCAATACTTGACATTAAATTAAAGCATTTGGATGAATATATTGTAGCCAGAAGAAAAGCTGCTGCTATTTATGATAAAGGTTTTGAAGGCAATGAAAATATAGTAACACCCTACAGGGCTTCATACAGTAAACATGTTTTTCATCAATACACTTTAACATTGGTTGATAAAGATAGAGATGGACTAAATAAGTTTCTTTCAGAAAAGGGAGTGCCTTCTATGATTTATTATCCGGTTCCCTGCCACAAGCAAAAAATGTTTGCTGCATTTGGTGGTGGAAATTATCAACTACCCGTAACAGACTGGTTAACGGAAAGAGTTATTTCTTTACCAATTCATACAGAGCTTGATGAGGAACAACAGTATTTTATTATTTCAAATGTATTAGATTATATAAATTCAAATTAAGAAGTACCATGAAAATTGCAGTAGTTGGAACAGGATATGTAGGTTTAGTAACCGGAACATGTTTTGCAGAAACAGGTAATGAAGTTATTTGTGTAGATATTGATAAAACTAAAGTAGATAAATTATCTTCTGGAAAAATAACGATTTACGAGCCTGGTCTGGAAAAAATATTTTTAAGAAACCAGCGGGAAAATCGTTTACGTTTTACTACTTCGCTGGTTGATGGCATACAGGATGCACAAGTAGTTTTTCTTGCCTTACCAACTCCTCCGGGAGAGGATGGGAGTGCTGATTTAAAATATATTTTAGGCGTAGCAAAAGATTTAGGCGCCTTGATTAAGGATGGTGACTATAAAGTAATCATTGATAAAAGTACAGTTCCCGTGGGTACTGCAGCAAAAGTAAAACAGGCATTGCTCAACAATGGTGGCATTGAAGGAACGTTTGATATTGTAAGTAATCCTGAATTTTTAAGAGAAGGTGTTGCAGTAGATGATTTTATGAAACCTGACAGGGTAGTGATAGGTACATCATCAGAAAGAGCCAAAAAGATTTTGAATGATTTATATGCACCCTTTGTACGACAGGGAAATCCCGTAATTTTTATGGATGAAAAAAGTGCCGAATTAACCAAGTATGCAGCCAATTCTTTTCTGGCAACCAAGATTACTTTTATGAATGAAATTGCACAACTGTGCGAACTCCTCGGGGCAGATGTTGACATGGTGCGCAAGGGAATTGGTAGTGATGAGAGGATAGGAAAACGCTTTTTATTTCCAGGTATTGGTTATGGGGGAAGCTGTTTTCCCAAAGACGTTCAGGCATTAGCAAAATCATCTATAGAAGTTGATTATAGTTTTAAAATATTAGATGCTGTGATGGAAGTAAATGAAAAGCAAAAGCTTCACTTAATTCCTAAAATAAACGCTTTTTTTAATAATGATTTACAGGGAAAAAAAATTGCACTTTGGGGCCTGGCTTTTAAGCCTAATACAGATGACATAAGGGAAGCCCCGGCTTTATATTTGATAGATGCATTTTTGGCTGCCGGTGCAACCGTAGCTACTTTTGATCCCGAGGCGATGAATAATGTAAAACAAATAACAGGCGACAAAATTACTTTTGTAGAAAGTCAATATGATGCATTAAAGGACGCAGATGCATTGGTAATAGCAACTGAATGGAGTGAGTTTAGAACACCTGACTTTAATAAAATAACCTCTTTACTTAAAAATAAAGCAATTTTCGACGGCCGTAATTTGTTTGATTTAAAACAAATGGAAGATCTTGGATATCATTATGTGAGCATTGGAAGAAAGGTTGTTAACCCTATTGGTTAATTCCCCGGGCGTATTTTTAAGAATATTTTTTACTTTTTAATTTATAGTAATGGCTGCTAAAAGGGTTTTAATAACAGGTGCTGCAGGATTTCTGGGCTCTCACCTTTGTGATCGGTTTATAAAAGAAGGGTACAATGTAATTGGAATGGATAATTTAATAACAGGCGATCTTAAAAACATCGAACATCTTTTTAAATTAAAGGAGTTTGAGTTTTATCACCATGATGTTTCTAAATTTATTCATATCTCTGGAGAACTTGATTACATTTTGCATTTTGCATCTCCAGCAAGCCCCATAGATTATTTAAAAATTCCCATTCAAACTTTAAAAGTTGGTTCGTTAGGAACGCACAATTGCCTGGGACTTGCACTAGCTAAAAAGGCAAGAATATTAGTAGCAAGTACAAGCGAGGTTTATGGAGACCCGATAGTTCATCCACAGAATGAAGAATATTGGGGTAATGTGAATCCGGTTGGACCAAGGGGTGTTTATGATGAAGCAAAACGTTTTCAGGAAGCCATTACCATGGCCTATCATACCTTTCACCACGTTGAAACAAGAATCATAAGAATATTTAATACCTATGGCCCAAGAATGAGATTAAATGATGGCCGTGCTTTACCTGCTTTCATTGGCCAGGCTTTACGTGGCGAAGATTTAACCGTGTTTGGAGATGGTAGCCAAACAAGAAGTTTTTGTTACGTGGCAGATTTAGTAGAAGGTATTTACCGCTTGTTAATGAGTGATTATGCGCAACCTGTTAACATTGGTAATCCTGATGAAATTTCATTAAAAGATTTTGCAGAAGAAATTATAAAACTAACAGGCACAGCACAAAAAATAGTGTACAAACCTTTACCGACAGACGACCCAAAACAACGGCAGCCTGATATTACAAAAGCAAAAGCAATTTTGGGCTGGCAACCAACAGTAAACAGGGCAGATGGGTTAAAGATTACTTATGATTATTTTAAATCTTTGCCTAAGGAGGAGCTATATAAATTGCCAAAGGAATTTGCGGGGGCTGCTAAGAATGGATAGCTAAAATAAATGTAGTTAAATCACCCTTATTTTTCTACAAGAAATAAACTACTTAAAAAATCTAATACTCCTTATTTGGGATATAACACAATTCCGATGGGAGCAAAGGAGTATATAAAATCATGTATCAGGATTTACTGAAAAAAAATAAAAAGCTCGCTGTTATTGGTTTGGGTTATGTAGGGTTACCTATTGCATTGGAATTTGCAAAAAAAATAAAGGTAATTGGTTTCGATATTAACGTTAAGAGAGTGGAGCTGATGCGAAATAATATTGATCCGAGCCAGGAGTTAGAAGGAAGTGCGTTTGACAGTAGTGATATAGATTTTACCAATGACCTCGCAATTTTAAAGCAGGCTAATTTTTTTATAGTAGCTGTACCAACGCCCGTTGATGAACACAATGTACCTAACCTTATACCTCTAATAAGAGCATGTGAAACCATTGGAAAAGTAATAAAAAAAGGAGACTATGTGGTTTTTGAAAGTACAGTCTACCCTGGTTGTACAGAAGAAGATTGTTTACCTATTATTGAAAAATTAAGTGGGCTAAAAAATATTGTTGATTTTAAAATTGGTTATTCTCCTGAAAGAATTAATCCGGGGGATAAGGAACATACACTGCCCAAAATTATTAAAGTCGTAAGTGGGTGTGATCAGGAAAGTTTGGAGCTGATAGCAAAAGTGTACGAACTGGTTGTAACAGCTGGTGTTCACAAAGCTTCCAGTATTAAAGTAGCAGAAGCCGCAAAAATTATTGAAAATACACAAAGAGATCTCAACATAGCGTTGATGAATGAATTATCAATAATTTTTGATAAAATGGGCATTAATACATTTGAGGTATTAGAAGCTGCAGGAACCAAATGGAATTTCTTAAAATTTCAACCAGGTCTTGTTGGTGGCCATTGCATTGGTGTAGATCCATATTACCTAACATACAAATCAAAAAAATTAGGGTATGATAGTCAGATAATTTTAGCCGGGCGTGCTATAAATGATGGCATGTCGGGGCATATTGTTAAACAGGTATTGCAATATATTATTCAATACAGCGGTAACATTAAAGATGCGAAGGTATTGGTAATGGGAGTTACATTTAAAGAAAATGTAACCGATATACGTAACAGCAAAGTGGCTGATGTGGTAAAAGAATTACAGTCTTTCTCACTAAATGTACATGTTACCGATCCGCATGCCGATAGTTCGGAATTAAAACATGAATATGGCTTCGAATTAACGACGGATTTAGCCCGGGATTATGATGCTGTGATTATAGCTGTTCCACATAACGAATATAAAAAACTGGCAGACGGTTATTTTGCAGGTATTACCAAAGAAAAAGCAATGATTGCAGATCTAAAAGGAATTTATAGAGGTAAAATAAGCAGCAGGTTTTATTGGAGTTTGTAATGATGAATAATTAATAAAAGATAATGAGTAATGAGTTTCATACCAAAGATATAAGTAAACAAAATTTTCTGGTAACAGGTGGGGCAGGTTTCATTGGCAGTCATATAGCAGAATATTTATTAAAAAATGGTGCTCTCAAAGTGAGGGTATTAGATAACCTCGTAAATGGGTTTGAAAAAAATCTTGCCGCACTTCAACAATTTAGCGGTTTTGAATTTATTGAAGGTGATATCCGGAATGCAGATACCTGTCAGCAGGCTTGTAATGGAATAGATTACGTAAGCCATCAGGCAGCGTTAGGTTCTGTCCCAAGGTCAATAAAGGAGCCTGTTTATTTTAATGAAGTAAATGTGGGCGGTTTTGTAAATATGCTAAAAGCAGCGGTTGATAATAAAATAAAACAGTTTGTGTACGCATCATCTTCATCAGTTTATGGCGACGAGCCCACTCTGCCAAAAATTGAAAATCGCATTGGTAACTGTTTATCTCCTTACGCAGCAACTAAAAAAGCAAATGAATTATATGCCCAGGTTTTTGCAGATGTATATGGATTAAAAGTGTTGGGGTTTCGGTATTTTAATATTTTTGGTCAACGACAAGACCCTGATGGGGCCTATGCTGCAGTAATTCCTTTATTTGTAAAAGGAATTATAAAGCAGTTACCTGTTTATATAAATGGAGATGGTGAACAAACAAGGGATTTTACATTTGTTGATAATGCAGTGCAGGTAAATATAAAAGGAATGTTAACCGACAATGAAGCTGCTTATAACAAAATATACAATGTAGCAGTAGGTGAAAATTTTTCAGTTAATTATTTATATAATACCTGTAAAGAATATTTAGACAGTAATTTTGAAGCAACTTACAGGGAACCGAGAGCAGGCGACATTCGGAATTCGCTGGCAGATATTTCATTGGCTAAAGATTTATTGGGATATCAACCTACTAAAAATTTTGAAGATGGATTAGCCGAAACAATTGAATTTTTTAAAAAATTATACTCTTAAGTTTATTAATTATTTATGCCGTTTACACCAACAGAATTTCCAGGATTACTAATTTATGAACCAAGGGTCTTCAATGATGACCGTGGTTATTTTTTTGAAAGCTACAATGAAAACACTTTTTTAGCAGATGGTGTGGCAATGAAATTTGTACAGGATAATCAGGCCAGGTCAACATATGGTGTTATACGTGGTTTGCATTTTCAATTAGCTCCTCATGCACAAACAAAATTAATCCGTTCATTAAGCGGTTCCATTTTAGACGTGGTGATTGACCTTAGAAAGGGATCACCTAAGTATGGTAAGGTTTTTAGTATAGAGTTATCGGCTGAAAACAAAAAGCAATTATTGGTGCCTAAAGGTTTTGCACATGGTTATTCTGTACTAACTGAAACTGCTGAGGTATTATACAAATGTGATGCATTTTATCATAAAGAAAGCGAAGGGGGATTATTGTTCAATGATCCTGCATTAGCCATTGATTGGCAGATACCTACCGATAAAGCATTGGTGGCAGCAAAAGATCTTATCCTGCCAGGCTTAAGTTCAGTAGTGAGGAATTTCATTTTTTAAAAGATTATTTGTGTCAGAAAAAAAAACAATTTTAGTAACAGGGGCAAATGGACAGTTGGGCAATGAGATGAGAGTTATTTCGTCAGGTTACCACGCTTTTAATTTTTTGTTTGTTACAAAAGATGATTTGCGAATTGATGATATGGATGCGGTGAAAAATTATTTCTCCAGCCATTCAATTGATTATTGTGTTAACTGCGCAGCTTACACTGCTGTTGATAAAGCAGAAACTGAATCAGAAATCGCCCTGCTCATTAATGCAACAGCAGTTGGTAACCTGGCTTCGGTTTGTAAAAATTATAGCACACAATTCATTCACATTTCTACCGATTATGTGTTTGACGGAACAGCCACTGTTCCATATAAAGAAAACCATCCGGTAGCACCGGTTAATATGTATGGTGAAACTAAATTAAAAGGAGAGGAATTGGCTAAACAAAATAACCCTGGTAGTATTATTATCCGCACCTCCTGGGTTTATAGTAGCTTCGGAAATAATTTTGTAAAAACTATGCTGCGACTTATGAAAGAAAAGGAGCAGTTAAATGTAGTAAGCGATCAGGAAGGATGCCCCACTTATGCAGCAGATCTTGCGGCAACAATAATGCAGATAATTACTTCAGGGAAAGCTGCAGAACAACCAGGAATATATAATTACTCCAACACGGGAGTTGTTAATTGGTACCAGTTTGCAGCCGCTATTAAAGAATTATCCGGCAGTAAATGTTTAGTGAACCCAATTCCTTCGTCCAATTATCCAACACCCGCCAAAAGGCCCGCTTATTCAGTAATGGATACTGCTAAAATTCAACAAAGTTTTAATATTACAATTCCTTTCTGGAAAGACAGTTTACAAAAATGTTTATCAATTCTTGGGTAACAATTTATTGTTCTTTGTTTCGAATAAAAATTAATTTAGTTCCACCTTTTTCTGTTTCTCTTTTGTCAATTTCAAATTGAGGGATAGATTTTATTAACGGAGTTAATTTTAAAAAGCCATAATTTCTTGGGTCAAAATTGGGTTGTTTTTTTAGCACAAGGTTTCCCACATCTCCTAAAAATGCCCAGCCATTTTCATCGGCCAGGTCATTAATTGTAGCAGCAATTAATTTAATGGTTTCTTTATTTACTTTATCAACAGCCGCAGCCTTGGGTGCAGGTTTACTTGTTTTTGTTATGGGCGTTTCTGTTTCCCCCGATTCAAATACAGGAATAATTTCCATGTAAATAAATTTATCGCAGGCTACTATAAATGGGTTAGGTGTTTTCTTTTGCCCTATGCCAAATACTTTCATGCCGGCTTCTCTAAGCCTGGTTGCAAGTCTTGTAAAATCACTGTCGCTCGATATAATACAAAATCCATCCACTTTACCCGAATATAGAATATCCATTGCATCAATAATCAGAGCACTATCACTACTGTTTTTTCCGCTGGTATAACTGTACTGCTGAATGGGTGTAATAGCATTTTCCAGTAAAACATTTTTCCACCCTGAAACGGTGGGTTTTGTCCAGTCTCCATAAATTCTCTTAAAAGTTGGAGTGCCATATTTTGCAATCTCTTCCATTACACCTTTAACATTACTGTAAGGCACATTGTCAGCATCAATAAGCACAGCCAGCCGTATATCTTTTTGAAAATCCATAACACAATGTACTTCTTTTTTATAATTTTATTTTAGCATAGCCTATAAAGTAATAATACAGGCAATTGTTTTTCATAGCAACATCCTTGTGTCACAATCCGTTCATCCGCAGTGCTGCTATTTTGCTTTTATCAAAGCGTACTACGGAGTAATAAAATCCAAACCATCAAGCCATTTGTATTGTCTACTTTTGTAATAATTATGAACGTCTTCACCACAGCCAACAGAATAATAGTTACCTGCAGCAACCGCCTTTCACCTTTCCTGCAACAGGAAGTTACAGAACTCGGCTTTACACCAGTTCGTATTTTTAAAACAGGGGTAGAATTAAAAGGCAACCTGGCAGATTGCATCAAATTAAATTTAAACCTGCGCAGCGCCAGCCAGGTGTTATTTTCTGTAAAAGAATTTGCAGCTCACAATGCAGAAGACTTGTATAAAATATTACTTGATTTTGAGTGGGAAGATATTATTGCCAGTGATGGGTATTTTTCAATTAGCAGCAATGTAGATAATGATACCATCAATAATTCTTTATACGCAAACGTAAAAGTAAAAGACGCCATTGTTGATCGCTTTAGAAACAGAACAGGAGAACGTCCAAATTCGGGTCCAGAGTTGAATAAAACAGTCATTCATTTATATTGGAAAGAATCTCTTGCAGAAATATTTATAGATACTTCGGGAGAAACCTTGTCTAAACATGGGTATAGAAAAATTCCTGGCAAGGCACCAATGCTGGAAGCCCTTGCAGCAGCTACTTTACTTGCAACAAAATGGGATAGAAAATCACCCTTCATTAATCCCATGTGCGGCTCCTCTACATTGGCCATTGAAGCAGCTTTATTAGCAACCAATCGCAGGCCGGGTTTATACCGCACCAATTATGCTTTTATGCATGTAGTGGGTTTCAACAACGAAATGTACCAGCAGCAACGTAAACGGTTAGACGAAGTAATTCAAGAAGTCCCGGGTTTAATAATCATTGCCACAGATATTAGTGAGGATGCTATCAATATTTCAAAAATTAATGCAGCAGCAGCAGGTGTTGCCCAACTGATTGAATTTGCTGTTGGGGATTTTGAAACCACCCGTATTCCCGAACAGCAGGCTGGGGTTATTTATTTCAATCCGGAATATGGAGACCGCCTTGGAGTAGCTGCCGCACTTGAAATTACCTATGGCCGTATAGGCGATTTTTTAAAGAAAAAATGCAAAGGTTACTTCGGCTATATCTTTACGGGTAATTTAGAACTTGCAAAAAAGATAGGCCTTAAACCAAGCCGCCGCATAGAATTTTATACGAGTAAAATTGATTGTCGTTTGTTTGAATATGAATTGTATGTCGGCACAAAACGAGTTGTTCTCTAAATTTTTAAAGGCCAAATCACAACATTTTTTTATTGAAATTTAATTAATTAAGCAATTTAATTACGAGGACTTATTTTTTTAAGGGTCTAAAAATATTTCTGATTTAATAATTTTTAATTAATTTAAGACGGCACGCAGTGAAAAATTAATCTTTATCTTGTATAAAATATTTTTAGGTAAAATATGAATGATTACAAATTAGTACCCGGTAAACTAGCAGCAAACAAATACGATACAATACAGATATTTAGATTTATTGCCGCCTTAATGGTAATAATATTACATTCTACTTATTACACGTACGAACGCTTGAATTCCGGAATTGCCATCTACAATCAAGGTGCCCACGGTGTAAGATTGTTTTTTGTTATTAGTGGCTTTGTAATGGTATTATCGTCGGAAAATTTAAAAGGAAAGGCAGATGGATGGAAAATATTTTCTATTAAAAGAATCATACGCATAGTTCCCATATACTGGATTATAACAACCTATAAATTATTCGTATTAATATTCGCCTCATCTTTAGTTTATCATACTAAAATGGATATGGGGTATATTTTGAAATCTTACTTTTTTATTCCAGCCTTAAATGTTGATGGAAAATTGAGTCCACTTCTGGGTGTAGGCTGGACACTAAATTTTGAAATGTTTTTCTATCTTATGTTTACGATTGCACTCGCTTTTCGAATCAACACGATTTTATTAATGAGTTTAATTTTTATTCCTTTATCTGTATTATCGTTTTACAGTAATGATACCTGGCCAGATTTTAGATTTTATACAAATCCGATAGTATTAGATTTTCTTTATGGAATGATTGCCGGCCAATTGATTTTGAGTGACAAAAAACTGCCCAAAATCATAGCGTTCCCAATAATTTTTATCGGCCTTCTGTATTTGTTTTTCCCCAAAAATGATATACTAATATCCTCAGGTCTATATACAAATGAAAATTTCATTATTGGCATTGTAGCATTTCTGGTGATTTATAGTTGTGCTTCTATAGAAAATAGGTGGGGCCCTAAACCTGCGTGGTTAATTTACCTGGGTGGGGCTTCTTATTCATTATATCTCATACATCCTGTTGTAGCACCTATTGTGCCTAGCTTATTAAAAGTAGTAAACTTAAAGTGGTCTACTTTGTCAGTAGTGCTTTCTGTATTTTTTGCCATTGCAGCGGGCACAGTATTCTACAAGTACTGCGAAACGCCGATTACTAAATTCTTATCTGCCTGGGCAAAAAAAAGGAAGTTGATTTAATGGTTTTGCAATAAAAATTGATGTGAATTAATCGGGTTGTATAACAAAATATTAGCCATTCCCATCCTCTTATTTAGCGATAGCCGGCGTATCATACCCCCATTTAACCAAAGTTGCACCCCAGGTAAATCCACCACCAAAAGCAGCGAGTACAATATTATCACCTTTATGTAATTGGCTTTCCCACTCCCACAAGCACAATGGAATAGTGCCGGCAGTGGTATTGCCAAAACGTTGAATATTTATCAT
This sequence comes from Ferruginibacter sp., assembly GCA_025352625.1. Lineage (GTDB taxonomy): Bacteria > Bacteroidota > Bacteroidia > Chitinophagales > Chitinophagaceae > Ferruginibacter. The sequence goes on from JANXSR010000268.1 coordinate 23,844, forward strand.
CACTTTTTCGGCGGGTAAACCCATCCGATTGGCTGTAGCATCAATGATTCTTTTGTTAGCCTGGTGTGGCACAAGCCATGCAATATCTTCTCCGGTTAAATGATTGCGTTGCAACAAATCGTAGGCGGCATCGGCCATGCCTTTTACAGCAGCTTTAAAAACAGGCTGTCCTTCCTGAAAAATAAAATGTTCTTTTGCCTGTACAGTTTCTACCGAAGCTGGTTTTAAAGAGCCACCTGCTTTCATGTGTAAATAGTTTTTTCCTGAGCCATCGCTCTTTAATAAACTATCCATTACACCAACTCCTTCTGTCGATGGTTCCAGTAAAACTGCTCCTGCACCATCTCCAAAAATAATGCAGGTAGTGCGGTCGGTATAATCAACAATGGCACTCATTTTATCAGCCCCCACAATAATTATTTTTTTATAACGACCACTTTCAATTAAAGCAGCACCCGTGGTTAATGCAAACAAAAAGCCAGAGCAGGCTGCACTTAAATCAAATCCCCAGGCATTTACTGCCCCAATTTTATCGCAAACAATATTGGCTGTTGAAGGAAAAACCATATCGGGTGTAACGGTGGCACAAATCATGCAATCTATTTCTGTTGGATCAATGCCTCTTTTTTTACATATTTCTAATACGGCAGGCACTACCATATCAGAGGTTGCCAATCCTTCTCCTTTCAAAATTCTTCTTTCTTCAACGCCAGTTCTTGATTTTATCCATTCATCATTGGTGTCAATCATGGTTTCCAATATAGCATTGGTTAATCTGTACTCAGGTACATATCCGCCAACGGAGGTAATTGCTGCTGTAACTTTTTGCATATTATATAAAAGATTTATTTTTTTACTCGATTTGGTTATTTTGGTGAGGTGCGCAAAAATACATTAAAAATTGGTAGTAGAGATTTGCTGCCCAACGCATTGGTTCTTATTTTAAGATGCGATTAATTTAAGATGCACAGTATTCCATCATGAAATATCTGTATTTTTGTTGCAGACTTAAAGAGTGTTATGTACGCATATTTGGAAGGAAAATTTACATTGAAAAATCCGGCACAGGTTTATGTGGACATACATGGCGTAGGGTATGAGTTGAATATTAGCCTTAATACCTATGCGCATATTCAAAATCTGGAGCAGGGTAAATTATATACTTACCTGCAAATAAAAGAAGATGGACATACACTGTATGGTTTTTTTGATAAGGGTGAAAAGGAAATGTTTATACAGCTTATTAGTGTATCCGGCGTAGGTGCAGCAACTGCAAGGATGATGTTGTCTCATCTTAAACCAGATGAGGTAAGTAAAGCAATTGTTCAAAATAATGTTAAGTTGCTGGAAAGTGTAAAAGGCATTGGCAAAAAAACAGCAGAAAGATTGGTATTGGAATTAAGGGACAAAGTAAATAAAGCTGCCAATGACCTTACAATACCAGCTACAGCAGGCAATAGATTACAGCAGGATGCGTTAAATGCATTGGTTTCACTAGGGATTTCACGTCCACAGGCTGAAACGGCTATTCAAAAAATAATTCAAGTCGATTCTGACATAACCAATTTAGAAGAACTCATAAAAAAAGCCCTAAAAGCCATTTGATATAATTTTACTTTAATTGATTTACGGATGTTTTTCAAAAGAAAATTATTACCAAGAGTAATTGGCTTTGGTTTAGGGCAAATAGTGGTCTTTCTTATCCTTTCACTAACTATTACGGCTCAAAATAACAATGCCGGCAATCGCCCAGCTTTTGCCGGTGATACTACTTTGCCTAAAGGGCTTCCTTATCCTATCCACGACAACCGGGGCGATTTTATGAGTAGCGGTAAAAGAAGCACTTTCGATTTTAATAAACCAGCTAACATTACCGATTCTGTTGCGTACGATTTTAATACCCATTTGTATACTTTGTACGAAAAAATAGGAGGTAAATATTATCGTACCCCCACCACTTACACTTTTGAAGAATACTGGCAAATGAAAGGTCGCCAGTCTGAAATAGATTATTTTAAAAAAAGAGCAAATACAATGAATTTGCTCAACCGTAAATTAGCCAAACCAAAACTTTCACTGTACGATAATTTATTTAACCGCTTGTTTGGAAATGGTAAAATAGAGATTAGTCCACAGGGAAATGTTGATGTTACAGCAGGTTACCAGGGTCAAAATATTAAAAATCCTACATTACCTGAAAGGGCAAGAAAGAATGGCGGTTTTGATTTTGACATGAATGCACAGGTTAATGTAAATGCCAATATCGGCGATAAATTAAAATTTCCCATTAATTACAACACACTTGCCAACTTTGGACAAGACAACCAGTTAAAATTAGATTACTCCGGTGTGGATGATGAAATCATTAAACGTATTGAAGCTGGCTCAGTACAATTTTCATCAAGAAGTACATTTATTCCGGGAGCTCAGCAGTTGTTTGGTTTAAAAACACAATTGCAGTTCGGTAAACTAAATGTAACATCTGTACTTGCCTACCAAAAATCAAGCAGGCAAACAGCCAATTTGCAGGGAGGTGCTTCTTCTCAGGTAATTGATCTTAAAGCAGATGAATATGAAGAAAACAGACTCTTTTTATTAGGGCAATATTTTAAAGACAATTACAATACGGTAATGGCTAAGTTGCCAGCCGTTACCACGCCAGTGCAAATACTTCGTTTAGAAGTTTGGGTTACCAATAAAAATGGAAGTACCACAAATACCAGGGATATAGTAGGCTTGATGGATCTTGGAGAAAAAAATCCATTTCTTGCTCCGCCAACTGTAAATGTACTCAGTAACTTTGCACCTCCAGCTAATGGAACCAATGATCTGTACAGTAAAATAATCAGCAACTCATCTAACAGAAGTTCTGCGCTGGTAGTTAGTAATTTACAAACCCTGGGTCTTGCACCGGTACAGGATTTTGAAAAAATATTTGCCCGTAAATTAGACTCAACTCAATATATTTTTAACCGGCAGGTTGGTTATATTTCTCTTGGTCAGCCGCTACAGCCAGATGAGGTGTTAGCAGTTGCCTATCAATATTCCTACAACGGAAAAATTTACCAGGTGGGTGAATTCTCGCAGGATCTTCCTCCAGACAGTACTGCTGCTACTCAAAAAGTGTTGTTTCTTAAATTACTAAAAGCCACCAGCCAGCGCACCAAACTACCTATCTGGCAACTGATGATGAAGAATGTTTATTCAGTAGGCTATGGCTCTTTAACTTCCACCGATTTTAAATTAAATGTATTGTACCAGGAGCCGAGTTTGGGTTGGAAAAGATATGTGCCATTCGGCGATAAAAATCAGGGAACACCCATATTAACACTGGTAAATTTAGACCGGCTAAATAATAATATGGATCCCCAGCCAGATGGCGTATTTGATTATGTAGAAGGGTTTACTGTTTTATCACCTTATAGCCGGATCGTTTTTCCTGTACTTCAGCCATTTGGCCGTGACCTTGCTACCCAGATTTACAATATAGTGCCGGCCACTGCAAAAGATACTTTGTATTATGCGCTTTATGATTCTATAAAAGCAGTAGCGCAGCAATTTCCAAACCTTAACCGATTTGTATTAAAAGGGTCTGCCCGTTCTTCTGGCTCATCCGACATAAGTATTGGATACAATATTCCGAAAGGAAGTGTAACAGTAACAGCCGGAGGCCAAACATTAATTGAAGGTGCCGATTACGATATCAATTACGATTTGGGTACTATTAAGGTAACCAACCAGGCAATATTAAATGCAGGATTACCGGTTCAGGTAAACTTTGAAAACAATGCTGGTTATGGCATGCAGCAAAAAGGCTATGTTGGTTTAAGGCTGGATTATTTTGCGAAAAACACCTTAAAAGAACAGTTGGCATTAGGTGGTACGATTGTGCGCTTAAGTGAGCGTCCATTCTTTACAAAAAACAATATTGGTGAAGATCCTATCCACAATACCATGTATGGACTGGATGTTAATTATCGCAGGGATGTGCCAAGAATAACTAAGTTGCTGGATAAACTTCCTTTTTATTCAACAACAGTTCCTTCTAAAATTAATTTTTATGCAGAGGGTGCTTACTTACAACCAGGCCATGCTTCTCAAATTGGTAAAGGTTCTGCCGGTACTGTTTATATTGATGACTTTGAAGGAAGTAAATCAGGGATTGATCTTCGTTTTCCTGCCATTAGCTGGGGGCTTGCTTCTACTCCGCAAGGAGCGACAGACGAATCGGGCAATGCAATATTTAAAGAAGGACTATTAAATAATAATCTTGATTATGGTAAAAACCGGGCTAAGATAGCATGGTATCAGATTGAGCCTGCTCTTCAACTATATAAAGGTGCCAATAATCCATTAGGAGCCGACAAGGAAGAATTGAGTGATCCCCGGGTTCGGCTTGTTAGCCAGAGTGAAATATTTCCACAAAGAACAACTGATTATGGTCAGAACCAGTTGACAACATTTGACCTTGCTTATTATCCTGATCAAAAAGGTCCTTATAATTTTGATGCTTCGGCCGCAGGCATTGATGCCAATAACAAATTAAAAAATCCAACTCAACGATGGGGCGGTTTAATGCGCAATATTGATCAGACTGATTTTGAAACGGCCAATGTGGAGTTCATAGAATTTTGGGTACAGGATCCATTTATTAAAACGCCCATTTCTCCCACAGCAGGAGGTAAATTATATTTTAACCTGGGTAATATTTCAGAAGATGTTTTAAAAGATGGGCGAAGATTTTATGAGAATGGATTGCCCACACCAAATGCACCTGCACAGGTAGATGAAACCACCGTTTGGGGGGCGGCACCATTAAATCCAATACAGGTTACCAATGCTTTTAGCAATGATGCCAATGACAGGCAATACCAGGATGTTGGTTTTGATGGGTTGGATGATGCAGCGGAAAAAATTAAAAGAGCTCCTTATCTTGCTTCATTGGGTCCGATACTTAACAGCACCGCTTTGCAACAAGTTACTGCCGATCCTTCGCAGGATGATTATTTACATTACAGGGATGCCGGATTTACCAACACTGATGGTATTTTAAAAAGGTATAAAAATTTCAATAATCCTCAGGGCAATTCAAAGGTAAATGACGGATCAGCGTTTTCTTCCGCAGCAACACTATATCCGGATGCTGAAGATTTAAACAGGGATAATACAATGAACGAATCTGAAGAGTATTTCCAGTATATAGTGGATATAAAACCTCAAACAAATCCCAACATGCAAATAGGGGTTAATTACATTGTTGATAAAAAAGTAGTGGGCATAAAGCTGGTTAATGGAAATACCCGTAACGAAACCTGGTACCAATTTAGAATACCAATTGGAGCTTATAACAGGAAGATTGGAAATATACCTGACTTTAAATCTATCCGTTTTATAAGAATGTTCCTGACAGATTTTTCTGATTCAGTAGTAATGCGTTTTGGTAAACTTGAACTAACCAGAAATATCTGGCGTAAGTTTCAAAACAAAATTGATTCCTCTGGTATTTATTCACCCATATCAACCAATGTAGATTTTAATGTGGGAGCTGTAAACATCGAAGAAAATGACAAACGTTCTCCATTGCCTTATCGAACACCAAGAGAAATTCAGCGCCAGCAAACACAGAGTAATAATGGAGTAAATCTTTTGCAGAATGAACAAAGTATGAGCCTGCAATTTTGCGCTATGGGTAAAAATGATGCAAGAGGTGTATTTCAAACTTTTGCCAACAGGGATATTCGCCAGTATGGTAATTTATCTATGTTTATTCATGCTGAAAATAATGTTAAATCACCCAACGCCATTAAAGACAGAGATTTAAATGCTGTGATAAGAATAGGTACTGATTTTGTTAGTAACTACTACGAGATAAGAATTCCTTTATACCTGACACCGCTATCTGCCAATGCCTTAAACCCCAACACTGATGCGTATAATGATACATTGTGGAGGGCTATCAATAATTTAAATGTAAACCTTTCGCTTTTACCCAGATTAAAACAGCTAAGAAATTTACAAGGTGTGCCAACAGTTATTTTTAGGCAACAACAGGGCAACGGCCAAACGTATTCTATTTTGGGCGATCCTAACCTGGGTGAATTGAGAGGTGTTTTAATTGGTGTGGAAAATGTAAGCAATCCAAATGCCTGTGGCGAAGTGTGGGTGAATGAATTAAGGTTAAGTGCCATTAATGAAAAAGGGGGTTATGCCGCATTGGCAAGAATGGATATGAATCTTGCTGACCTTGGCACTATTACAGGATCTATATCTACGCATAGCAGTGGATTTGGTACGATTGAACAAAGGGTGGATGAAAGGTACAGGGATAATATGACACAATTTGATATAGCAACCAACCTGGAATTAGGTAAACTATTGCCTAAAAAGGCTGCTGTTTCAATACCTGTTTTTGCGAGTTATTCGCAAACAGTAAGTAAGCCATTATACGACCCGTATGATTTGGATATAAAACTAAAAGATAAGCTGTTAGTGGCTCCCGCCAACAAACGTGATTCTATCAACAATGCTGCAGTAGATTTTACCAGTACTAAAACTGTCAATTTTACCAACGTTCGAAAAAACAGAACAGGAAATAAAAAGCCAAAAATTTATGATATAGAAAATGTTGATGTTAGCTATTCCTACATAAATATTCAGGCTCACAATCCACTGATTGAAAATAATGAAGTTACCAGGCATCGAGGTGGTTTAGGCTACAATTTTGTACCGCAACCAAAGTATATAGAGCCATTCAAAAAAATGAAATTCTTTACTAAAAAGAAGACACATTGGTTTGATCTGGTGAAGGATTTTAATGTAAACCCTATTCCATCACAGTTAACTTTCAGGGCAGATATTCAACGGCAATTTGGTGCCATCAGGCCACGTAGTGTGGGATCCGACAAATATAAAATTCCTGAAACCTACGACAAATATTTTACGTTTCAACGGGATTACATTTTGCGATGGGCATTTACCCGTTCTATAAATTTTGATTTTAATGCCACTAACAATTCCCGTGTTGATGAACCATTTGGACGCATTGATACCAAAGAAAAGAAAGATACGGTGTTGAAAAATTTATTAAAGGGAGGAAGAAATACGTTGTACAATCATACTGCTAATCTGTCTTATACTTTACCTACTGCTAAATTTCCATTGCTTGACTGGACAACGGTGAACCTAAAATACCAGGCTACTTATCGTTGGATAGGGGCTTCACGCCTTGCTGTCGAATTGGGTAATATTTTAGAAAATTCTCAAACAAAAGAAGCTACTGCACAATTTGATTTGACAAGATTGTATAATAAATCTAAATTTTTCAAAGCAATTGATCAACCAAGAGCAGAGGCAACACCAAATGCCACTACCACCAGAAAAGATACCGTGTATAAATATGTTATGAAGGATGGAGTAAAAGTAAAGAAGGTAAAACGGATAAAAACTGTTAAGGTTAAAGATCCTTCGTATATGCCTTCGCCAGGTACATTAGGCAGGGTGTTCGGGAAACTGGTGAGCAGTGTAAAACAGGTAAATTTTTCTGTTTCAGAAAATGCCAATACACGGTTACCTGGATACATGGATAGCACACAAATTATTGGACGAAACTGGCGAAGTATGCAACCTGATTTTGGTTTTATTGCTGGTAAGCAGCCAGATACAAATTGGCTTAACAATGCCGCCAGAAAAGGCATCATTACAACAGATAGTAATTTCAGTACCATTTTTCAACAGTCGTTTGATCAACGATTACTTTTAACCGCACAAATAGAACCAATAAGAGATCTCCAGATTTCACTGAATTTGAATAAAACATTTAATAAAAATTATTCAGAATTATTTAAGGATACCACAGGCACGGGAAATAATTTTAGTCATTTAAGCCCTTACTCGGGTGGTAGTTTCGATATTAGTTATATCTCTTACAAAACACTGTTTGGTAAGTTTGATCCTAATAAAATTTCGGCTACTTTCCAGAAATTTCAGGATTACCGTCAGATAATTTCTCAACGTTTGGGAACAGCAAATAAATACAATACCGGTGTTCCTGCAGATGCAGATGGTTATGCACATGGCTACAACCGTTATGCCACTGATGTGCTAATACCAGCATTTGTTGCAGCCTACACAGGCAAAGATCCTAAGTTGGTTGCGCTGATTGACCAAAGCAATCCAAACATTAAAACCAACCCGTATAAAGGTTATATACCAAGGCCAAACTGGAAATTAGATTATACCGGATTAAGCCGTGTAAAGGGTCTTGAGAAAATATTTACGAACATCACCATTTCACATGCATACAATGGTAGTCTTAGTATGAATGGATTTACCTCTGCATTATTTTACGCAGATACTTCCCGTTATGGGTACCCTTCTTTTTACGATACCATTTCTAAAAATTACATCCCGTACTTTTTGGTACCCAATATAACCATCACAGAACAGTTTGCACCGTTGGTAGGTATTGACGTAATGTTTACGAATCAATTGCAGTTTAAGATTGATTATACCAAGCAGCGTACATTAAGTTTAAGTCTGATAGATTTTCAATTGAGTGAAACACGTTCTACAGAATTTGCCATTGGTGCAGGTTACCGTAAACGTGGCATGAAGTTATTGGGTGGTTTAAAATTGCCTAAGTTTTTAAGTAAGGGAGGAACCGGTAAATTAGACAATGAGATTAACTTCCGGTTCGATATGAAAATACGGGATAATGTAACCGTAAATAACCGGTTAGACCAGCAAGCAACTTTGCCCACCGGTGGCAGTAAAGAAATAACCCTAAACCCCACCATTGATTATTATTTAAACAGCCGTATAAATTTAAAATTTTATTTTGATCAGCGCCGTATTATACCATACATTTCATCCAGCGCACCTATTACTAATACAAGGGCGGGTGTGCAAATAAGGGTTTCTCTGGCACAATAATTTTATAATAAATTCTTATGTAATCCTCGCCTTCGGGTGAGGATTACTATTTAAAAAGTTTCTATAAAGCTATTGTGGTTCGTGCATTTATATTTATCAGCAACAACCTTACGACTTGCCCACCGTGGCGCATCGCCCTCTTTTACTTTTTGTGCAGTAATGATCAAATCGAATCAATATTGCTTTTCTTTTCACTTTAAATATTATCTATCAGTAAATTATTTTTAACCATTTGGTTAAAAATAATTTGATAATGTATAATCAACTTCTATCTTTACCAAAAATTAACCAAATGGTTAAAGCTGGGATTAAGAAAAAAGATAAAACTACGGAGGAAGCAATACTCCAGGTAGCCCGAAAAGCATTTACCCAAAAAGGCTTGTCTGGTGCCAGGATGCAGGATATTGCGAATGAAGCCGGCATCAATAAAGCGCTGGTACATTACTATTTTGAATCGAAAGAAAAATTGTTTGGGTTGATCTTTGACCAGGAATTTGAAAAATTTTTCTCCAGCCTGGCGTCACTCATTTCTGCTGATATTCCCTTGTTTGAGAAAATAGCACAGATTGTTAGCCTGGATATTGAAAGGCTGAGCCAGTTTCCGGATATGCCCCTGTTTGTTATCAACGAAGTAAGCCGTAATCCTGAGATCATGGTAAAGCGGTTGAAGCAGTTGCAACAAAAAACTGTAATGGAGGGGTTTCAAAAACAAATCAACAGCGAGATAAAGAAAGGGAATATTAAAAGCATCAGTGCTGAGCAATTGCTGATCAACATTCAATCGCTGAGCGTTTTTCCTTTTATTGCAAAACCAATGTTGAAGAAAGTATTGCAAAAAACAGAAAAGGATTACCAGGAAATGATACAGGTTAGAAAGAAAGAACTGGCAATGTTTATTATCAATGCCATTAAAAATTAAGCTGGTTCACTTATTTAAATGTTTACGTTAATACCAACAGTTATGAATCGGAAAATAAATTTGTTGATTGCTTTTCTATTTTTTAGTAAACTGCTTATTGCGCAGCAATTAACAGAAATTTCCATAGAACAATGTTATAATTTGGCCGCAAACAATTCGCCCTTGTACCAGCAAAAAGCATTAACGATTGCAGCGGGAAATAAGGCAGAAAAAAATATGAACCTTAAATGGTTGCCACAAATCGACCTGAATGCGCAGGCTACTTACCAGTCGGATGTTACTGCATTACCCATTAAAATTCCTAATATAACAATACAAGAATTAGATAAGGACCAATATAAGGGAACACTTGAATTGGTGCAGCCTGTTTTAGATGGCGGGGTTATTTCGGGTCAAAAAAAACTACAACAAATTATTACGCAAACAGAAGCGCAGAAAGTAGAGGTTGATCTCTATCAGTTAAGATCAACCATCAATAATTATTATTTTACTGCTTTATTAATGGATCAAAATATTGGTTTGATGAGCCTGGTGCAACAGGATTTAACCAATAGTTTAAAAACAGTGTCAGCGCAGGTTTCAAATGGTGTGGCCACAAAAAGCAACCTTAATTTATTAAAGGTGGAATTGTTAAAAACGGGGCAACAAAAAATTGAATTCGGATCAGTTAAAAAGCAGGCGATAGAAATATTGGCTATTCTTACTGGTGCTAATGTGGATGAACATACCAGGCTGATAAATCCTGCAAGTACTTATAATATTGCTGACACAACCGTTGTGAGGCCCGAATTAAAGTTGTTCGATTTTCAGCAACAGAATATTCGGCTGCAGTCAAAATTGATTAACGCAAAAACTAATCCCAAGTTTTCGCTTTTTGCAAATGGGGGATATGGTAAGCCAGGGCTAAATATGTTGAGTAACCAGTTTCAATGGTTTTATATGTCTGGTGTTAAACTAAATATTCCCATCATGAGCCGAATTACCCAACAAAAAGATAAGGAAGTTTTGATGATACAAGAGCAAGTGGTAGGCAAACAAAAAGAAAATTTTTTGAGAAACAATCAGCAGTTATTAGTGAGGCAAAGGAATGAAATTGAAAAGTACCAGCAACTGGCAGCCAGTGATTCGGAAATCATTGCACTGCGTAGCAGCATCAAAGAGAATGCCTTTGTTAAACTATCCAATGGCCTCATTACTACCGATGATTACATCCGGGAACTGAATGCAGAAAACCAGGCAATGCTCAATCAAAAATTACATGAAGTGGCGCTGTTGCAGGCGCAGTACAATTATAAAATCATCATGGGCCAATAAGCCCGATTGCAAAATATTTAATCAACTACTAACATGAGATCAGCTATAAAATTTCTTATTCCCCTTTTTGTCATCCTGTTTTTTGCCTGCAATAACGGCAATAATAAATACGATGCCACCGGTACTTTTGAAGCGGATGAAATCATTGTTTCGGCCGAAGCTACCGGTAAGATATTGCACCTGAATGTTGAAGAAGGATCCACGTTGGTAAAGGATTCCGTAGTAGGAAATATTGATCCGTCGGCCATTGAATTACAAAAGGAACAGGCGGCTTCTTCAGTAGATGCACTTACGCAAAAAACAACTGATCCATCGCCACAAATCAATATTTTACAATCGCAGATGGTGGCACAAACCAAACAAATTGCTGTGCAGGAAGAACAATTAAAAACAGTTTTAAAAGAACAGCAACGGTTTAAAAACCTGGTTGCTGCCGATGCATCGCCTGCCAAACAATTGGACGATATTACCGGCCAGGTGAATGTATTGAGGGAACAGATTATTGCATCAAAAAGTCAGCTGGCCGTTTTGCAAAGCCAGGTCAATTCGCAACGGCAGGCGGTAGCCATACAAAACCGCAGCATACTGAGTGAGAAAAATCCCATGGAGAAAAAAGTGGCGCAGATACAGGATCAGTTGAATAAAACAAAAATTATAAATCCCGTTACCGGAACGGTACTTACAAAATATGCAGATGCCAATGAATACACCAATACAGGCAAAGCCATTTATAAAATTGCCGACTTAAGTACGATGAAATTGCGGGCATACATCACGGGCAGTCAACTGGCGCAGGTAAAATTAAATCAACAGGTTAAGGTGCTGGTAGATGATGGTAAAGGAAAGTACAGGGAGCAAAAGGGTATCATCAGCTGGATATCTGACAAGGCAGAATTTACGCCTAAAACAATTCAGACGAAAGAAGAAAGAGCCAACCTGGTATATGCCATCAAGATTAACGTAAAAAATGATGGATATCTTAAGATAGGGATGTATGGTGAGGTGGTATTTTGATTCAGAATTTATTTCGGCTTATTAATGTAATATAACAATTCAGTGCCATCAATAGCAGTAGAAAATATCATAAAAAAATACGGCTCCAAAAAGGAGCCGGTTACTGCATTGGATGATGTTTCTCTGGAGGTTTCAAAAGGAGAACTGTTTGGTGTAATTGGGCCGGATGGAGCCGGTAAAACATCGCTTTTCCGGATACTGACAACCTTGCTTCTTGCGGATAGCGGAACCGCTACAGTGGATGGTTTTGATGTAGTGAAGCAATACAAGGAAATCCGCAACCGCATTGGTTATATGCCGGGTAAATTTTCTTTGTACCAGGATTTAACAGTAGAAGAAAACCTGCGTTTTTTCGCCACTATTTTTAATACCAGCATTCAGGAGAACTATGAACTTATTAAAGAGATCTATGTACAGATTGAACCTTTTAAAGACCGCAGGGCTGGTAAGTTATCAGGCGGTATGAAACAGAAGCTGGCACTGTGTTGTGCTTTAATTCATCGTCCGTCGGTATTGTTTTTAGATGAGCCTACTACCGGTGTGGATGCGGTTTCAAGAAAGGAGTTTTGGGAAATGCTAAAGGCACTTAAACAGCAGGGGATTAGCATACTTGTTTCTACACCTTATATGGATGAGGCTGAACTATGCGATCGGGTGGCGCTGATTCAGTCGGGTAAAATAATGAGCATTGATATGCCCCAACACATCATTCAAAAATTCACAAAAACTATGTGGTCAGTACGCTCTGCAGAAATGGTTCGCCTGCTCAACGACTTGCAGCATTATAGCAATACGGAAAAATGTTATGCCTTCGGTGAATTTCATCACCTGGTTTTAAAAAATGAAAGCGGGGGTAAGGATGAAATTCTGCAATACCTGCAGCACCTGGCGCATCACGAAATTGAATTGCATTTGGCGCAGCCAAATATTGAAGATTGTTTTATTGAACTGATGGGAAATAATAAATCATAACAATGACAGAAACAGTTATAACGGCGGACAAGCTAACTAAAAAATTTGGTGACTTTATTGCTACGAACGAAATTTCGTTTGAAGTAAAGAAGGGCGAAATATTCGGTTTTTTGGGAGCTAATGGTGCCGGTAAAACTACGGCCATGCGAATGTTTTGCGGTTTGTTGATGCCTTCTTCCGGAGCGGCTTCTGTAGCGGGTTTTGATGTATATAAACAAACGGAACAAATTAAAAAAAGCATTGGCTATATGAGTCAGAGATTTTCTTTGTACGAGGATTTAACAGTAAAAGAAAACATTCGTTTTTATGCCGGCATTTATGGAATGAGCCGGTCGGCGATCAAAGAAAAGTCAGTCCTCTTATTAAATCAATTGAATCTTTCGGGGGAGGTCAATACGTTGGTAAAATCATTGCCGCTAGGGTGGAAGCAGAAGCTGGCTTTTTCGGTGGCAATATTTCACGAACCTAAAATTGTTTTTTTAGATGAACCTACCGGTGGCGTAGACCCGATTACCCGGCGTGAATTCTGGAACCTGATTTACCAGGCTGCAGAAAGAGGCATCACCATTTTTGTAACCACGCATTATATGGACGAAGCTGAATATTGTAACCGGGTTTCGATTATGGTAGATGGAAAGATAGAAGCATTGGATACGCCCCGGAATTTGAAGAAAACGTATGCTGCCAAATCGATGGATGAGGTGTTTTTGCAATTGGTAAGAGGAGCAAAGAGGGGAGAGTAAGATAGCGATGTGCTGAAAAAGGAAAGTATTAATTCGTATGAGGAATTCGTGTAATTATTGCAAAAAATTCGTGTATAAAAAAAGCATCATGAAACAATTTATCATATTTGTCCGGAAAGAATTCTATCATATTTTTCGTGATAGAAAATCGCTGCTGATTATTATCATGATGCCTGTTGTGCAGATTATTTTATTCGGATTTGCACTTACCAATGAAATTAAGGATTCCAATATCGCGATTCTCGACAACTCGAAAGATGTGGCCACTGCTGAAATTATTCATCGGCTGGATGCCAGCCGGTATTTTAGTGTTGCCCGGAATCTGAACACACAAAAAGATATTGAGACAGCCTTTAAAACCGGAAAAATCCGGCTGGTAGTGGTTTTTCAGCCGGGCTTTCAGCAAACATTGCTGCATACCAACCATGCGCAGGTGCAATTAATTGCCGATGCTACGGACCCTAATACTGCTACTACGGTTACCAATTATGCCACCAATATTATCCGGGATTATCAAAATGATTTGAATGTGCTGGTGGCAACACCATATATGATTGCGCCGCAAATCAGGATGCTGTACAATCCTCAGTTAAAAGGCGCTTATAATTTTGTGCCCGGTGTAATGGCCATGATACTGATTATTATTTCGGCAATGATGACTTCTGTTTCTATCGTGCGTGAAAAGGAAATCAATACCATGGAAGTATTGCTGGTATCGCCGCTAAAGCCGCTATTGTTTATTTTAAGCAAGGCGATCCCTTACATGTTTTTATCGCTGGTAAATGTATCTACTATTTTAATTGTAAGTGTCACGTTGCTGGAAGTCCCAATCAATGGAAGCCTGTTATTATTGATGTTAGAAGCCTTGTTGTTTATTACCACGGCGGTTTCACTTGGGTTAATGATTTCTAATGTAACCGCCTCTCAACAAACAGCACAAATGATTTCCCTGCTGGGATTGATGCTGCCCACACTGTTGCTGGGTGGCTTTATGTTCCCGATTGAAAGTATGCCAAAGCCACTTCAGTTTATGTCGAACCTGGTGCCTTCCAAATGGTTTTTTATTATCGTAAAAAATGTGATGATAAAAGGACTGGGATTTAAAATGATTTGGAAAGAAACCCTGATCCTGTTGGGGATGACCTTGTTTTTTCTATCGATCAGTTTATCAAAATTTAAAACCCGGCTGGCATGAAACAATTGTCTTTTTTATTGGAGAAAGAATTCCGGCAGGTATTTCGTAACCCGGCAATTTTGCGCTCAGTGTTGGTAATGCCCATCATTCAATTGATCATCTTTCCTTTTGCTGCCAACTACGAAGTAAAGAATGTTTACCTCAGCATGGTTGATAATGATCATTCATCGTATTCGCAAAAATTCATTTCAAAAATTACGTCATCCGGCTATTTTATATTAACTGATTACTCGCCATCATACAACAAAGCAATGGAATCTATTGAGTCGGATAAGGCCGATCTGATTATTGAAATTCCATACGGATTTGAAAAAGAACTGGTAAAAGAAAATAAGGCTGCGATGTTGATTGCTGTAAATGCGGTGAATGGTGCTAAAGCCAATCTGGGTGGCGCTTATGCCGCCAATATCATTCGTGATTTTAACAAGGAGATACAAATGCAATGGATGACATTTCCTGCATTCAATGCCATTCCAACCATTGAAATCACTTCTTCCAACTGGTATAATCCTACCATGAATTATAAAGAATTTATGGTGCCCGGAATATTGGTGACATTGCTTACCATGATCGGCACTTTCCTTGCTTCGCTAAATATTGTTCATGAAAAGGAGATCGGTACCATTGAGCAAATCAATGTTTCACCCATTAGTAAATCCACTTTTATTTTGGGTAAATTAATCCCTTTCTGGATCATGGGATTGGTTACGCTCACCATTGGTTTACTGGTATCAAGATTATTCTATGGCATTGTGCCGGTTGGTAATATTGCACTGATTTATTTATTCGCCATGGTTTTTCTACTGGCCTTGTTAGGTGTTGGTTTATTAATATCTACCTACGCCGAAACGCAGACGCAGGCTACCTTTGTAGGCTTTTTTGTGATGATGGTATTTATGTTGCTCGGTGGTTTATATACTTCAATAGATAGTATGCCCGATTGGGCCAAATGGATTACCAAAGTAAACCCGGTTGCTTATTTTATTGAGGTGATGCGGATGATTGTGTTGAAAGGAAGTGGCTTTGCTGATATTAAATATCACCTGTTATCAGTGCTTGGGTTGGCAGTTGTTTTTAATAGCTGGGCAATTATGAATTACCACAAACGGTCGTAAGTTCAACGAGCTAGCTACTACTAATAATTTTTATGATAAAATAAAACGCCCTTGTTTGCAAGGACGTTTTTAGTAATAAACCAAACATAGATTATTTTATTGTTTAACTTTTTTAAATAACATTACATAACCAGATAATATTTTCTTATTCTTGTTAACCTGTACTGGCTTCATCATGTGGTATTCTGATAGTTTTGGTATGTATGAGTAACTGATGACATTGCCATCTACATCACCCCATTGTTTTTTCTGATACACAACTTGCTTTTCCTCCCAGTCATACATTCTTACTTCATATAATTTTGACGTCATTTCTCCTATAAAAACAAACTGGTACCAGCTGCCTTCAGTTAATGGAACAATAACTGGCATTTCGTATTCACTTTCCATTTTTATAGAAGCTTCTTTTAAAACTACAAAGCCCTGTTTGGTAAGTTCCTGCTTTACACTATCAGCCTGATGCAAAATAGAAGGGTCGGCGCCTATAGATTTTGTAAATACATTTTGTGAAACGGTTACTTTGCCTAAAAAAATTACGAGGAGTAACAGGAATAATAGCTTGAAGTTTTTCATTGTTTTCATGTGTGGTAAGGTGGATTTTTAAATAACATGATCGACTATGTTTATATAAACTACTTTAATAAATATTAATTAGTAGTTAAATAAGCACGATTCTGAATCATACGAAACTATAAACGAAATTTTATTCAAAATGTTATTTAACAAAGAAGAATATATTCAATTTTCTGAACTATCAGGTGTTTTTATTGAAATAATAAGCACTTGCCTGTTGGGTACAGGTTATTACCAAGTCGTTAATACAAACATGGCTAGGCAATTGGGAGCAGTAAAAAATAGTGTCGGCAATATCTTCCGGTGTTAGTGGAATTATACCATTATAAGTAGCCGCAGCTTGGCGCTCATCGCCTTTAAATCGCACCATTGCAAATTCGGTTTCAACAGCTCCGGGATGAATGCCCGTAACCTTTATGTTATGCTTCAAAAGGTCAATACGCATAGCTTTGTTGATAGCATCTACAGCAAATTTACTTGCGCAATACACATTTCCTTTTTCATATACTTCTTTTCCTGCGATTGAGCCCATGTTAATGATATGACCTTTTTTTTGAGCTATCATTAAAGGAACAACAGCTTTGCTTACATATAGTAATCCATGTACATTGGTATTTAGCATGGTTTCCCAATCATCCATATCGGCATCTTCAAATGAATCTCTGCCTACTGCTAATCCCGCATTATTTATTAAAATATCAATATTTTGCCACTCTGCCGGTAAATTGGCAAATGTATCTTCTACTGCCTTTCTATTTTGAACATCAAAGTGCAGAAGCAATAGTTTTATTGGGCAGGCCGATTCAATAGTTGTTTTTAACGCCTCTAGTCTCTCAATTCTTCTTCCAGTTATGATGAGGTTGTAACCTGCTTCGGCAAACTTTTTTGCGCAGGCTTCTCCAATTCCTGAAGTAGCGCCTGTTATTAATGCAATTTTATTCATACTCAAAATTAGTATAGTTAATGTGTAAGGTGCTTTTCAGTTGTAAAACGAAAGCCTTAAATATAAATTAGAAATTTTGATTACCTACCTTAATAATACCACGTATCCTTTGCGAACAATTACTTCACCCGTGAAGGTTGTTCCTTCTGCCATCCATACATAAGTTGCCGGATCTTGTGGGTTTCCTTTAAAAGTACCATCCCAACCTTTACCTTTTTGAGTGGTGTAAAATAACAATTTACCCCAACGATCAAATACCCTGAAATATTTAAGTGATTTCATTCCCAATAAAATAGGTTTTAAAATTTCATTGTTATTATCGTTGTTGGGCGTAAATGCCGAGGGTACATAAAAGCTTGGCGGTACTTTATAGATTTTTATGTTGATAGTATCACTGGCCTGGCAGCCTGCTGTACTGGTTACAAGCAGGTGATAGGTAATGTTATCTTCTGGTAATGCAATAGGATTAGCTATGTTTGAATTACTAAGCCAGGTAGCCGGTTGCCATACATAGGTGCTGCCTCCTGTGCCATTTAATAAGATGGGCTCACCTATTACCGCAGTGGTATCGGCAGGGCCGGCATCTGCAATTACCAATGGATCTACAAATAAAACAACCGTATCAAAAGCAGGTTTTGGACAACCGACCACATCCCTTACCGCCACAACATATTGAGTGGTAACAGTAGGGTTGATAGCAATAGGATTAGCTATATTGGTGGCAGATAAAAAAGTAGCCGGAGACCATTGATAAGAAATTCCTCCACTTGCTTGTAATTGGGCAGAAAATTTAAAACAAACTGTCGTGTCTCTGCCAGCATTAGCAGGAGGATAAGGAAGTGTAGTAATTTTAATATCGGAGGATGCCTGGCATTTACCAACACTGCCAATCACTTGATAGGTGATTGCTGAAACAAGCGGATTGGCAAAGGGGTTTTTGGCTGTATCGCTGTTTAAATAAGTAGCTGGTGTCCAGGTGTAATGAAGGGCATTACTGATAGTGTTAATTAATAATCCATCCGTTCTGCAAATGGTGGTGTCCTTTCCTGCATCAATTGTTACAGATCTTATTACATCAACAAAAACAGAATCTTTATTGGAACAGCCAAATGCATCCGTTAGTGTAACAAAGTATTTAGTTGGAATATCCGGACTTACCAATGGGTTTGGGCTGTTAACATTATTAATATTATAATTGGGACTCCAAACAAAATTGCCAGTGTTATTGGTTTTAAGTTGCAACGTATCAATAAAGCAAATCAGCGTATCGTGGGTAATTAAATTAATGTTGGGGCTGTTAGCTATTTTAATAAAATTGCTGACGGTATCAATACAACCAAATGTGCTGCCAACAACCAATTGCACTTTATATGTTCCCGTATCAGTATAGGTATATGTTGGATTATTAAGGAGACTGGTATCAGCTGCCACAGTGAGATCGCCGAAATCCCAATGCCATCCTGTGGGTACGCCAAATTTTGCTTTGGTTGTATCAATGAACTGTACGGGAGATCCTTTACACAAGGGAGCGTTGGCAATAAATCCAGGAAAAAAACCAGGATAGACTTTTACAGTAAGTATCGTTGAATCTGCACAAAGGCCAGCGAGCGAAACTCTTAATTTCAATTTGTACACTCCGGTATCAGTGTATGTATGCGTTGGAGTGGGTGAATTGGAATTATTTAAAGGCCCCGAAACAGGATCTCCGAAATCCCAGAAATAGTCTATTCCAGAAGGATTGATGGCATCATTTTTAAATGAAACATTAAAGCCATCACAGGTGGTTGGGATAGGATTTAACAAAGCCCTTGTAGCAGAACAATCCCTAACTTTTATGTGTAATTCTTTCCTTGTTTCTCCAATTCTTACACCATTTCTGAATTCAGTTACGCAAACGGTTACAGCATATTCTCCCGTATTATAAATTGGAGGTGCAGTGCCACTAATTACACCGGTTTTTGGATTAATGGTCACACTCTTTCCTAAAGGAAATGAACCATCGTACAATGAAAAATATGGAACAGATGTATAGGGTGGAGTAGCGGCAATTGGGGGCGCAGGATTACCCGAAGAACCACCATTAAAAGAAGTGCAAAAAGAATAACTAAGCTCATCGCCATCTAAATCAGTTGCTTTAAATTTATAAACAAAAAAACTGTTCTCGCATAT
Organism: Ferruginibacter sp.; assembly: GCA_025352625.1. Lineage (GTDB taxonomy): Bacteria > Bacteroidota > Bacteroidia > Chitinophagales > Chitinophagaceae > Ferruginibacter. Next base: position 43,732 of record JANXSR010000268.1, read on the forward strand.
AACAGCTGTATCATTTATACTAAATGTGGGGCTGCTATTTTTAACTGCATCAGGGACTAAGGACGATGTTCCAGGAATTTGAATGGTATATGTATTACCAATATTGCCTGAACTAACAATGTTATCCATATTCTCAATACGGCAGCAGCGCTGGTAACTTATGGTATAGCCATTTGTTGAAGGTGGTAGCTCATAGCTTTCCAATACGTAGGTTACTATCTTATAATAACATTCTGCCTGGTTACCAGTAATACAAGGATCATCAAATAGTTTTTCTAATCTGTATTCATCCGTTTTTTGTACTGTAACATTTGCATATTCAGAAAAGGTTCCTCCATTAAAAATTGTAAATGGAACCTCAAGGTCTACTTGCCCCCCCGCTACGTTAGGTATTGCATCTATTGCATCACAATCTACGTAGATGGTAAGTGATATTTTATATCTTAAGTTGGAAGGATTACTTATGCCCGGACCTAAATACTGATAAGTGAAAAAACCTCCTTTTATGTGACGACTGAAAACAGAGAAACAGCAGAGGAATAGGAATATCGTAAGCAAAATTTTTCTCATCGTGAAGTCCGCACATTAATGCTGAAATGAAGCGTAAATATAGTAAAAAACGTTTTGTAAGGAGATTAGGCTACCTGTTAAAGTTTATTAACTAAAAAATGAAGAAGGATATTGTTCGCTTTATCTTTTTCTTCCACGTTCCTATGTTAGCCGACTGATCTAAAATAGATACATATGATTTTGAAGGCATGTAACATTGTTGCAGACTGCTTTGTAAAGGAATTGCTATATCATGTTCGCCTATAGTAAATAGTATTGGGGTATTTGCATTCTCCAAAAATTTAGATTGCCCACTATCGGGAATGTCAGGAATAATTACTGTAAAATCATTTTTTAAAAATCAATCTGTGATTGCCACACTGTACCATCTTCACCAAAGCCATGGATTAGTACTACTGTTTTTCCCGTGCCGGTAACCCGATAAATAACAGTTGAATTATTATAAGAGATTGAGTAAGTTTCCATAGTAATATTTAGAATGCCTGGTATCTGCGCATGCTTCTGTAAAGAAGTAAAAATACAATGGGTAACAAAGCGTTGTTCATTTGTTGAGGTAAAAAAAACCAGCTAATTAAAACTATTATCATCCCAAGAATGGTTATCGCCCAATATTTTTTGACCCAATTTTTTTTACTGTGTATAAAAAAAGCAATCACTATATGTATTGGCCATGCCCATACTAAATTGAAATTATTTTTAACCATGGAATGATCAGTGCAGGTCCACATAAATATAAATAATATGCCCAATACGCCCGATAAAAAAAATAACAAGCCATCAAAACCATAAAGAAAAGCGATTGCTTTTTTATTAGTAGATAAACTTATTATTATAATTGCTACAAGTAGGATTGAAAAGACAATCATTGGCGTAAAGAAAGACTGCTTATTATCAGTTGCAACAATTGGATAGAGATTAGTTGTACTTAAAACCAATTTGTTATTTTGATTACTGCTATCTAAAGCTTTCATTAAATTATCAGGTAAAAATTGTGTTTGACCTGTAGTCATTACAGCGTCTGTAGGAGCCCCTAATAAAAGATCTATACCTAGCTTACTCCAATATTTTCCACCTTTGTCAAGGTATTCGTGAATGGCCTGCCTAAACCGGGTGCCTTTAGGCATTACCGGTTTAAATGGGGGGTAATTAGTTTTATATTTTACAATAATATCTCTTAGTCTTGTGGTGCAATTGTCCAGAAAAAAATCATACTTATAAAA
>JANXSR010000423.1 GCA_025352625.1 Ferruginibacter sp.
ATTAAATATTTTTTATAATTATAATTACGTAAGTGAAGTAAATCAATTATAAAATAATTCTAAAAAATGTACTATATTTTATAATATTATCTAAAGATAATAGAAAAAACTACAGATTAATATTATTAAGTATAAGTTATATATTATTTGTTCCAGGAGAATTAATTTTAAAAAAAAGCATTTTATGGTAATTCTGACACAAAAAATTAAAAACTTGGTTTTAAGAAATAATAATAAAATGGAACATGCCAATCTTTAAAGAATCCTCAAGAAAATATACCATGCAACAATATGAATCTGTCGGCACCTACTTGCAATAAAGCATAAAAAATAATCTCCGTCAATTTTTAAATTATTTTCTTTCTTTCAATAAAAAATATGCAAAATAAATAAGGCCCGCAATTGCGGGCCTTATTAAAAATAGATTGATAATTTTCTATTGCTTTTGTAAAACAAGCTTAAGATTACCTTGGTTTGAACCGTTGTAAATAACCTGCATAGATAAAGTTATATACCCTGTACAGGCAAATGCGTACCCAGCCACATCTCCATCACCCGAACCTTGTGCCGAAGTTAAAGGAGAGTAAGCTCCAAATGTTACAAAGGGAACACTGGCAGTACCAGTTGCGGGATCAACATTAACAAGCAATGGATCTACAAGATCTCCATAAGCTGGATTGGGCCAAACCTGGCTAAGGTTTAACTGGTTTTTTCCCGCTGTCTCTGTAACAGTAACAACATCGCCGGGAACCCAATCTGCCCAATCATCCTGCAATACTTTATATTTTCCTCCCATTTGTCCCTGAACATATGGACAAGTTACATAAGCCTGCCACCTGAAAACAGAGTTATAATTGGAGTTATTTTCCAAAGCACCCGGCGTATTAGACACATCATAGGTTTTGCCGTCTTTTGTAACCACCTGATTATAAAAAGTGTAATAATTACCCGGTGATAATTTATCTGCGGTAACACCTAATGCTTTAGCCACATCCCCTTCTGTAGCACTTATCTCTGTTCCATTACCTGTAAAAGGAATTTCTTTAATTTTCTTCCAGGCTGATGGGGTTGGATTGGCCCCTTCAACTACATACAACACAATTTTATCTACTTCTGAACCATATTGGTCTACAGTAATACCTACCTTGGATGCAGGTTTATTGTAATCCATATTCAAATTTAAATCAGATGCCCTAGTAATATAAGAACCTATACTAAGGTTTTTAAAATCTGATAATGGGTTTTGTACCTCTGCCTTTTTACAGGAAAATACTAAGAGGGTTAAAAATAAACTGGCTAATATTGAAACTTTTTTCATGCTTTTAGATTTTAGTATATAAAATTGTCCGGATTGTTATCCCAGAATACTTTGTTTGCAGCAGTACCTGGCGTTTTTTGTGCAGGCGCATTTACGTTTCTGTTAACATATACAGAAGGATAGCTTAAGGACCTGATAAATATACCTGGTTTAGGGGTTGTTTTTACCGGCTGCATATTATTAGGGCTGCCTGTTCTTCTGTAATTATTGTAAGGTTCAATACCATTACCCCATGCGGCAATATAATATTCCCTTATAATGATATCCAGTTTTTTAGCGTCTGTAGTAGCGGCATCGTAATTAGCTAACACCGTGTTAACATAAGCATCAATGGCAGCCTGAGTGGGAATATTTGCAGTAGGAACTACATAATTAACTGTTGCGGGAAAAGCCAGTACTTTTGTGATTGAAGCTACAATACCTTTTTGTAGTAAACTTTTTGCATCTCCATTTACGGTAATACCCAGTTCAAGCGCTGCTTCTGCCTCAACAAAATAAGTAAAAGATGATAGCCAGATAGGATCAATTCCAGCACCCTTTCCACCCAACGTATTATCAATTGATTTATTCTGGCTGGCATCAAACTGACCGCCCGCAGGATAAATACCCCAGGTAGTTCTCAACAATCCGTCGGGAGGTGTACCAGAGTTATCTCCATGATCTCTTCCCCAATAACCTGCACCTACCAGGCAAAATGGCATTTCGGCACTGTAATGACCTGGCTTAATTTCAAATGCACAAGGGCAAGCATCAATGGAAGCATCAGCATAGTTTGTACGCTGCCTGTAAAAATAGTACCTACGTCTTGGATCAAGGGCGGTTACAGCTCCAGTACCTGATTTTTCAACACCCACAACCCACATAAAATAATTTCCAATATAGTCATTAGCACTATTACTTCCTGCACTGGCATTATTATAATTAGCTGCATAATGCGGATGCCTACTATCTGGTGTTGTATTAACGGTAGAATACCTAAATGTAAAATCATTAGCACCAGTTTTAAGAAAAGCATTTTCGGTCATTAATGCAGTAATTGCCGCTTTTGCACTTGGATCAACCAACCTTGTTTGCATCAAAAATTTAAGCTTCAATGATTTGGCTGCAGCCAACCAGTTTGCTGCACTTCCTTTGTAAAACAAATCGTTTGTTGGCCCTGCGCCACCGCCTGTTTTTTTAAAATTACTAATAGCACTATCAAGTAATGTATATACCGTTTTATAAACTTCAGCACCGGCATCTGCTTTTGGTGTAAGATTTTCAAGTCCTAATAAAGCTTCTGAATTAGGAACATCGCCAAAGTTATCAACAAGTGTACCCAATATATATGCTTTTAGCACTTGTGCAATACCAGCATGTACATACTTTTTTTGTTCCTGTGCAATGGGCAATAATGTATTGATGTTTATTAATGCTCCTGTATAAGCGGTACCCCATAACCCGTCAAAACTTTCGGGTGAATAAGCATTGTTGTACAGTGGGCCATACATCTGCTGCTGCCTTGTTAACTGTGCTCCATAATCAGAAGCTTGTCCATAAAACCCTTCAAAAGCCAACTGCGATTGGTTTAGCAACAAATCAACGTTTGCAAGAGAGGGATCAACAGAATTGGGGTTAACTAAACCTGTATCTAATTTTTTACAAGCACCCAAGGTACTTATTAAAAAAACCAGCATTATAATTTTAATATATTTCATACTTAAAAGATTTTAGATTAAAAAGTAACTCTTATGCTTGCACCAATACGGCGTGAAGATGGACCAGTAAAAAATTCTAATCCTTTTCCATTTCCTACACCAAGTCCTGATGTTTCAGGATCAAAATGTACATATTTAGGAAAGTTAGGTGCATAATACCATAAGTTATTTCCCGATACAGAAAAAGACACAGCACCAAAAGGCAACCTTTTAAGAATGCTTTGTGGCATATTGTAGGTAAGCGAAGCTTCCCTAATGCGGATATTAGTAGCATCGTAAATACCTGCTTCATCAGCAGCGCCACCTGCAACTGTATTATCAAAATAGGCTTGGGTAGAACTGATCTGTTTGTTATTAACTGCTTTATCTGATGTAACACCAGGAAGGATTACCGGTAAATAACGATCAAATTCTGTATCTCTTGTTACTCCTCTTCCCAATAATACACTTGAAGTTGCAGAATAAAAATCACCACCATGAGTATATTCCATCTGTATTCTGAAAGTGAATGCTTTGTAACTCAAACTGGTAATACCGGTAAGTTTATAATCAGGATTAGGATCGCCTAAGATACTGATTTCGTTTGCTGCAAGATAATCGCCGTTTTCACCTACCAGCAATTGGCCATCCAATCGTTGAAAAGCCTTTCCCTGTATAACACCAAGCGGTTGGCCATTGATTGCGAATGTACCTAAATTGGTAAACCCGGCTGTTCTAATTGATACAATACCATCTGGTATCCCTGACACCAAACTTTTATTTTTAGCAAATAAACCATCTAACTGCCATTTCCAATCCTTATTTCTTACTACTGTGTACCCCAATCCCAATTCAATACCTTTATTCCTCACATTACCTGCATTGATGGTTTGTATACCATAGCCTACCGAAGGATCTATATCCCTGCTTAATATTTGATCTTTTGCAAACCTGTTATATAAAGTAAGATCTAAGTTGATTCTGTTATCGAAAAATTTTCCTTCAAGTCCTGCTTCATATTCTGTAATTAAAGCCGGTTTCAAATCTGTATTCGGTAACCTTCCATTAACGTAGTTTGTGTTTATAGAAGTACCTGCTCCATCAACAAATACTTTTGTAGAAATACCAAGCGATGGTCTTGTTAGATATGAACCGGGAAATTCAGCACTTGTGCCATATCCCAACCTTACTTTCAGGTAATTGATAGCTTTGCTTTCTTTTAAGCCTGAAATTACCGATGTTGGTAAAAAAGACAAGGTTGCACTTGGGTAAAAAATACTGTTGTGATTACTTTCTAATGCACTTGACCAGGAATTTCTGCCTCCTAAGTTTAGAAATAAATAATCTCTGTAACTAAGGCTGGTTTGTACAAAAGCACCTATTGTTTCTAAATCAGATGAATAATCTAATAATGTACCATCTTCGCTGTTTGGTGTGTGGTTAACAAAATTACCATGGTTTAACAAGCCATATACCAATTGATTAGTACTTGTAATACCCGTTTGTTTAAACAAATCGTTTCTTACATTAATACCTGCATCTACCCCTAATTTTAAGTCCTTGCTTAAATCCTGAGTAATATTGAATATCAATGTTTGATCCCAAATATTATTGGTACCTATCGAAGAACGATAAATTCCTTCAGGGGTATACGCTCCTCCTTTATTTTGTGCATATGTCTGTTCTTCAGAATAACTATCGTACCCTACTCTGTAGCTTAAACTGGCTTTTCTAGAGAAGTCATACTTTAATTGAATGTTACCATAAGCCCTGTTTACATTATCTTCTGTAAATGAATTGGCAAGCGTCCAACGTGGGTTTTGGATACCGTTGTTTGAACGATAGTAAACGTGAGAATGATCTAATGGATTTTCCCATGGTAATCCCTGTAAGTCAACCGAAGTTGGTGTGTACAAAACATCACCAAATACTGATGCATTTGATGCTGAGCTACCAAAACTGGTACTGGTTGGCGGTGATTTTACTTTTGTAGTCACATAGTTAAAAGTTCCGCTAACTGTAAAATTATTAGATAATTTAGCATTACCGCCAATGCCGAAGTTTAATTTTTTAAGGTTATTGCCTGGAATAAAACCAATATCATTAAGGTATCCAAAATTAGCGCTGTAATTAGAAGTGGCACTTGACCCATTAATATTTACAGAAGTATTAGCGGCATTACCTGTTCTGAAAAAATCTTTTACATTATTTTTATATTGCTTGTACTCATATTTAGCACCAATATATTCAGGAAAAGCTGCATTCAATGAAGCTCTGCCATATGGATGGTTTACCAACACAGCAGGGTCACTGAAGGGGCCACCCCAGTTACTAAAGAAAGTAACACCATTACTTAAATCAAAACCACCACCATATTTAGTGTTGTATTCAGGTAGGTTAGATATTGTATTCACAAAGTAAGATTGCGATAATGAAATCTCCGTCTTTTTAGGGCCCTTACTACCAGAACCATTTTTTGTTGAAATTAATATTACACCATTTCTTCCCAACTCACCATATAAAGTTGTTGCGCTTAATCCTTTTAAGATACTAACGTTTTCAATATTGTTAGGATCTAAATCTAAAAACCTGCTGGAAGTTTGGTTGCCAAAAGTAAAACCTGCATTGCCGTTTGTACCCCCATCAAAAGGAACACCATCAACAATAAACAATGGCGTTGAATTACCTGTAATAGTTCCAACAGCTCTGATGGTGATATTTGTACCGCTACCAGAAATACCGCTTGTATTAATAATATTAACACCTGCAGCTTTACCTGTTAAAACACGGGCAATATCACCTTCTGGCCTAAGTTCCAGATCTTTTTTATTTACTGTTGATACAGAATAACCCAATGCCTTTTTCTCCCTTTTTATTCCGAGGGCTGTAACTACAATTTCTGATAAACCCCTTGCATCCTGGTTCATCACAATTTGCAGACCACCCGAACCGGCATCAGTATATTTTACTGCAAGAGGAGCGTGCCCTACTTCTGTAATCTCTAAAGCACTTCCAAGTTTCGCTACAATTTCAAACGTACCGTCAGCATTGGATGTGGTGGACGTGGTTTGTCCTTTTACTTTAATGGTGGCTCCGGCTATGGGAGACCCATCTTTAGAATCTGTTACCCTACCCTTAATTTTAGTTTGGGCGAGAACAGAAATTGTGCTGCAGAGGAGCAGCACAAGTAATGATACAATTCTTCTCATTTGAAATTGATTTTGGTTTTTAATATTGTGAAACGCATTTACGGAAGGAAAAATGACGTCATCTGAATTAACGTTTATTTAATAAAGACTAGTCAAAGAAACGATTTGCTGCGTTAGTTACAAAATATTGTTAAGAAAAAAAGTTTTTACGATTTATTGTAATATTAGATAAGTATAAAGGTATAAGTATATAAACGAGACGGGACGGGAATCCATATGACAATCCCGTTGCCGAAAGAGTAAATGGGATACTCAAGGAAGATTAGAGTTGTATAACACCTTTGATGATATACAAATATGTTCAAAAAGCTGAGTAGTCAATTTCACGTTTATTACAAGATGAAGACCCATTTAAATTGTCATAAACGTACTCCACATCAAACGTCCAACCAAACCGAACTTAAAATCAAACCCTAGAGTAAAAAAAATCACAAGAACTTTGGTGATTCTTGTGATTTTTTGCCCTTACTTCTACACTTAGAAACCAGTCAACCTTTTTTAGGACTTGTCAATTTAATTTTTCGGATTTCTTGTTACCGCACTGCCTGCTGCTGGCGGATTGTATACTAATTCGTTGTCAGGAACGTCCCAATAATCAAGGTAATTATAGTTAATGGATGCATTGGTATTTACAACAATAGAACCATTAGGACCTGTTGGGGAAAGCACCGTAACGCCTGTTCTTCCTCCACCATTGGAAACATCATTGATAACACCCCATCGGCGTGCATCATAAAATGAAAGTGCCCTGAACGCTAGTGCTATTCTTCTTTCTTTTCTTAATTCTTCTTTAGCCTGCACAAGTGTTAAGCCAGTGCCGCTAACAGCCGCAAGGCCGGCACCCTGGAACTTTCTAACTTCATCAATCAGGGCCAGGCCTCCATTAATGTCATTAGAATAGATTTTGGCTTCTGCCAGCATCAGCTGGTTCTCTTCGTAATCCGCAGCAATATGCAACTCATATTCTCCTACGGAACGGGTACCCATTACTGCTACCCCTGGAAGGCCGGCGCCACCATCAATCAAATCCCAGCTGGTGTTAAACACATTTCCCCTGTCTGTATTGCCCACCCAGGGAGAGCTTTTCTTTTTAAAATTATTTGCAAGCCTTTTATCGCCGCTTTTAAAATCATTGATAAGCCTTTCACTCACCCTGTAACCGGGTTCTGAACCAACTGACAGAGCAGCGGTAGTACCAGAACTTGCCGACATGAAATCTGCATTTTCGTTAGAGCGGCCGGTAAAAATATTGTCACTCACTTTTATACCGTCTGCAGTCAGTGTCTGAATGCTGGTCCATTGTGCAGCAGTCATGGTTGCTGAAGGTGTATTTACCAGTATATTGCGGGCCTTCATGGTATTGATATTTCTTTTCCATTCTGCAACAGAAGGCACTTTGCCAAGGCCCACTTGAAAGAAATCAGGAATAATTTTACCTAAAACAGCTGTGTAATCTCCAGTATTGGTGGCCGTACCTAATGCAGTTATGCATTTGTCAAAATTATCATTGGCTTCTGTGATGATTTTTTCTTTGGTAACGTAGTTGCCATTGGTACCGGCGGGATTGTCATTAATAATACCGGCATAATAGAATGAACCGATACGGGAATATGCGTACCCTTTCCACCAATAAGCCCAGGCTTTGATTGTACTTTTTTTGGTGTTAGCATCGCCGTTAAAACTAATATCATCAACAAGATTCAGAATATTATTGCAGCTGCCAATAAGTGCGTACATATAGCCCCACTCATAATAAAATGGGTTATCGCTTGCATTGGCATTTACATTGATCTGCCTTAAGGTTAGTATCTGCTTATTCGGAGAATTAGGGTCAAGGATTTTTGTTCCGTTATCAGTAATCACCCAATCAGGACAGGACCACTGGTTAATATACTGGTTGGCTGCTTCTACACCAATTACATCACCCATCAGGTCATGATAACTTACAGGGTCATTCCAGAAACTGCCATTAAAGCCGCCGTATTTTAAACTGCCGGCGCCCAATCCGTTGAAATAAATACCCCCTTGGGAAAGTGCAATTATTCCCGATTCTGTTTTGGCACTTTCAGGTGTTGGCTGGTTAGGATTTTTTACATCAAGTTGCTTTTTGCAGGAGATTGCCAATCCTAATAAGGCAATCACTACGTATACTAATTTATATTTTTTCATAATTAATAGCATTTATGTTTTAGAATCCAATGTTAAGACCTGCCTGGAATGATTTGAAATTTGGTAAAGTACTGTGGTCTGTACCCCTGTCCCATGGAGAGTTGGTGCCACCAGAGCTCATCTCCGGATCCATACCTGTGTACTTGGTAATGGTTACCAGGTTTCTGCCGCTTACTACCAGCTGCAGTTTCTTAAACATTTTTATGTGAGCAAGCTTAGCGATATCAAATCCAACAGAAATATTCCGCAGTCTTGCAAAAGAGCCGTTCTCATAGAAATAGTTTTTTGTGCCATTTCTTGATACCTGGGCATATACACCACGGTAAAAAGCGGTCCATGCCCCTGTTTGGCCATCAATAGTGATGGGTTTTTCATAATCATTGCTTATACCATCCCTGTACATCCATTCTTTCGTCTGGTTGTAAACATGCGCCCCGGATAACCAGTCAACCTGGAAAGCAACAGTCAGGAAGTCTTTATAAGTAAACTCGTTAATGAAAGACATATTGAATTTAGGGTTGGGGTCGCCGAAAGTATATTTATTAGGGGTAAAATAAGGCTGCTTGGTACTCTTATTAACTACCCAGCCATTACTTGCCACAGTATACAATCCTTGATCTTCTTTGGAAATATAAGTATTGCCGCTGGCATCTGCCTGATCTACGCTGTGCAGTCCAAGAAAACCATAGATCTGGCCTACTTTTTCACCTGCCCTAAGTACATAATTAGTGCTGCCCGCACTTGAAATGATAACCACCTCAGGTCCTTTTACAGAAGAAATGATGGAAACCTGTTTGCCAAAATTGGTTGTAAAATTCCAGTTGAAATTTCTATTGCCAACCACAGTTGTATTGATTGACGCCTGTATACCATGAGATTTTAAACCAAATACATTGTCCACTAAATTGCCAGTACCTGTAGAGGGCGCAGCATCCAGGTTCCAGATAGCATTGTCAGTTCTTCTGTCCCAATAGGTCAAAGAAAAATTGATGTTTTTGAACCAACTACCCTTGCCAGCTTTAATACTCATGTCCATTCCTACTTCCAGTTCTTTAGAAACTTCCACATTTAGGTTTGGATTGGGCTGTGTGGCCCCTACATAAAAAGCATTGCTGTTGCCATAAGTTTTTGTACTCAGGGTAACATAGCGTTGGAACGGAGTAGGCTGAATACCGGCTTCACCATATGCACCCCTCAGTTTGAATTCTGACACCACCTCGCCCAGTTTGCTGTTAAACCAGAAAGGCATAGAAGATAAACGCAGGTAAGCATCACCCCTTGGAAAAGTGAAAGGCTTGGAACCCTGTCCGAATGCGGAAGAATAGTCACTTCTTATACCACCGGAAATACCAGCAATGTCACCATAATCAAAACGCTGGGTAACTACATAACCATAAGTGATAAAGGGCTCAGTGTAGTCTCTGAATATTTTAAAAGTACTTGCCTGCTGTGCTGTAAAAGGAGAATAGAGAGGAACGCCCAAACCATAAGAATCAAATTCTTTGTATTTATTATTTCTCCAATCAAAAGCACCCTGTGTTGTTGAAACGATTGGAATTTTCAGATGAAAATCTTTTTGTAAGTCAAGACGTACGGTGGCAGTACTTACAAAATTCTGAAAAATTGTTTTGTACCGGTAGTCGCTTATTTCACCGGTTCTGTCGGGATTGTTAAAAGAGGTCCAGTGGTCTGTAGCTAAAGAACTGGCATCCTCAGACTGGTTCAATACTGTTTTTGTAAAATCTTCATTCCTGTAATTAAGACCATACTTAACATCTAGCTCTACAAATTTTGGAAATTTATAGTTTAGGTTAAAGTTCTGCACCACATCTACTTTGTTGTCTAATGTGCTGGAATATTCATTGGTATAATTGGGATTATTACCATTTACCCCTGCTGCATTACCGATGTAAACAGAATGGTGTCCGTCGGGAGTAAGAAAATTATAGTCAGCAAACGGACGTGAATTGAATATAGGGTAAACCAGACCCTGGTTACCATTGATGGTGTTTTTAGTATACACCAGCTGTGTGATAGAACGGAACCGTAGGTTTTTGGCTATTTCAAATCCTATATTGGAAGTAAAATTTGATCGGTCGTTGTAGCCCATCTTTTTGAAATTACTTTCCTGTCTGTTATTGGAAGCAGAAATGGCAAAATCAAGTTTCTCCTTTCCACCAGAAACGCTAACAGAATTATTATACACATTGGCAGGGACAAAGAATTCCTTGAAATGGTCATAATATCGCAAATTCTTATCGTACGCTTTATTGGTTTGGTTGGTAGGGCTCAACGCATTCCAGATCAGATTTGCATCCAAAACGCCGGTAGCGGGATCATAGGCGAGCGGATTTCCGCTTCCGCCAATTACTTCATTGTCTGCGTTAGTATTAAAAGCGTGTGTGGTTGCTTTACCCAGCCCGCCAATATTGAGGTAAGTGTTTCTTGTAATGCTGGAAGAAAAGTCTATATTCAATTGACCTGCTTTACCTTTTTTAGAAAACAACTGGATAACACCATTGGCACCTTGAGCTCCATAAATAGTGGCAGCGGCGGCTCCCTGAACAACTTCTACCCTTTCCACACTACTGAGATCAATTGAGTTGATATCTGTAGCAGACAATTGAAGACCATCCATAAGAATCATCGGGTTGGTAGAGCCCTGTAACGTGTTAATCCCTCTTAGTAAGATCCGGGCTTGTGAACCGGGTACACCACTGATACTGCTGATTTGGGCACCTGCAATTTTTCCTACCAGCGCCTGATCAACAGAAGCTGTTCCACCCTGTGGCAATTTGTCCGCTGTTACTGACTCAACGGAAATGGCCAGTTTTTTCTTGCTGGTAGCAACACCAACACCCGTTACAACTACTTCGGAAAGTGCTTTAGCATCTGCCACAAGAACTACATTTAACGATGCTTGTCCACTGTAGGTAACAGTCTGTGAGACATGTCCAATTTCACTAATTTCAAGTATTTTACCTGATTTAGTAATAATTTCAAAACTTCCATCAGAAGCGGAAACTGCTGATATTCGTTCACCTTTAACTTTTACGGTAGCACCAGCAATGGCGGAACCGTCCTTTGAATCCGTAATTTTTCCCCTTATTACTGATTGGGCAAAAATGGAGATTGTACTACAGAGTAGCACAACAAATAGTACTGCAATTTTTCTCATAAGACTATTTTGGTTAAAAAAATAAAGAATGAAAAAGATTAAACATATAAGCATCATTAAAAAATATATAATGACCATTTATATAATTTAACAATTTATTTACATAATGTGGAGGCAAAGTAAAGAAAATAAATGCTGCGTCAAAAAAAATAAAAAAATCTTTAAAATTAAATTTAAGGTGATTGATATTTATATCAATAATATAAGTAATTATTAAACAAAATAGCAATTTTGTATATCTAAATTAATTGCATACAAAGTGAACAGCCCTTTTTTAAAATCTGAATTGTAATCTACATGTAAAAACATTGTCCTTTACATCATCAGTAAACCCTGAAAGTCTAGTTTTTTCATTCGTTATTTTATCATACCACAAAACCAGTTTTACATTTTCTGATATATAATAGAGATACCCAAATCCCAACGTACTATATTTTATATTGGCAGCATTTATATTATTACCTGCACTGCCAATTTCCGTTCCTTTAACTTCTGTGTTAGGATCATACCAGTCATACTTTATTCCAATTTGGTGATGTGTGCTACCAAGGTTTTGCAAAAAATAAAAATATGCTCCGCTGAATTTTCTCACATAATACCCTTCCGTACCAGTAAAGGCTAAACCCGGAGTTTCACTGCTGACTGAAGACGCCGTTTGTTTACCGCTTATATATTCTGCCCTCAACTCTGTAAAACCCACTTTATTTTTAATTTTTAGCTGGGCATCAATGCTGTAATATTTTCTTGGTGCAATTTTACCGAAGTTGCTTGCCGCCGAATCAACCACAAAATTCTTATTACCACCAATTATTTGAGTTGTGTATACATACTTTGTATTTTGGGTCAGACCACCTGCCAACAAAGAAGCTGCTACTCCAAGTGTTACGTTTTTAGTAATCGATTGTGGTTTTAAAGCAATCCTGCCAATGATATCTTTGTGACTATCATAGTCTGTTGGAGAAGAAAGACCGGGGCCATTAAAAACGCCCAGATCAATTTTTAAAATTTTTAGTTTGGTAGTTTTAACTCGTGGATCAAAAGATATCATTGCGCCAAGATCTCTTTCGGTTTTCATTAAAATCTGGCTCATACGGCCACGTTCGGGACTTTCCCTGTCACCGCTTGATAAATTTAATTCATAACTAAAGGGTCTTGCAAATAATCCTGTTGTAAAAGCAAATAGTTTGTACTTATTTTCAAATATCCTTCCCCATACATCCCTAACATTTACACTTCTTTCGGTAGCATCAAATTGAAATACAAATTGTAAAGAAGGCTTGTTAGATGCTTTGGGGAAATTAATATAATCAAACCTTACTCTCGCCCTCCTTAACATAAAACGACTGTTACTATTAGGTGCAAAATCCCCTCCGGCAAATCCTTTAGCACCTTTACTTTGCGCCACCTGAAATTGAGGTTGTATATAACCACTCATTCTTACATTATCAAAACGGTTGAGCAGCGAAAGCATACCCTTTCCCATATCCTTTGTTGTATCCACCATATCCATTAAATATTGTCCCCTTACAAATTGAGAAAATAATAATAATACAACCAGGAAAGGAAGTTTCATCTTAAGCATAAATCAAATTTTGCCGCAAAGAAATAACAATTTAATGTTACCTCTGTGTTACCAAAATGTTACCATTTTAAAAGTGTATTATTTTTTTAACGTAAACCCTAAACTTTGCCGAAATTTTTAAACCATGGGATTTAATTCAATCTTTAAAATCTTTTTACCTAAAGACAGAGTGTTTTATCAACTATTTGAAAGTGTTGCTGAAGAGTTGGTTAAAATGGGAAATAAGTTAAAGGAAGTTGTTAACGAGCCCGATTTTGATAAAAGAGGCCAATTGATTCAGGAAATTGAAGATATGGAACACGTTAATGATGATTACACCCATAATATTTTTACCGAATTAGGTAAAAATTTTATTACACCATTTGACCGGGAGGACATTCATTATCTTGCAAACTCTCTTGATGACATTGCGGATTATATTTATGCTTCTGCAAAAAAGATAAATTTCTATCGCGTTAATCCCAACGAAACCGGTTTTTTAAAAATGGCAGAATTGATTGCAGTAGGATGCGTACAGGTACATAAAGCTGTTACCGAATTACGCAACATGAAAAACATGCGTCAGATAACCGATGCCTTAGTAGCTATTAATAGTATAGAAAACCAGGCCGATGATATTTTTGATATGAGCATTGAGCGTTTGTTTGCTACAGAACCAGATGCCAAAGAGGTGATCAAAAAAAGAGAGATTTATCAGGTTATGGAAATTGTAACTGATAAATGTGAAGATGCCGCCAATGTAATTGAATCTATCATTGTGAAGTACGCCTAAAAATCAATTGGCTGATGTGCAAAATGTAAATTCCTTCAAAGACTCTCAGACGCATTGCACTAGCGAATTTTTAAATTAATATTATGACGCTCCTTATAGTTATAGTTATTTTAGCTTTAATTTTTGATTACATCAACGGATTTCATGATGCAGCCAATTCAATTGCTACGATTGTTTCAACAAAAGTACTAACTCCTTTTCAGGCTGTAGTTTGGGCCGCTTTTTTTAATTTTGTTGCCTATTTTATTTTTAAGGATCATGCTGTAGCTAACACCATTGGTAAAACCGTTCACCAGGAGTTTATAACGCTCCCTGTTATTTTAGCAGGTTTAATTGCTGCTATTTCCTGGAACTTATTAACCTGGTGGTATGGTATTCCTTCTTCTTCATCACACACATTAATTGGAGGTTTTGCAGGGGCTGCTATTTCACACGCTTTTTTAACAAAGGGTTTTACAAGTATTGCCACAATTGTAGAAGTTAAAAAAATAACCGAAATCATTCTGTTTATATTTCTTGCCCCGCTTATTGGTATGATAATATCAATTTACATTAGTGTAATAACCATTATGCGCAATACCTGGGCAAAAATTGGTTTAATTATATTAACAGGAATTGGAACCTGGTTTTTATTTGCTCATTTTGAACAAACCAAATTGCAGGAAAATCTTGTGAAATTTTATAAGATAGATAACCTTAAAAAGGAATTGGCAAAAGATTCTTCAAAAGTGGCAAGTTATACTGCAGCCGTTGCATTAGTTGATGCGGCTAAACCATTGTTGGCAGATTATAAATCATTAGGTGCAACCAAACTTGCAGAAAAAATTAAAACCAATGTAGATAGTAAAGTAGATAGTATTGCGCTAGGGAAGGCGTTAGGGAAAGCCGATAACTCCATTATTATCTATGGAATCTTGATAATGATGTTTCTTTTTATATGTGCATATATTTATTCAGAAAAAGTAAAATCTCCGAATGCATATCGCACCGGTAGAATGTTTAAGAAATTACAACTGTTTTCTTCCGGAGCTTTTAGTATTGGGCATGGTGGCAATGATGCCCAGAAGGTAATGGGTATTATTGGTGCCGCATTTGTTGCTTATAATAGTACTAAATATCCCGATGTTGGTGCTGCACTAAAAGACCTGACATGGGTGCCGTTGGCTTGTTACACTGCAATTGGTTTAGGTACCATGAGTGGTGGCTGGAAGATTGTAAAAACAATGGGTACAAAAATAACCAAAGTAACACCCTTAGAAGGAGTAGCTGCAGAAACAGCAGGTGCACTTACTTTATTTATGACAGAACAAATGGGTATCCCGGTAAGCACAACGCATACCATTACGGGTGCCATTATTGGCGTAGGCGCTACCAAACGATTAAGTGCTGTTAGATGGGGAGTAACTGTTAGTTTATTATGGGCCTGGATACTCACCATTCCGGTAAGTGCAGTACTTGCTGGTATAGTATATTATATTACTTCTCTTTTTTTGAATTAATTTTCAAAATTATTTTTTTATACAATCACTCGCGTTAAATGAGTGATTTTTTATTTTGGTAAAAAACATACTGTAAATTTGTAGAAATAATAAAATGGCAGAGAGGTTAGTTTTAGGATTGTGAAGGCAAGTATATAATATAAAGCTGGTTAGCTCCTTCGATACTATCACAAATGACACTACTTTATGTTATTATTTCAACATTTCAAATAATAAACCCATGAACAAAATATTAGTAACCGGAGGCTGCGGTTATATTGGCGTACATACCATTGTAGACCTTGTGCAAAATGGATACGAAGTAGTTTCTCTAGATGACAATTCCAGGAGCAACATTGCAATTTTAGAAGGAGTTGAAAAAATACTTGGCAAAAAAATAAAAAATTATGTAGTGGATTTGTGTAATTTAAAACACACAGAAACCATTTTTGAAGAGAATAAAGATATCGATGGCATTATACATTTTGCTGCTTACAAGGCAGTTGGAGAGTCGGTTGAAAAGCCACTTATGTACTTTGAAAATAACCTGACATCACTGGTCAATATTTTGAAATGTGCCGAAAAATATGCGGTTACCAATTTTGTTTTTTCTTCTTCCTGTACCGTTTATGGAAATCCTGATTCAATTCCAGTAACCGAAGAAACACCTCAAAAACCTGCAGAATCTCCTTATGGTGCAACAAAGCAAATGGGCGAAGTCATTGTTCGTGATACTGTAAAAAGTAATTCAACTCAGGCAATTCTTTTACGATATTTTAACCCTGTAGGTGCTCATCCTTCTACTCTAATTGGAGAAATTCCATTGGGAAGACCTGCCAATCTTGTGCCTGCTATTACACAAACCGCTATCGGGAAATTACCTGCCATGCAGGTTTGGGGCGAAGATTATCCAACAAGAGACGGCAGCTGTGTACGTGATTACATTCATGTTTGTGACATAGCACATGCGCACACCCTTGCGTTAAACTATCTAATCGGAAAAAAAAATAAAGCTAACCCCGAGATATTTAACCTTGGTACCGGCGATGGATTTACAGTTTTGGAAGTTATTCATGCTTTTGAAAAAACAAGTGGTGTTAAATTGAATTACACGTTGGGGCCTCGTCGTGCAGGCGATGTTGTAGCAATATATGCCAATAACAATAAAGCCAAAAATGAATTGGGGTGGCAACCAAAATATAATCTTGACGAAATGATGGACAGTGCCTGGAAATGGGAACTCACCTTAAAAAAGGTTTAAAACTGACTTAGTAAAAAAACCGACGGGTAATTTCAAAACAACCCATTATCTTGCGGCTCAATTAAAAAAAGCATTTAAATTTTATGTTAAAAGATATTCAGGTAACAGGCAATAAAGACACCCGTAGTGGTTTTGGTGATGGTATTTTAGAAGCAGGGCGAAAGAACGAGAATGTTGTAGCACTTACAGCTGATCTGTTGGGATCAATGAAATTAAATGCTTTTGTAAAAGAATTTCCAGAGCGTTTTATTCAATGTGGAATTGCCGAAGCCAATATGATTGGGGTAGCTGCAGGTTTAACAATCGGTGGTAAAATTCCTTATACCACTACATTTGCAAATTTCTCTACTGGCCGTGTGTACGATCAAATTCGCCAGTCTGTTGCCTATAGTAATAAAAATGTAAAAATTTGTGCTTCACATGCAGGCTTAACTTTGGGAGAAGATGGTGCAACCCACCAGATTTTAGAAGATATTGGATTGATGAAAATGCTACCTGGGATGACGGTAATTGTACCTTGTGATTATAACCAAACTAAGGCTGCAACTATTGCTATCGCAGATTATGAAGGCCCTGTTTATTTAAGATTTGGCAGGCCTGTTTGGCCCATCTTTACAACCGAAAGTGATTTTGTATTAGGTAAAGCACAAAAATTATCTGATGGTAAAGATGTAAGTATTTTTGCCTGTGGTCACCTTGTTTGGAAAGCCATTGAAGCCGGAAGAATTTTAGAAGAGAAAGGTATTAGTGTGGAAGTAATCAATATACATACAATTAAACCGCTGGACGTTGCTGCAATAATTGAATCAATTTCTAAAACAAAATGTGCTGTTACCTGCGAAGAACATAATATTATTGGTGGTCTTGGAGATAGTATTGCACAGGTAGCTGCAAAAAATTTACCTATACCAATTGAATATATAGGTACGAATGATACTTTTGGCGAAAGTGGTAAACCATCTGAATTACTTGTTAAATACGGTTTGGATACACCCAATATTGTTGCAGCTGCTGAAAAAGTAATTGCAAGAAAAAATGCCTGAACTAATTAAACCTTTTATAGAAAAACCAATCTTACGATTGGTTTTTCTATTTTTATACCTGCTGAACAAATATGAACCAACAACATTTAGACGATACTGAGTTATTACTTCAGTTTAAAAATTCTTCTACAAAGGAGAAGGGTTTTACCGGTATTATTAAAAAATACCAGGAGAAATTGTATTGGCATATACGCCGTATGGTTGTTGATCATGAGGATGCAAATGATGTATTGCAAAATATGTTTATTAAAGTATGGAATGCTCTTGATAATTTTAGGGAAGATAGCCAGCTATACACCTGGCTGTACCGTATTGCAACCAACGAAAGCCTTACGTATATTGAACAACAGAAAAAAAGAGCTTCTGTATCATTGAGTGATGTTGAGAATGGATTAAGCAATAAGTTGAGGGCAGATAAAAATTACGACAGCAATAAGATTGAGTGGAAATTGCAATTGGCCATGCAGCAATTGCCAGAAAAACAAAGGGTTGTTTTTAATCTTCGTTATTACGATGAAATGCCCTACCAGGAAATGAGCATTGTGCTTGAAACCAGCGAAGGTGCATTAAAAGCCAGTTATCACCATGCTGTAAAAAAAATAGAGGACTATATTTTAAATCATTAAACTATCTACCCCTTAATGGGTCTTACCACTGCATGAAATTTAAGGATGACATATTAAATGAATTACAATCACTAAGTCCCTTATTGGCTGGTTTAGAGAAAACAACTGTTTTTTTTGTTCCGGAAGGTTATTTTGAAAATCTGAGTAATGCTGTATTAATATGTATTAAGGAAGATATCGGTATTACAAACAATTCAAAACTTGATGATGTGCCTGAAGGATATTTTGAAAATTTCCCGGCAGCTATCTTGAAAAAAATAAAAGCACAGCAAAAAAATACAGTAGCAAATGATTTAGAAGAACTATCTGAATCATTAAGAAATATAAAACAAAAAGAATTGTTTGAAGTACCAAATGGATATTTTGAGAACCTGGCTGTAATTATTCTAAATAAGATAAAAGTAGCGGAAAAAAGCACTGATACAGAGGAATCAATATTATCAGAATCAATTCAAAGCTTAGATCAAAAGGCCTTTTT
>JANXSR010000451.1 GCA_025352625.1 Ferruginibacter sp.
ATTGCTTCATCACTTATCCAAAAACTTATCCTACCTCTATTTTTTAGAGAGTTGTTATAGTCTGACCAATTTGTTATTATGTATTTTGAATTTTTCATGCTATACAAAATAACTCTTTTTTAAGACTTTGTATAGCTTTATTTAAATCATGCAACAAAGCCGTAAAAAATTAAAAAGAAATCCCGTTCAATTGATACATATCAATTGAACGGGATTTCTTTTTCCTACAATTCTATATTATAAGTAGTATTAAGCGAATTTTTTAGCATCTTCTAAAAACTTGGCAAGGCCACTATCTGTTAAAGGATGTTTTAATAATCCTAAAATAGAATCAAGTGGACAGGTACAAACATCAGCACCAGCTTCCGCACATTTAATAATATGGTTCGGGTAGCGGATAGATGCAGCCAAAATTTCTGTTTTGTATCCCTGGATAGAAAATATCTGACGCAGCTGGTGAATCAGGTCCATACCATCCCAACCTGTATCATCAACTCTGCCAATGAAAGGTGATACATAAGTTGCTCCAGCTTTAGCCGCCAAAATTGCCTGGCCAGCAGAAAAAATCAAGGTACAGTTGGTGCGAATTCCATTATCAGTAAACCATTTGATAGCTTTAATACCCTCTTTTATCATTGGTACTTTAACTACAATATTTGGATGAATGGCATGCAATTTTTTGCCTTCTTCAATAATTCCGTCAAAGTCTGTTGATACCACTTCAGCGCTAATATCACCATCTACCATTTCGCAAATAGTTTTGTAATGGTTCATTACGGCTTCTTCACCTTTAATACCCTCTTTAGCCATTAATGATGGATTGGTAGTAACACCATCTAAAATTCCAAGATCATTGGCCTCTTTAATTTGGGCCAGATTGGCCGTGTCTATAAAAAATTTCATTTTGTATTTTATTTTATGTTTTGCAAAAGTAAAATAATTGAAACATTAAATTTCAAACTATTTATGTTAATCTAAAGAAACTTGGTTATTTAACAACATTGGAGGAGGAAGGCAGGGACATAAAAATGGCAAGTTACTTACATCGCACCGCTCAACCATCTACCCTTGCTACCTTCCGGTCCTAGGGGAGTTCAACAGGAGCTGGCCGTATAAGACTTGCCGGTGCAAATATAGGGGAGAAATAGTTATTGATAAAACTGAAAGCAAATAATTTAGTCATGCAGTTAAAAAATATTGCTACTCTCCTGCTCAAAAAAGATATTTTTAAACCTTGTGTTTAATCCTGTTCTTATAGCAATAAAAATTGTCCAGGTAAAGAAGCTATGTGGTAAATCATTGTGACTTGTCTGCCCTGGCGAATCATCTACATACCCATAAAGATCTCTTATATAATAGTAGAGAAAGCAGTAAGAAATATGATATTATTGTGCATGATAATGTGGAAATAAAAATTAAAATAGAAAAAGAATTATTATAAAAACATGCTTACTTTTAAAAAAGAATTGTCTCGCACATCTTCTCATCATGCAATTACATCTCAAAATTTACTCACTAAAAAAATTATTGAATGAAACGATTGTTACTGTTGTATTCTTTAACCGTGCTGTCAACCGGCTCCTATGCGCAAAGCTTTAAATCAATTTTTAATGGTAAAGACTTAACCGGGTGGACCAATAATGGCACCGAGAAATGGTACGTTGATAAAAAAGAACTTGTTTGCGAAAGCGGTCCTGATAAACAGTATGGCTATCTTTCTACAACCAAAAATTATAAAAACTTTGAGCTTACCCTGCAATTTAAACAGGAAGCAAATGGCAACAGCGGTGTATTCATTCGCTCATCTATTGAAGGCACAAAAATCAGTGGCTGGCAGGTAGAAGTTGCGCCCGAAAATTTGCATACAGGCGGTATTTACGAATCGTACGGACGTGGTTGGTTGATACAACCCAAGCCCGAAGATGAAAAATGGTTACAAATGGGTAAATGGAATACCATGAAGATTTTAGTGAATGGGGATGAAATTACCAGTTGGTTAAATGGCCATCAAATGGTTTATCTGAAAGATGAAAAAATTGGAAAAGGAGAAGGGTTTATTGCTTTGCAAATTCACGATGGGGGCGGCATAAAAGTAAAGTGGAAAAAGATTCGCATTAAGGAACTTAAGTAAGGCTGCAAACCGGCAAATCAACTGTACGATAATTATAAATTTTAACTACCATACAATAATTTTTATTAATGAAAAATATTTCTGAATCATCCCGTAGAAATTTTATTAAAAAACTGGCCACTGCTTCTGCTGCGGTTGCTGTTGGCAACAATGTATTTTCTGCAGAAAATAACAACACTTATTTCGAAAGATTAAAAAGAACTCCCTTTAGCGCAAATGATAAAATAAATATTGCTCTTATTGGTGCAGGTGGCATGGGTACACAAGATGTTATTACTGCTTTAAAAATTCCTAACATAAAATTAGTTGCAGTATGCGATTTGTATAAAGGACGTTTAAAGGATGCAACAACCAAATGGGGGAATGATCTTTTTTTAACCCGCAGTTATAAAGAAATTTTAACCCGTAAAGATGTTGATGCAGTTATTATAGCGACACCAGATCATTGGCACCAACAAATATCCATTGATGCCATGAGGGCTGGTAAACATGTGTATTGCGAAAAACCAATGGTACACGCTATTACAGAAGGACCTGCGGTTATAAAAGCGCAAAATGAAACTGGCAAAATTTTTCAGGTAGGCAGCCAGGGCGTCTCTTCGTTGGGAAATGAAAAAGCAAAACAATTATTAAAAGAGGGTGCCATTGGCGATTTAAATTATGCAGAAGGGTTTTGGGCCCGGCATTCGCCCACAGGTGCATGGCAATATCCAATTCCCGCTGATGCATCTTTAGACACTGTAGATTGGGAAACCTTTATCAGCAATACCACCAAGCGCTCCTTTGATGCTACCCGTTTTTTCAGGTGGAGGAATTACAGGGATTATGGAACAGGAATGGCGGGTGATTTATTTGTTCACCTGTTTTCAAGTTTACATTTTATTACCAACTCATTTGGCCCAAATAAAATTTATGCAGCAGGTGGTTTGCGTTACTGGAAAGATGGACGTGAAGTACCGGATGTATTACTAGGCACTTTTGATTATCCGCAAAGTGCAGCCCACGCTCCTTTTAACCTTTCGCTGCGTTGCAATTTTGTAGATGGCACCAGTGGCACCACTTATTTAAAATTAGTAGGCAGCGAAGGATCGATGGATGTAACATGGGACAGCGTTACTTTAAAAAGAAATAAGACGATAGAATCGGATGATCCTTTTTATATTGAACAAATGAAAAAAGCCGGCACACCGGTATCGGATCGTAAAAAGATATTACCGCCTGAGGAATATACTTTTGCTGCAGAAAAAGACTATAAGGGCGGACCGTATGATCATTTTGTAAATTTTTTCACAGCCATTAGAGAAGGTGGAAAAATAGCTGAAGATGCTGTGTTTGGATATAGAGCCGCAGCACCAGCTTTGTTATGCAACGACAGTTATAACCAGGATACTGCTATGCTTTGGAACCCTGAGAGTATGCAATTAGTAAAAAAATAAATCATTGGTTAACAAAAAGTGGCTCGCCCCTTTGCAGTATCAGGTTACAAAACTTACTTTTATAATACAATGATTAAAGTTTTGTAACTCAATTTCTACATTAAAAGGAGGAAGTATTTATAAAAGCCTTCCTCCTTTTAATGTTACTATTCCTTCTCTTTACCAGATGCAAAGCTTTACTGATATTCCTTATCCACTATTCCTCCGTTTCTCCCAAAAATTGTGATGGTAAAAATTCAAAAAACTGTAATTTTTCAATTTGTAAAAAGTAGCTAACCTTTTAAAAAGTAACTTTGCAAAAAATGGCTAGATTGTTGAAGAATATATTAACAAAATTTCCATACCTCATATTTGATAATTTCAAATGAAATAATTTGCAATACTAAAAAAATTTAATTGACACAGATATATATATATACCATTATAGCTTTTATTATAGGTTTTATTTTAGCGTGGATTATACGCACATTGGCAATGGAAAAAATAAAAAAATTGCTAAAAAGTACACAGGGTTATTTAGAAAGTGAAACCCTTAAGAAAGAAACCCTGCAAAAAGAAAACATTCAGGTTCACCAAAAGAAACAAATAGCGGAAATGGAATGTGGAAAAAAACTTGAACAGGTGCTGGAATTAAATAAAATGCTGGATTCAGATATTTTATTACTCCAAAAAAGCAATGAAGAAACAGAAGCCTTATTGGCTGAAGGACAGCCAGCGATACATTTGCTAAAAATGCAATTGATAGAAGCAAATAATACCATTGCAAGATACAAGGCTCAACAGCAACAAACCAACAAGTGATTTTTAAGTACAGCAATTATTTTTTCAACCTGAATTACAATTCAACAGACCTTTATTAAAAACAGTTGGTTTTTAAATTTACGATGCAAAAAATTTCAATTGTAGTATTAGCCATGCTGATAGTTTGTTTTATTACTTTAAAAAGCAACGCTCAAAACAAGTCTACTCCATTTAAAGTGATCGCTTTTTTCACGGGCAAAAATGACCAGGCCCATATTAGTTTTGTAAAAGAAGCCAATGCATGGTTTCCTTCAATAGCAGCTACATACCATTTCACTTACGATACAACAAGTAACTGGAATAATTTGAATGATACATTTCTACTTCAATACCAGGTAGTACTTTTTTTAGATACCCGTCCTGATGCTCCGGCTCAAAGAGCAGCTTTTGAAAAATACATGGAACATGGCGGTGCATGGATGGGATTTCATTTTTCAGGATTTGCATTGACACCTTCTGATTTTCCTCAGGATTGGGATTGGTATCACAATGATTTTTTAGGCTCCGGATCTTATGTGAGTAATACGTGGAGACCCACTGCGGCAATATTGCATGTAGAAGACAGGACTCATGCTGCAACAAAACATTTGCCACTAACTTTTAAGTCTTCGCCCAACGAATGGTACAGATGGCAAAACGATCTGCGTAAAAATCCCGATATAAAAATATTATTATCAATTGATTCAACAAGTTTTCCGCTTGGCACCGGGCCTAAAGTGCATGAGATATGGCATAGTGGCTATTATCCCGTAGTATGGACCAATACTAAATACAAAATGATGTATCTAAATATGGGACACAATGATATTGATTATGAGCACCATTCGGAGAGCACTTTATCTTACACTTTTAACAACAATATTCAAAACAAATTAATCATTGATGGATTGTTATGGCTTGGCAAGAATAATAAAGTAAACGTTTCAAAAAATTATAAACAGTAATTTAAAATCCTATATTTAATCAGTTATAGTTATTAGTTCAAAATTTTTATTCATGTTTCTTTGTTTATGATTCAGCAAAAAAATAAAAAAAGCCATATGTTTTACCCAAACATTGGTATTAACATGGTAAAAAGAAAAAGCATACATAAGGTTCACTATATTCTGTTTATTATTACTTATTCTATCTTCTCATTCAAAAGTTTTGGACAAAATCTGAATAGTGAAATAAACTTCAAACCTCAGAAAGAAAAAAATAATTTACTTTATAAGAATTCTCATTGGGAATTTATATTGATCCCTAATATTACTCAAAGTGCTATACTCACCCATAACCCTGAATCACTTTACAGACTAGATTCTAAACCACAAATTAGTGGAGAGTTAGGAGTTAATAAAATAATGCACATTAATAAATACTATAGCATAATTGCTGGCATACATTATGGAATAACTGGTAGAAATGGTCAGTATATTGTTCCTGATAGAGAAGTTGGCATTAATGATAATGATATTTATCCATTTGTAGAAGCATTGGCTAGAGAATATGATGTTTCCTATTTTTCATTTCCCATACAACTTGAAAGAAGGTATTTTCTAAAAGAAAAAAAGGCTATGTTTCTTATGGC
>JANXSR010000454.1 GCA_025352625.1 Ferruginibacter sp.
CTACTTTGTTTAATTTATTTGCTATAGGATTCGGTAAAATATTACCTAAAGGAAAGGAATTGTATCTAAATAATTTAATTGTTTGTAAAAAGAAATAGGTATTAATAAACAATAAATTATTTTATTAAAATTCTATAGGTATTGTTATTACTGATAAATTATAAAATTTAGTATGATCTCTGTAATCATCTGTTCAATTAACAATGACTTGGCTCAACAGGTGCAAAAAAATATTGCTGATACCATTGGTGTTGTTTGGGAATCTATTATTATTGAAAATACATTATCCCCAAAAAGCCTTACAGAAGTTTATAATGTAGGAGCATCAAAAGCACAATACGATGTATTGCTTTTTGTTCATGAGGATGTACTTTTTCAAACTAAAAATTGGGGAGCAAAGCTGTTGGATTATTTTGAGAAAGATAACAGTCTCGGACTTATTGGAATTGCTGGCAGTAAATATAAAAGCAGCGTGCCATCGGGATGGTTTAGTGGCATTAAAGCCCTGGATTGCTGCAATATATTGCATGTTGACAGCAACGATCAAAAGCTGCCAATGTATTTTAATCCTGTACCAGAATCACCTACACAAGACGTAGTAGTTTTGGACGGCGTTTTATTATGTTGTAAAAAAAATGTTTGGCAACAAGTTAAATTTGATGAAATTTTTTTGAAAGGCTTTCATTTGTACGACATTGATTTTTCATTCAGGGTTGCGCAAAAATTTAAGGTGATTGTATCTTTTGAAATTGATTTAATTCATCTTACAGAAGGCGGAAATTTTGGTGATGAGTGGGTAAATAATACATTGCTGTGGCATTCAAAAAAGCAATCATCGTTACCTTATTATACCAAAGATGTATCTCTACAAAAAAGTAAATTCGAATCTGTGTTTGTTCGCAACTGGCTTATCCGCTTAAAGCAGGAAAATATTTCATTCAGCAATAAAATTTGCTGGTTATATAAAAGTAAAACCTGGCGCTATATTACTGCATGGCCATTTGTTGTATTGTTTTTATTTATAAGATATTTTAAAACTAAATGATGCCCCCAACCAACCATAGATACTTTATTTCCATTTGCATACCAGCCTACAAGCGGATAACAGACCTGGAAAAATTGTTGGATTCAATAGGCAGGCAAACATTTACAGACTTTGAAGTAATTGTAACGGATGATAGTCCGGGAGATACAGTAAAAAATTTTTGCGATACCTATTCCAATAAATTCCGGCTGGTTTATTATAAAAATCCCGTTGCATTGGGAACTCCAGAAAACTGGAATGAAGGAATACGAAAAGCAACGGGCGAGTGGGTTAAGCTGATGCACGACGATGACTATTTTGCAAGAGATGAAAGCCTGGCATTGTTTGTTGATGCGATAAAGAATAATTCAACAGCACAGGTTTTGTATGGCGCATTTATTTTTGAAGATGCAGTAAACAATATCAAAAAAATAATTAAATGTAACTGGTATGATCGGTACTTCTTAAGCCTTTCTCCCTACCATATGTTGAGGCGAAATTATTTTGGTAATCCAAGTTGTATTATCATTAAAAAGGAGGTTCCTTATTTATACGACAACCGGTTTAAATACATTGTTGATTTTGCTTTTTATATTGAGTTGTTACAAAATAATATAAAGTGCCTTTATATTCCGGAAGTGTTAATACATGTTGGGTTAAATGATGACCAGGTTACTAATTATACCTATAAAAATATTGCTGTACAAATGTATGAGAACCACGTATTATTTGAAAAGATTGGAACAAGGGCGTTACGAAACATTGTAGCTTTTGATTATTACTGGAGAATCTATCGAAATTTTGGTATTCAACATCCGCAGGACATTGAACCATATTACCAGAAAAATATCCCTGAAGTGTTGCAGAAAATAATAGCTTTTCAGAAAGCAATGCCCGCCAAAGTATTAAAGCTCGGGTTGTTCTCAAAGGTAGCTATGTTAGCTTGCTATGGCAAGCTTCGAATGTCAGGTAAATTATAATTGTACCGGTTTAATACAAATTAGCGGGGCTAAGTTCTCATACGTTTTGGGTTAACAAATCTACAATCAAAGTACAAGTCTATGTAACTTCACCGCTATCAGCATTCAAGGAGTATGGTATTTATAAAGGTTTATTAACATGGCAGCAATTACATTAAAAGAAAGGTTTTCTGCGTTGAATAATCTTCCGGCTTTTTTTAAACTGGTATGGCAAACAAGTCCCCGGCTTACAGTTACAACAGCATTGTTACGCCTTGTACGATCTGCAATACCAGTGGCCATCTTATTCGTTGGTAAATTAATAATTGATCAGGTAGTACATTTAAGCCAGGGTTCAGTAAATGGTTCATCTGCCTATTTGTGGCGATTGGTAGCAATTGAATTTGGGCTTGCTATTTTATCTGATGGACTAAGCCGTTTAACATTGCTGGTAGATAGTTTATTAAGTGATTTGTTTAGCAATTTCACTTCTGTAAAAATCATGCAACATGCAGCAATACTCGATCTTGATCAGTTTGAAGATTCTGAGTTTTATGATAAGCTGGAAAGAGCCCGCCAGCAAACAATTGGCCGCACCATGTTGCTCTCGCAAGTGCTGGCACAGGTGCAGGATTTAATTACGATGGGATTTTTGGCCGCAGGCCTGGTTGTGTTTAATCCATGGTTGTTATTATTGCTTTTAGTAACCGTGATACCTGCCTTTATTTCAGAGTTTTATTTTAATGATAAAGATTATTCCCTGTCCCGCAGGCAAACTCCGGAAAGAAGAGAGCTGGACTACATTCGTTTTATTGGTGCCAGTGATGAAACAGCCAAAGAAGTAAAAATCTTTGATCTGTCTGATTTTTTGATTGATCGTTTTCGTGCCCTGTCAAATAAGTTTTACCTGGCTAATAAACCGCTTATCATAAAGCGGTCTTTATGGGGAACCGTATTTGCAGTTATTGGCAGTTTGGGATATTACGGTGCTTATTTTTTCATCATTTCAAAAACCATTGCAGGCAGCCTTACCATTGGTGGTTTAACTTTTTTAGCAGGTTCGTTCCGCCAGCTTAGAAGTTTGCTGGAAGCTATTCTTTCCCGCTTTACGTCCATCTCGCAGGGGGCCATCTATTTAAAAGATTTCTTCGATTTTTTTACCATTCAGCCAAAAATAAAATTATCTATCAATGGGCTGCCTTTTCCCAATCCTATCAAACAAGGCTTTACTTTTAAAGATGTTGGATTTAAATATACTAACTCAGAAAGGTGGGCAAACCGTCACTTAAATTTCACCCTGCAGGTGGGAGAAAAACTGGCTTTGGTAGGAGAGAATGGTGCAGGTAAAACCACGCTGGTAAAACTGTTGGCGAGGTTGTAC
>JANXSR010000026.1 GCA_025352625.1 Ferruginibacter sp.
CTTCAATGTGCTTTATCAGCTTGCCAATCTTTTCTGCTTCTTCTGTTAATACATCTAAATCTTCACCGTATAATTTAATTACCACGTCTTGCTTTGCTCCTGTTATTAATTCATTGAAACGCATTTGTATGGGTTGCTGAAAACCAAACGTCACACCGGGAATAACTGATAGTTTCTCCTGCATTTTCGCTGCTAATTCTTCCCTGCTCGATGCACTTACCCAATCCTTTTTGTCTTTGAGTATTACCATCATATCACCTGCTTCGATAGGCATTGGGTCTGTTGGTATTTCACCAGAACCAATTTTATTTACTACCTGTTTTACTTCAGGAAAGTTTTTTAAGATTATCTTTTGTGCCTTGGTTGAAGCATCAATTAT
The DNA here is from genome assembly GCA_025352625.1 of Ferruginibacter sp. Taxonomy (GTDB): domain Bacteria; phylum Bacteroidota; class Bacteroidia; order Chitinophagales; family Chitinophagaceae; genus Ferruginibacter. Next base: position 380 of record JANXSR010000026.1, read on the forward strand.
TTGGTCAATCGAACTACCGGTTAACACCCTTGTTTCTACTGCAAAATCTCCTTCATCTAATTGCGGTATAAACTCTCCACCCAATCGTGAGAAAGCAAATACTGCTACGGCAAGTAACGCTACTGCAATGGTTATCACGATGCCCCTGTGATGTATTGCTGAATTGATTAGTGGCTTGTAAAGCCTCTGGAAGAAATCCATCATCCTGTCTGAAAAATTTCTTTTGTGCGTTGTCTTCTTACTTAAAGATAAAGCTGACATCATCGGCACATAAGTAAGCGATAAAAGGAAAGCTCCGAGTATGGCAAACATTACCGTTTGTGCCATCGGTCCAAACATTTTGCCTTCAATGCCAACCAGTGCAAGTATTGGCAGGTACACTATAAAAATGATAACCTGCCCGAAAGCTGCGGAGTTCATCATGCGGCTGGCACTTTCCTGCACCTGTGTATCCATTTGTGATTGGTCTAATTTTTCAACTCCTGCCTTTTGCATTTTATGCCCCGTAATTCTATGCAATACACTTTCAACAATTATAACAGCTCCGTCTATTATCAAACCAAAATCTATTGCACCCAAACTCATTAAATTTCCTGATACTCCAAACAGGTTCATCATGGATATTGCAAACAACATGGATAGCGGAATAACAGAAGCTACTACCAAACCAGCCCGAAGATTTCCAAGAAATAAAATCAAAATAAAAATTACAATCAATGCTCCTTCTATCAGGTTATGTGTAACTGTACTAATGGCATTATCAACCAATTTTTTTCTATCAAGAAATGGTTCAATATCCACACCTTCAGGAAGTGTTTTTTTAATCTGCTCTATTCTTGCTTTTACACTATTGATTACTTCAGATGAATTAGCACCCTTTAGCATCATTACAATTCCGGTTACAATTTCTCCCTGACCGTTTCTTGTTGCTGCACCATAACGAACGCTATTACCAAATTGTACCGTTGCTACATCTTTTACCAGTACAGGTATCTTATTATTTGTTTTGACAACAATTTTTTCAATGTCCTCAATCTTAGTAATCAAACCTTCACTTCTTATAAAATAAGCGTTGGGAGATTTATTGATGTATGCACCGCCTGTATTTTGATTATTGTTTTCAAGTGCTTTAAAGATTTCATCAATAGTTATATTCATGCTGTGAAGCCTGTCGGGATTAACAGCTATTTCGTATTGTTTTACATATCCCCCAAAGCCGCTTACTTCTGCAACTCCGGGTGTTCCTAATAATTGTCGCTTCACTAGCCAATCCTGTATGGTACGCAATTCCACTGCATCATACTTTTTTTCAAAGCCGGGCTTTGCATGTATTACATACTGGTATATTTCACCTAGGCCTGTTGTTACCGGAGCCATTTCAGGTGTTCCAATTCCTTCCGGTATTTGCTTAGCCGCAAGACTTAACCGTTCATTTATTTGTTGCCGTGCCCAATAAATATCAACGTGTTCTTTAAATACAATGGTAACAAGCGACAAACCAAACCTTGAGAAAGAACGGATTTCAGCAATGTTAGGAATGCTTGCCATTGTTTGCTCTACGGGAAATGTAATGAGCCGTTCTACTTCCTGTGCTGCTAAGGTTGGTGTTACAGTGATAACCATTACCTGGTTATCTGTGATGTCAGGCACGGCATCAATGGGTAATTTGGTTAATGAATAAGAACCCCAGGCTATAAGTACTAAGGTGAATAAACCAATAACCAGCTTATTGTGTATGGAGAAATGAATTATTTTATTAAGCATAAATATTCAGCATTGCGAAAGATTATAGTCTGTTATAAAAAATGATAATGGAGAAAGGTAAATGCACGAAAAGGCACACGAATGCCTATGCCACTGGTGGCCCTCTAAACAGACTGGATGCTAAATAATTGGAAGGAGTAAAAGCAAATGAAAAATGCGCTCTAAATTGTATTGGTGGTTTAAG
>JANXSR010000041.1 GCA_025352625.1 Ferruginibacter sp.
AAGAACCTTTGCGTGGCTTTTAAATTTCAGAAGATTGGTAATGGATTACGAACGAACAAAGGAATCTGCTATTAGCTTTGTATACATAGCAATGCTTAATCTAATGGGGAAAAAATTTAATTAACTCAAACAGCTTCTAAAAAGGGTGAAGATTTTTTGCCGCTGTTGCCGCTGTTGGTATCCCTAATAGCAGCTCATAACAACGCATAAATCCAATAATTTTCTTAAATTTGATAACCACTATGGATATGTCAACAATAGAATTGCAAAACCTCCTGATCGAAAAGATCAAATTAACCGATGACGACAAATTATTAGAAGAAGCATCCAGGCTTCTTGAAGCAGGGATTGAAGAATCTGATGTTTATATACTAAATGATGAACAGAAGGAAGCCATTGAGCAAGGCAGGAAACAAATCAGCAAAGGAGAATATTTAACCGACGCAGAATCAAACAAGGAAATTGACGAATGGCTAAGCAAATAATTTGGTCTTTAAGAGCACAAAAAGATAAAAGGGAAATTCTTGAATATTGGTCACGCCGCAATAAATCAAACCGCTACAGCAAAAAATTAAATCAACTTTTTAAAGATTCTATCCGACTGCTCCGTGAACACCAACTGGCGCAGGTGTCCTCTCCTGTGCCTTATAGTTACTAATCTTCTATCAGGCGATTTTTTAGATATGGAAAATTAGTAACTACTATGACATTGGAAACTTACCCCGCAAAATTTTCGCCTCATTCCAGCGCCTATTGGTAAAACAAACAATCCTGCTACTGCTTTTTATTAACCCCCGTTTATTATTATCTTCATTTAAAATAAAAATGAAAACAATCGCAATATTGATAATTGTATCCTGGCTTTTTTCTTGCAAAAAGAAGGAAGTAAATGAAACATGGACATCCTGGGTTGTAAAGGAGGAGCCTGTTTTTAAGGGCCAGTTTTCATTAGTTGGTGATCCTTCTATTATAAAAGAAAATGGAAATTATAGGATGTATTATACTGGCTTTGATGCCTTCCGCACACCACAGGGGCCGGAAATCTGTCAGGCTACATCTTCTGACGGTTTAACGTGGACAAACGTCCCGGTCAACAATCCGGTTGAAGGAAGAATGCTGTTTACCACAAGTAACAACTGGAGCAATGCCCATGAGACTTGTTTCTTACTAAAATTGAATAATTCGTATTTTCTTTATTTTATTGGCTATCAGGATAAGGGAGGATTTTTTAATTCAAGCCCTGTAAGCCTTGGTCTTGTTACGTCATCTGACGGAGAAAATTTCATTGCTCCACAGCCTGCTCCAATAATGATTGGCACACCGAATGGATATGACCGGGATGCAATTTCCAGTCCTTCTATCAGTGCCTACAGGGATTCCCTAATCATGATTTATTCAGGCTACTGCTATGCCAATTGTGGCACTGCTGCCATTTCAAATTTACTTGCAGCAACATCAGCTGATGGAATTAAGTGGATAAAAAAGAATGGGCCCATTATAAGCCCGGCTGAAATTCCGTGGGCTTCGAAAGGTGTAGCAGAATCGGAACTCGTTTTAGGTCCCGATAACCTTTACTATTTATTTATGACATCCATTGATGACCCTCATGTAATTGGCGTGGCCCGAAGCAAATCTCCATTTGGGCCCTGGGATGTAAATCCACAACCCATTGTTACAGCAAACAAAATATTTTCTAAGTTGGGTGCTGTAGCTCCTTCAGTTATAATAGAGAATAATTTAGTGCGGCTATGGTACCATGGTTTTACAGCTAGCCAAATTAAAATCGGTTATGCAGAATCAACCTGGCCATTGAAAAGGTGAGCAGCCTTTGTACAACTAACTGGCGCAGGTGTGTTCTTATGTACCGCCTTGTTATTAATCTTTAATCAGTCAATTTTTCGGTATGAAAAATTAGTGACCACCTGATACGGGGAACCTGCTCAGCAAAAGCACCTTATTCTGCGCCTATTAGCATTTCGTTCGGCTAATGTAATCCGGCAGACTGCGGACTAAAGAAGCTCTGTGGCGATGCATTGTCACACTTGTGCTGCTTACAAAACCATATCCAATAATTCGAAATATTGCGATGGTCGCATTGAAAATGCCGTTTATATAAAATAAGAAACGTTTTGAATAATGGCAAGAATTAAGAAACATTCTTATGAAAAAATAAATGCTCACAAACCATTCTTCCGGGTAATTTTATCCCTTATTTCCCGCCAGTTTACCAGGTAAATATTATTTTCCTTTAAGAGCCTGGCGCATAACGGGCTTGAAAAAAAATCATAATCTTTCTGCCGCCATGCCGCACCCCATCCTTCATGTTCAATCGTAACTGCTTTCATTTCATCATCATCGTAAGCCGTGTGCAGAATAAGATAAGTAATGCCGGGCTTTAAATTTTTAAATCCCTTGCTATAAAAATCACTCATGCCTACCTTAAAATTTTCAGGCTCCGCAGTTAATATCGTGTCAAATATTATGTCTCTGTCAGATACAAGCGTATCAAGGTCTACATGTAAAGAACTTGCTACCTGGCGATAAATAAAAACAGGTATATTAAACTCATGCCCAACAGCTATATACGATTTTAAAAAATCAACATTGTGATGCACTGAATACATGTGTGCATCAAGATGAGTAGGATTTATTCCAAATTGTAAAGCACGTTTTACCTGATTGCGTATTTCTTCTTTCACTTCATTCGATGACGCATTTTGAACAACGCTATCCACAGACGAATAAAAAAAACCAGCTTTATTAACCAGTCCCGGTATGTTTTGTGCCGGTGTTACGGGTCCCCATTTATAATATTTCCATTCGCTTGTTAGTGTAATAAGTAAACCAAAATCGTTTTCCGGATGAAGCCGGGCATAAGCTGCGATTTCAGGAAACCATGGACAGGGCACCATAATGCTTGCCGAGTTAACACAACCTTTTTCCATTGCGCTGATGGAGGCTGCGTTTTCAGAATGTGTTACGCCCACATCATCGGCATGTATTATCAGCAATTTGGCATCTTTGGGGTAGCCAAGCCGCTCCTGCACCGATTTTCGCTGCCCTACAACCATGATGGAGCAAACAGAGACCAAAAAAAAGACAAGCCCTTTTTTTACCGTAGTTGATTTTCGCAAATTATACTTCATGGGATTATAGTTTTGAGCATAGCCGAATTCGCTACGCTTTGTGTTATAAAATTATGAAAAGATTTTTTAAGGAAAGGCTACAGCAATCTTTTGCCGCTGTTGGTATCCCCATTTAGCGCAAGCAACTCTTCAACTCTTATTGGTCCCAAATTTACAATTGCAATTCCAGAGCCTTAGTGCAGAAATATAAAATGCTCATAAACTATTATCAATAATTTTATAGCAAACAAATAAACAAAGTGGCAAATTTATACATCATTGCAGGTTGAAATGGAGCAGGAAAAACCACCGCATCCTATACTATTTTACCCGAAATGCTGCACTGTAAAGAATTTGTAAATGCAGATGAAATTGCCAAAGGGCTTTCGCCTTGTCAGCCGGAAACGGTTTCTTTCCACGCAGGCAGAATAATGTTGCAAAGAATTGATGAGCTTATTAAAAGCAATGCAGATTTTGCTTTTGAAACAACGCTGACAACACTTTCTTATCAGCAAACAATACTGGCTGCCAAAAGAAAAGGCTATAACATTACGTTGTTATTTTTCTGGCTCAATGATGTGAACCTGGCCATTGAAAGAGTTAAAACAAGGGTGGCAGAAGGCGGGCATAGTATACCGGAAGAAACAATCACGAGGCGATACAATAAAGGTGTTCAGAACTTGCTGACTATTTTTGTAGATTTATGTGATTATTGGCTGGTGATTGACAATTCAAATAAACCCTATTCTTTTATTGCAGAGGGAAATCACAGGGTTGAAAACTCAATATTCAATAAGGAAAAGTGGGAACAAATAAAAAATACAAAATATGAAAAGCAATAGCCAAAAGAATACAGAAATAAGAGATCAAATAAAAAAAGGCCTTGATCTTACCTTTAAAAAATTATTACAATTAAAGCGCCAGACAGATGGTTCTTTTGTATTCTCTGTAAATGGTAAAATAAAAAAAATAAAGGCAGCTGATATAACTGAATAAGTCTGGTTACAAGCGAGCAACTTCCCATTTAGCGCAAGCAACTCTTCAAAATAAAAAAATATTGTTAGTGCATGTTAAACAAGCAAACCCTTGCCCTTGTGGGTGCTGCTCTCATAAAATAAAAAGTTCAAAGCCTTCCCGGCTGCCGGATTTGTATTTTACCGGTATTTCAATTCCTTAATTCCATCCACCACCCAATGCCCGGTAAATATTGGTAACCGCATTCAACTGGCGAAGCCTGGTTTCTATAAGGTCTAATTTTGATTCGAGTGCATCCCGTTGTGTTAGTAACACTTCCAGGTAATCGGCCCGGGCAGATCTGAAGAGCGCATTTGATATTTCAATAGAAGCCGATAAAGTGTCCACCTGTTTTGACTTTAATAAAAATATCTGTTGCTGGTTTTTGATAGTAGAAAGTTCAGTAGCTATTTCTATGTAAGCATTAAGAATGGTACGGTCATAATTATACAAGGCTTTTATTTGTCTTGCATTGGCATTGTAATATTCTGCCTTGATAGCATTTTTGTTAATCAATGGTCCTGCTACATCACCGGCAAGAGAGAATAGCAATGACTCAGGAAATGTTAAGAGGTATTTTGGACTAAATGATTGTAAACCGAGGCCCGCAGAAATATTGAAGGAAGGATAAAACTCAGCCCTTGCTACCTGTACGTCCAGTTTTGATGCAATCAATTCAAGTTCGGCCTGTTTAATATCCGGTCTATTTTTTAGTAACTGAGAAGGAATGCCTGTTGATACCTGCGTGGGTGGCAAATTTAAAATGCCTGTTGTATCTCTTGCAATGGGTTGCGGATAACGCCCCAGCAAATAATTGATGGCATTTTCTTTTATAGTTATCTTTTGCAGAATATCAAATTCAAGACTTTGAGAATTGAGTACTTCTGCTTCGAATTTTTTTACCGCCAGTTCCGTAGCGGCCGCAGCCTGTTTTTGAATCCTTACAATATCAAGTGCATTTTGCTGTAAGCGGATGGTTTGCTTTACTATGTCCATCTGATTGTCCAGTGCCAGCAATTCGTAATAAGAGGTGGCTATTTCAGCAATCAAATTTGTTATAACAAAATTCCTTCCTTCAATTGTAGCAAGATAGCGTTCAACAGCGGCCTTTTTTGAATTACGCAATTTCTTCCATGCATCAATTTCCCAATTTGCAAATACACCAAGGCGATAATCAGGTAACCATTCCGGCACTCCCTTACCTGGTGTTATATCAGCAGAGGCATCACCAGCACCCTGGCTGGTGTAGCGGCCAACCTTTTCTATTCCAATACCGCCACCGCCTTCTACCCTTGGCAATAAGAGCCCTTGTTTGCTGCGTATATCATTCCTTGCAATTTCAATTTCCTGCAGGGTAATCAACAGCTCCTGATTATTTTTTAATGCAGTATCAACCAGGCTGATGAGGTATTTATCTTTAAAAAAATCCCGCCATTGAATGGTTCCGCTATTTGTTGTGTCGCTGCTGTTAGCAAAAGTGGTCGGTGCCACCTTTGCTGGCGGAGCCTGAACCAGCGCAGGTGCTTTACATCCTGTGTAGATGATGCAGCTAACCAACCCTGCTGCCATCCATATATTGTTTAAAAATTTCATTATCTGTTATTGTCTATTTCTTCAGTTAAAGGATTTTCATCTTCGTCTTCGACGATTGGATTTTTTTCGGAAATGCTTGCAAACAAGAAGTACAATCCAGGTATTAGCAATACACCACACAGGGTACCAATTAACATTCCACCTGCTGCTGCAGAACCAATCGTTCTGTTTCCAACAGCACCGGGACCATTAGCAACCACCAATGGAATAAGACCAGCAATAAAAGCAAAGGAGGTCATTAAGATAGGACGGAAACGAACGGCTGCA
>JANXSR010000058.1 GCA_025352625.1 Ferruginibacter sp.
TTTAAAAGACGATTTGCTGGTGAAGGTGGACAGGGCAAGCATGCAATATTCTCTTGAATCAAGAGTGCCCTTATTAGACTATCGGCTGGTAGATTTTGCGTTGGGCCTGGACGAAAGGCTGAAAAATAAGAACGGTCAAATGAAGTACCTGTTGAAACAGGTATTGTTTGATTACGTCCCCAAAGAAATATTTGATCGTCCCAAATGGGGATTTGGAATACCGCTTAACAAATGGCTAAAAACCGACCTTAAGTTTTTGCTTGACACATACACATCTGAACAGATAATTGGCAAATACAACCTTGTAAATTACAGTATAGTAAATGATATCAGGCAACAATATTTAACTGGTACAGATTATTTGTTTAACCGTCTTTGGGTGATTATAGTGTTGCATTGGTGGCTTGAAGAAAACAATATTTAAGATGGCGGAAAAAAAAATCCTTTTTATATCATACGATGGCATGACAGATCCTTTGGGTCAAAGCCAGGTTATTCCTTATTTATCGAACCTTACAAAATATGGTTACACTTTTACTATACTCAGTTGCGATAAACCATCTAGGTATGTTGCCAATAAGGAATACGTAAAAAAACTGCTCATCCCTTTTCCTATTGAATGGATATCAATTCCGTATCATAAAAGCCCTCCGGTATTTTCGGCTATTTTTGATTTTTATAGATTAAGAAAAACTGCAAAAAAATTACAAATCCTTCATCATTTTGATTTAGTCCATGCCCGCCCAGGGTTGCCCACGTTAGTAGCCTTGTATTTAAAAAAAAAATATGGAGTTAAATTTTTAAATGACATTAGAGGTTTTTGGGCCGATGAAAGGGTAGATGGAGGTATTTGGAATTTGCAAAATCCTGTTTTTAAATTAATATATAAATTTTTTAAGAAACACGAATTTGAATGTATAATCAAGTCAGATTATGTAGTCTGCCTTACCAATGCTGCAAAAAAGGAAATTCATAGTTGGAAAAATATTCCTAACCAACCAGTTCCCATTGAAGTAATTCCCTGTAGTGCTGATATGGATTTGTTTAACGATAAAAAAGTTGATCAACTCCTGAAAGAAAAATTTATGGCTGAGTTAAATATAAAACACGATGATTTTATTATCAGTTACCTGGGTTCAATTGTGGGCTGGAATTTAATAGAGGAGATGATTCGGTTTTGTAAAAATGTCAGTAATAAAATACCTCATGCAAAATTCCTGTTTATTTCACCCAATGGCCATGATATAATTGCAGCCACAGCAGCAAGGTATTATCTTGCGGCAGATAAATTAATAATAAAGCAGGGTATGCGTCATGAAGTACCAGTATTATTATCATTCAGCAAGTACTCTCTTTTTTTTGTTAAACAATGTTATTCAAAAATTGCCTCCTCTCCAACTAAACAAGGAGAAGTTATGGCCATTGGAATTCCTGTAATTACCAATAGTGGTGTAGGCGATGTAGCAGAAATTGTTACAAAATATAATGCGGGCTATATAATAAATGATTTTGCAGATGAATCTTTTAATGGAGTAATTGAAAAGATAAAGGAGGGTAATCCATTTGATAAAGCCTTAATACGTGCCGGTGCTAAAGACTTTTATGCTTTGGAAAATGCAGTGGAACGATACAAAAAAGTGTATGAAAAAATACTTAACTGAGGTATTAAATTAAAGAGAATCATTCAAATCCGGAAGGTGCTATTTACAACTTTGTTTTCTTTTTTCTCAGCCAGTTTTAAATAATAAACAACGTTTTAGAACGTTTCTATTAGATATATCAACTTAAATAAAAAAGTAAGTTCATTCACTTTTTTCGATTTGCAATACTGAGTTAGTTACCCATTGATTATATAGTACTGAATTACATCATAAATAATGAAAAGCAGGAAACAGGAAATTTTAATGATAGTTCAATACCCGGAAAATGTTTCCCCGTGTCAACGTTTTCGATTTGAATTATATAAAGACGTACTAAAAAAGAATGGATACATAGTTACTACAAAATCCTTTTTAGATAAAAAAGGATACGAAGTGGTACACCGTTATGGATTTTTCTTAAAAAAAATGAGGGCCCTTTTAAACGGCTTTATTGGCAGACTTTTATTAATTCCTCAAATTGGTAAATACGACTTCATTTTGTTACAAAGAGAATTTGCTCCAATTGGACCTCCAATTTTTGAATGGCTATTTATTAAGTTGTTTCAAAAAAAAATAATTTACGATTTTGATGATGCGATATGGATACCATCAGTATCTGAACAAAACAGTTTAGCCGGTAATTTTAAAAATGCTAAAAAAGTGAAGGATATCTGTAAATGGGCTTACAGAATTAGTGGCGGAAATGAATATCTATGTAATTATGCAAAGCAATTCAATGAGAATGTTGTCTATAATCCCACCTGCGTGGATACTGAAAAAAAGTATAATGTTTTAGCCAATCATGATGTAGAAAAAATAACCATTGCGTGGACGGGTAGCTTTTCTACTTTAAAATATTTAGCTATTACTGAAAATGCTTTAAAGAGGTTACAGGAAAAATATGATTTCAATATAAAAATTATTTGCAATCAGAAGCCCTCGCTTACTCTGAGAAATATACAATATGTTGAATGGACTGAAGCCAACGAAGTTTCAGAATTGGCATCCTGTCAAATAGGGTTGATGCCACTTACTTGCGATGAATGGAGTGAGGGAAAATGCGGATTTAAATTAATTCAATACCTATCATTGGGCATACCTTCAGTTTCGTCATCCGTTGGGGTAAATAAAAAAATTATTGAAGAGGGTGTAAATGGTTTTTTTGCTGATTCTGATGAGGATTGGTACAGCAGTATTGAAAAATTAATTCTAAATGCAGATTTGCGAAAGAAAATGGGGCTAGCCGGCAGACAAAAAATGATTGCTCAGTATAGTTTACCATCAAATGAAAGTAATTTTTTAAACTTGTTTAGTAATAATGAATCTGATGTCCTTACTTTAAATCATTCAACTAAAATGTCTTTAAGGAAAATAATAAATATTAAAACTGTTTCTAACGCTATTTTTAGAAGAGAAAATGCTTTAAACACATGAATATTTATTTTAGTTGTACAAACTTTATTTGCTCATTGCCCTACTTTCAGTTTCATTTTTCTTTTTTTGCACCGCCTCCAGTATTAAAAATATCGCAATGATATAAAAAGGCATACATGGTATTTTATATCGTACCAGGGTGCCAAAATTAAGTGTGGTGGCACCTACAAATATTGCAAATACAATCGAATAAAAAAAGCAAAAAAACACCATAGTATTTGTAAAAATTGCTCTAAAAAACTTAATAGGCCCGGCTCTTACAAATACATATAATGTAAGTAACATTAAAGCCAGGCTTTCTAAAGACGACATCAGCGTAGAGATTTTTTTCGATTCCCAAAGGAAAGGACGGAAAAAGGTTGCAGCAATTGCAGCAGGCGTCATTTTTAATAAACTACTTAGGGAGCCATTATATTCTACACCCAACGAAAAAGATGATTCTGCCCCATCGGCCATGTTAATAAAATTAGTTTGCTGTGTTTTAACGGATTCTATTATTTTATCTATTGCAAAAGAACCAAGCTGCTCTTTATAGTTGTCAGCTATTAAAAAGAGACCAAAAATAACACAGAACAATACTATAAACCCTACAGTAAATTTTGAGATATTATTTTTTAGAAGTTTTAAATTGGTTAAAACGAGGTACAAAACATAAAAAGGTAAGTAACAAATAATAATATACATTTTAACTACATAAAGAATATAAGCCGATCCAATTGCAATAATGATGTTTTTAATAAGCGATTCTCGTTTTTCAAATATGCAATAGAGAGCATAAGTCAGCCACCCCAGCATACAAATGCAAATAGGGTCTTTTAGTACGCCGGAACTCCAGAATATTAGTGTAGGTAAATAAATAATAGCAAGGGCCAATTTTTTATGTAAATGAGGGTAGTGTTCGTAAAAAAATTTATACAACCGCCATATGCCACTATAGGCGAGCATAGAAAAGCATAGGTTTATCAGCAGGTATTTTCCAAATGTAAAAAATGAAAACACTGCCACCAATCTAGTTACAAGAAAATTACTCTCTAACTTAAAAGCACCTATATTATCCGGATCAAGTAAAAGATTCTCATCGTAATTTATGCCCGGTGTAAAAAGTAAATGTATATTATTAAGCGGATTTTTTAAGATAAGTTGGTACAAATGATAACCCTCCGGATAATATAAGGAAGTACTATCACCCGGTGTTAAATAAACAAAAAAAATAGTAAAAGCAATGCTGCTAAATACCCTTATCCAAAAGCCATGTTTATGATATTTTTTTAAGAAAGGGTCATTGATATTTTTTCGCCTTGCCGAAAAAAATAAATGAAAAATAAAAACATACAGCGGAAATAATATGAAGTCTGTAAAACTCATTCTTTCTTAATCGGAATACTGTTTAGTCGTGAGCATGAACAATGTGTTGTAACAAATTTATCCTAAATTATCATTTGCTATTCAATAATATAGAGTTATTTTGCCCATACTAAAGATAGTGTTATATGTGTGGTATTGCAGGCTCAATAAATTTTAAATTATCATACCGGGATATTGATCAAAATATGTTTCACCGCGGACCAGACGAACAGGCTGGTTTTATGATTGATAATATTGACTTGTATCATTTGCGTCTATCTATTTTGGACATTGGGGGTGGCAGGCAGCCAATGCATTTAAATGGCAGGTTTACAATTGTTTTCAATGGCGAAATTTATAACCATGCTGACATAAGAACCATGCTTAACCTTAAGGGAAATACAGCTTCTGATACAGAAACTATTTTGCTGTTATACCAAAAATATGGCACTGATTTATTACAGTACCTTGAAGGAATGTTTGCATTTGCTATTTATGATAATCGCGAAAAAAAATTATTCATCGCCAGAGACAGGGCAGGGAAAAAGCCAGTTTATTATTATAATGATGGAGAGAAAATTGTTTTTGCAAGTGAACTAAATTGCTTGAAGGGATTATTACCGTTGCAGATTGAAACGAATCATTTTTATCACTACCTGCGTGTAGGTTCATTTTATGGATCACTTACTCCTTATAAAAATGTGGAGGAATTAAATGCAGGGCATTTTTTGCTGATTGATTGCACAACACTTCAGATAACAAAAAAATGCTGGTGGAGTATCAATAATTTTTATTTGCAAACCCATAATGATAGTTTTGAAGAGAGCCTGGAAAAAGTAGATGGCTATTTAAATAGTGCGGTAAAGAGACGGGTAGAATCGAGTGATCTGGAAGTAGGCAGTTTTTTAAGCGGAGGAATTGATAGTGGTTTAACTACAGCCATTGCCAGCCAATACAAAAGCAATATCAAAACCTTTACAGTATCATTTGACGGGGAGTATGACGAAGCACCATTGGCAAAACTGGTAGCTGATAAATACCAAACCAATCATACAGAAATAAAAATTTCTTTCGATCATCTCAAAAACGACCTTGAAAAAATTTGCTGCAATTATGGTGAACCATTCTTTGATAGTTCAGCCATACCTAGTTATTATGTAAGTGCTGCTGCAAAAAAACACCTTACTGTAATTTTAAATGGTGATGGAGCTGATGAATTGTTTGGAGGTTACAGAAGATATGTACCTTTTGCTAAATATGATTTTTTTAAAAAAAATACATTCATTAAAAACGCTGCTTCAATTGCAAAAAATATATTAACGCCGGGCAATAATAAAAAATCGGGGTATAACTATTTTTACAGGCTCCTTTCATTAGCATCTAAAAACAGCCTTGAAATTTATTTATCTGCGGGGGTGGATATTATGGAGAATTATGAAACCAATATTATAGATAATGGGATAGATTACATGCAATTGATGCGGAATGATTTTAATGCAATTGCTAACGCAGATATTAGTGGTTTACGAAAGATCATGAACATGGATTTTAATGCAACCCTTTTTAGCGATTTATTGGTGAAAATGGATATTGCAAATATGGCCAATTCGGTAGAAGGGCGTAGCCCTTTTTTGTGTAAAGAGTTGTTGGAATATGCACCTGGAATGAATGACAGATATAAAATAAGGGGTGGCACTACAAAATATTTATTAAGGCAGTTATCAAAAAAATACCTTCCACCTGCATTAATCAATCAACCAAAAAGAGGCTTTGAAATTCCTTTAAAAAACTGGGTAGAACAGGAGCTTAAAGAAGTAGTATACGATTACCTTGGCTCATCAACTGCACTTAGTCGTCAGTTTATAAAACCTAATTTTTTAGATGCTTTACTAAATAATACAATCAAAATATCAGCTGAAAAAAGAGCAAAAATATTATGGACTTTGCTTAGTATGGAAATATGGTATAAAAAAATTTATTTGCAATAAATGGAGCATCTCCTTATCAAGAAGAAAAAAATTTTGCATACTACAACCAGGTTGGTTTTGGGCGGGGGTGTAGAAAAAAATATTTATTACACAGTAAAAACACTTGGAAATGAATTTGAGTTTCACCTGAGTTGTGGCGCTGATTTTAAGGACGATTTATTTGGTGATCATCCGGAAGTTAAAATTATTATTTGTCCACACCTGATAAATGCTATTCATCCATTAAAAGATTTAAAAGCACTTTGGTTTTATTACAGGCTTATTCGTAAAGAAAAGTATGACATTGTTCATACTCATGAAACAAAAGCAAGTTTTATTACAAAACTAGCCGCCTGGCTTGCCCGTTGTCCGTATGTAATTTATGGTTTACACGGGGTAACTTTTAATGATCCCATGAGTGGTTTTAAAAGAAAGTTTTATATATTTTTGGAAAAACTCACCATACGTTGTACTGATCTTATTGTGGCTGTTGGTAATGACACTGTTGAAGCTTATCATAAGGAAAATATTGGCAAAAATATTCCTTATGAAATTGTAAGAAGTGGAATTGATATTGATGGTTACCTGAATCAGGCATTGCAAACTGATGAAGAAAAACTGCAGTGTAAAAAATCGATGGGAATTAGTGCTGAGGATATTGTAATGATAACAGTGGGCAGATTTTCTTATTCAAAAGCACAACGATATGCCATACAGGCATTTGCAGCTTTACAAAAAAAATATACCAATCTAAAGTTTTTACTTATTGGTGAAGGGGAGCTTCTTGAAGACTGTAAAACATTGGTAAAAACGTTAGGTATCGCTGATAACAGTATCTGTTTTTTAGGATATCAAAAGGATATTCCCAGGTATTTGTCTATTAGTGATCTTTTTATCTTTACTTCATTAAGAGAAGGATTGCCAAGGGTTATTGTTGAGGCTTCTTTACTAAAAATACCGGTAATTACATTTGAAGTAGAAGGAGCTGCAGAAGTCTTGGAAAATGAAAAAACTGGCTTTATTGTTCCCCAAACTAATTTACATGAATTAATTTCCAAAACAGAACAGCTAATTTTACATCCGGCATTACGGGCATCTTTTGGTAATAATTCGCACAGGCATGTTATTCAACATTGGGATATGCGCATTATGGCTCAAAAGTTGCACGAAATTTACAACCGAAAAAAGCGGTAATGAAAATTGCATTTACAATTGATTTTGAAGACTGGTACCAGGGTATTGATCTGCCTTTTGCAAATTGGAAAAATTTGGAAAAAAGGTTACATATAGGCCACTATAAACTATTGGAATTATTTCAAAAAGCCAATGTAAAAGCAACTTATTTTCTATTAGGAAAAACTATTGAAGATCATCCCCAAATGATTAGCGAAATAATAAATGAAGGTCACGAAATTGGCTGTCATACTTATTCTCACCCTTTCATATACAAAATATCACCCGATGAATTTAGAAAAGAACTGCAAAAATCTAAACAATTAATACAATCATTTGGCGTTAATTATACCGGATTTAGAGCACCTTATTTTTCTATTGATTCAAGAAGCCTTTGGGCGTTGGATATTTTAAAAGAGGAAGGTTTTACATTTGATTCCAGTATTTTTCCGGGAGATGCAAAGCGAACAGGAATCCCTGGTTTTAACCCTAAAATTCAACAGCTCGGTAACGGGCTTACAGAATTTCCGATTAGCACCGTTAAGGTTTTTAATTTTGATTTTGGTGTAGGGGGAGGTTATTTTAGATTGTTGCCCTATACTTTCTTTAAAGAAAATTTGGAAAAAATTTTAAAGGAGCGACATACCATATTTTATATACATCCATGGGAGTTTGATATTAAGCAACCAAAGGTACCGGGTGTTAATCGGCGGATTAGATTTACACATTATGTAAATCTTTATTCTACTGAAAAAAAAATAACTCAATTGCTTAATGATTTTGAGTGTACAACTGTAACAAATATTTTAAACAATCAATAAAAATGGATAACAATAAGTCTTACACCGTTTCTGAAACAAAAGATGTAGAAATGTTTTTCCATGGTTATGCGGCTGACTTTGACAGTATTTATGGGCACACCAAAAAAAGAAGTGCCTGGGATAAATTTTTAGATAAATATTTTCGCAGGTCCATGCGCTTGCGCTACAATCTGGTGTTAAAATATGCAGCCAACACTAATATAGAAACAATTTTGGACGTGGGCTGCGGTGGGGGCGTTTATTGCGAAGCACTTTTAAATATGGGTAAAACACTAACAGGGTTGGATATTGCAGATGGTATGCTGAAACTGGCCGAACAAAAAACTAAAAGATTTATGGCAGAAAGTAAAGTTAACTATATCCATAGCGGTTACATTGAACATACCTTTGCTGAAGAATTTGATACAGCAGTACTTGTTGGATTTTTTGACTACATTAAATCGCCACTAGAGATTTTTGAAAAGCTAAAGACGGAGGTTAATAAAGAGCTACTAATGAGCTTTCCAAAATCAGGAGGTTTTTTGGGCTGGCAAAGAAAAATTAGATATAGAATGAGAAATTGTCCTTTATATTATTATTCAAAAAGCGACTTAGAATCAATGTTTGCTAAAGTAGGCTGGCAAAATAAAGCAGAAATTATTGATATAGACAGAGATTTTTTTGTTAGAGTAATACTATAAATGCTAAAATTATTACTTGTGCCCCCGGTCTTCTAAAGACCGGGTTTTTATTTTCACAATTTTCTGAATTCATATTTCTGTTAAGTATTTGTACTTTATCTTTAAACAATAATGTATTGAATATGTTATTAATTATAAATAGAAATAAATAAGATGAACTCATTTACTATTAAAGACCTCGAAAACTTGTCTGGTATTAAAGCGCACACAATTCGCATTTGGGAGCAACGATATCACTTTTTAAAACCAAGCCGTTCTGATACCAATATCCGCTATTATAGTAACGATGAATTAAAAAAGGTATTAAATATTGCACTCCTTAATAAATACGGGTATAAAATATCACACATCGATAAAATGGGTGATATAGAGGTAAAGGAAAAAATATTATCACTTACAAATACTCAGGCGCAGCAAGAACGAATAGTAAATGATTTGATTCAGTGTATGGTTGATTTGAATATTGACCGGCTGGAAAATATTTTGGATGATCATATCAGATTACGGGGTATTGAAAGAACCATCATTCAAATCATTTTTCCATATATGGAAAAGATAGGCATCTTGTGGCTTACCAATCACATAAATCCTGCACAGGAGCATCTTGTAACCAATATTATTCGCCAAAAATTGATTGTTGGTATTGAAGGAATTGTTACTTCATTAAAGGTAAATAAAACTGTATTACTATTTTTACCCGAAGGAGAGTACCATGAACTTGGTATGCTTTTTATGTATTATTTATTAAAAAGCAGGGGTGTTTCTACTATTTATTTGGGGGCCAATGTGCCATTGAAGGATGTTGAATATGTTGTTAATTTAAAGAAACCTGATTACCTATATTCTCACCTTACATCAGTGGGTCATAATTTTAATTTTGATAAGTTTATCAGTAATATTACCAAAAAATTCAATGGTACACCAATCATTATTTCAGGGTTGTTAACCAATAGTTACGAAAAGAAAATCCCGGCACATATTAACTTTAAAAAGTCTTTTCCGGAAGTGATGAAATTTGTTTCTGAGCTATAATTTTTTTATTACCATTTTTATTGTTTAATTATTATTATTAAAATATTAAACAAAAATTTGGTTGTTTAATATTTTTTTGTTTAACTTTACACTATAATAATTTAAACACTTTTATTATGGCGACGATAGATTTTAATCAAATGCTTATAAATAACACAGAGTTTTTGAAACCATTTGCTATTACTTTAACAAGAGATAATGAAGTAGCTAAGGATTTGTTGCAGGAAACAATGTACAGGGCATTGGCAAATAAAGAAAAGTATAATGTGGGCACAAATATTAAAGCATGGTTGTACACTATCATGCGCAATATTTTTATTAATAACTATCGCCGTAAGGCAAAACAAAATACTATTTTCGATAGTACCCCAAATGAATTTTTATTAAACTACAATCAGGTAACTACTACTAATGCTGCTGAAGGTGCTTTAAAAATGAAAGATATTCAGATAGCAATTCATCAGTTACCCGCTATTTTCCGAAATCCCTTCATGTTATATTTTGAAGGGTATAAATACCATGAAATTGCAGATATGCTAAATGAGCCTTTAGGTACTATAAAAAGCAGAATACATTTTGCACGCAAATTGCTTAAAGAACAACTTTCAAGATTTTGATTTAGCAAAAGAATATTAATACTCCCGTTTTAAATTCCAATAGCATTACTTTAGAATATTGAAAAATGTAGTCATAATAGGAAGTGGGTTTGCCGGCTTATCAGCAGCATGCTTTTTAGCTAAAGCAGGGTGGGCTGTTACTATATTTGAGAAACAATCTATGCCAGGTGGAAGAGCAAGGAGATTGTATGCAGAGGGCTTTGTTTTTGATATGGGACCAAGTTGGTATTGGATGCCAGACGTTTTTGAACGGTTTTTTAATTGTTTCGGAAAAAAGGTATCAGATTATTATCTTCTCGAGAGATTAGATCCCTCTTACAGAATTTATTGGCCGGAAGATTCAATGGATATTTCAGCAGACTATCAGACACTTAAAAATTTATTTGAAAGCATTGAATCCGGTAGCGGCGTAATGCTTGATAAATTTATGAAGGAAGCTCAATACAAGTATGAAGTAGGCATTAATAAACTAGTTCATAAGCCGGGCCAATCCATTGCTGAATTTATTGATCTGGATCTTATAAAGGGCATATTTAAACTGGATGTATTTACCTCTATGAAAAAACATATTGGTAAACATTTTAAAAATAAAAAAATTCAACAATTACTGGAATTTCCTGTGTTGTTTTTGGGTGCGCTTCCGAAAGATACACCGGCTTTGTACAGCCTGATGAATTATGCAGATGTTAAATCCGGTACCTGGTATCCCCAAGGCGGTATGTATAAAATTGTTGAAGGCATGTACCAGCTTGCAACAGAGTTGGGTGTGAAATTTAATTTTAATCACAATGTTGTAAAGCTGGATGTAGCGGAGGGTATTATAAAGAAAGTACATGCAGAAGTAATCAGCAATTATGAAATAAAAACAGTGGCCTTTGAAGCAGATGTTGTTGTGGGCGGTGCAGATTATCATTTTATAGAGAGTAAATTATTATCGCCTGAATATAGAAGTTATAGTGATACATATTGGACCAAAAGAGTAATGGCACCCAGCTGTTTGATTTATTATGTCGGTTTAAATAAAAAACTAGTCAATGTGTTACACCATACTTTATTTTTCGATGTAAATTTTGATGTGCATGGTAAAGAAATTTACACTGCAGCACAATGGCCAAGCAAACCATTGTTTTATGTGAGTGTTACATCTGTGAGTGATGATAGTGTGGCTCCTGTTGGTTGCGAAAATTTATTTTTTCTTATTCCGGTGGCTGCCGGTTTGGAAGGAGATACAGAGAAGTTGAGGGATAAATATTTTGACGATATAATAAATCGGTACGAAGAACGAATAGGGCAGTCAGTAAAGGATGCCATTGTATATAAAAAATCCTATTCGGTCAGCAATTTTATAGAAGATTATAATGCGTTTAAAGGAAATGCTTATGGTTTAGCGAACACTTTGATGCAAACTGCTGTTTTAAAACCTTCGTGTCGGAGTAAAAAAATCAAAAACCTATTTTATACAGGGCAGCTAACGGTACCTGGCCCAGGAGTGCCGCCAAGTTTAATTAGTGGAGAAGTTGTAGCCAAAGAAATCGATAAACATTTCTAAATTTTGTAATAACCACGGTGAATAAAACACAAATAATAACAAAAAAAATTAGCAGAGAGGTATGATGAACCTTTTTCATAACTTGAGCCAACAGTGTAGCAAAACAACTACAGAGATGTACAGCACATCTTTCAGTAGCGCCATAAAATTGTTGCACCCCAGCTTGCGCACACCCGTTTTTAACATCTATGGATTTGTACGCTTTGCTGATGAAATTGTTGATACTTTTCATCAACACAATAAAGAAGTGTTGCTGCTTGAATTTAAAGAAGCTACGTATACTGCTCTTGAAAGAAAGATAAGTTTAAATCCTATTTTGCATAGCTTTCAGTTAACCGTTAATCAATATAAAATATCACAGGATTTGATAGCAGCCTTTTTTAAGAGCATGGAGATGGATCTTAGCAAAGCAACATACGACTGCGATGGATATAAAGAATATATTTATGGAAGTGCTGAAGTGGTAGGTTTAATGTGCCTGTATGTTTTTTGCGAAGGAGATAAAGTAATGTACGAAAAATTAAAACCCTCAGCACAATTGCTCGGCGCAGCTTTTCAGAAAGTAAATTTTCTGAGGGATGTAAAAGCTGATTATGAGCAATTGAGCAGAACGTATTTTCCTGAAGTAGACTTTACGAATTTTACCCCCGCAATGAAACGGCAGATTGAAGATGAGATAGCAAATGATTTTGCAGGTGCATACAAAGGTATCGTTGAGTTACCCATGAAGGCAAGATTTGGAGTATACGTTGCCTACAAATATTATTTATCATTGTTTAAAAAAATAAAGCAAACGGCTCCTGCCAACATTCTGGAACAACGCATACGTATTCCAAATTACAGCAAGTTATTTATAGTTGCCAAAGCAGGTGTAAGAAGCCAGTTTAATATTTTATAAAGAACAGGAAATTATGGATGTTATTTTAGTAGACGAGAACGATGTGCCGACGGGCACAATGGAAAAAATAGAAGTTCATCAAAAGGCCCTGTTACACAGGGCTTTCAGCATTTTTATTTTTAACAGTAAGGGTGAAATGTTATTACAGAAGAGGGCAGACGCAAAGTACCACAGTCCTGGGTTATGGACCAATGCCTGCTGCAGCCATCCCGAACCGGGGCAAGCAACTTTAACCGCTGCAACAAAAAGGTTAATGGAAGAAATGGGGTTTACTACCACGCTGGAAAAAGCGTTTGATTTTATTTACAAAGCCTCTTTCGACAATGGCCTTACAGAACATGAATTCGATCATGTGTTTATTGGTACTTATGATGAGACCATTATTCCAAACGAGGAAGAAGTGAGTGCATATTGTTATAAAACTCTCGACCAGATTAAGGATTCGATCGAATCTCGTCCGCAAGATTATACTGAATGGTTTAAAATTGCCTTTCCCAAACTGCAAACATATCTTGCTACTAAAAACTAACTTTGAATAGAAACCTTTTGCTGTTTATTTGTCTGAAATAATCAGATACAAAATAATTGGATAGTTTCTGTCATAAATGACAAATTAAAAGGGATTGTTTTTATTATCATATGCAAACAAAAAGGGCAATCATTATTGGAAGTGGTGTAGGTGGCATGGCGATAGCAATTCGTTTGGCACTGCAGGGTTTTACCGTAGAAGTGTATGAAAAAAATGACCGGCCAGGCGGTAAATTATCTGCCTTTGAAAAAGATGGGTTTGTTTTTGATGCCGGTCCTTCCTTATTTACACAGCCTCAAAATATAGAGGAATTATTCAGCCTTGCACAGGAACCAATGCAGGCATACTTTAGTTACCATCCGGTAGATATTGCCTGTAAATATTTTTATGAAAATGGCAAAGTGGTACAAGCCTACACCAATGCAAAACGCTTTGCACAGGAACTTAAGGAAAAATTAGATGAACAGCCTGAAAAACTCACGGCGTATTTGAAAGAGTCTGAAAATATATATGATAATATCGGTACCATTTTTTTAAACAACTCCTTACATAAAAGAAAAACATGGTTCAATAAAAGGATCTGGCCAGCTTTAAAAGCACTACGGCCCGGTTACCTATTCAACACGTTAAACCAGCACAATAGCAAGCATTTTACTTCGCCTGAAGCAGCACAATTGTTTAATCGCTTTGCAACTTACAATGGCAGCAATCCTTACAAAGCGCCTTCTATGCTAAGTTTAATTCCTCACCTTGAACAAAATCAGGGTACTTTTTATCCAAAGGGTGGAATGATTAGCATCACAAATGCGTTGTATAATCTCGCAGTCAAAAAAGGAGTCAAGTTTTATTTTAATAGTCCTGTGCAAAAGATTATTCATCAAAACGGTGAAGTAAAAAGTGTGTGGGTGAATAATGAAAATAAGTTCGCCGAAGTGGTAGTAAGTAATGTAGATGCTTATTTTACTTACAAAAATTTATTAGGCAACGCAAATGCAGCTAAAAGAATATTAAGGCAAGAGCGTAGCAGTAGTGCTGTAATATTTTACTGGGGTATCAATAAATCATTTCCCCAATTACAGTTACACAATATATTTTTCAGCAAAGATTATAAAATAGAATTTGACAATATTTTCACTCACAAAAAGCTGATTGATGATCCTACAGTGTACATCAACATTACTGCTAAAATGGAGAGTAGTCAGGCACCGGCAGGTAACGAAAATTGGTTTGTGATGGTGAATGCGCCAGCGAATACCGGGCAGGATTGGGAACAATTAAAAATCGGTTTAAGAAAAAATGTGCTTAATAAATTAGGCAGGATATTGGGTGAAAATATAGAATCTTTAATTGTTACAGAGCATGTGCTGGACCCTTTGCTCATACAGGAACAAACCGCTTCTTACATGGGATCGTTATACGGAACAAGCTCCAACTCAAAGCTGGCAGCTTTTTTCAGGCATGCTAATTTTACGGATAGTATCAAAGGATTGTATTTTTGCGGTGGCAGTGTACATCCGGGAGGTGGAATTCCGCTTTGTTTAAAGAGTGCAAAAATTGTAAGTGAGTTAATCAAATCCGATTATAAAATGCCAATTCAATAATCTTGTTAAACAAATTATCTAGATATCAAATTGCAACATTTATTGCCATCCTGTTTCATACAATTGGTTTAACAGGTATCCTTTTTTTCGACAATACCTCCTTTATTAAAGCAACGCCATTTAACCTGCTGGTAAGTGCTCTTTTATTAGTGTGGACGCAAAAAGAAAAAAATAAATATTTCTATTTCTTTGTAGCAATAACCTGCATGGTTGGCTTTGCGGCAGAAGTAATTGGCGTAAATACCGGTTTGTTATTTGGCGATTATAGCTATGGAAAGGCATTGGGGTTTCAGTGGCAAAAAGTACCCTTAGTAATTGGTATAAACTGGTTTATAGTCTTGTATTGCTGCGGTATCTGTATAAATACTTTCCTGGCCAAAGTTATTATAAGGGTTGCTACAGAAACAAAAACGCCGCCACAGGTATTAAAGGCAATGTCTGTAATTGCAGATGGTGCAACATTGGCCGTTTTATTTGATTGGCTTATAGAACCAGTAGCAGTAAAATTGGGCTACTGGCAATGGAATGGCGATGGCAGTATTCCTTTGTACAATTACATTTGCTGGGTTACAATAAGTGTTTTATTACTGGGTATTTTTCATTATTTCAAATTTAATAAACGAAACAAATTTGCCATAAATTTGTTACTGATACAAATGATGTTTTTCTTGTTGCTGCGCACTTTTTTGAAATAATATATTACATATGCACTGGTTTTTATTTATTGTAATTCTATTAGCTACTTTTTTTATTATGGAAGGTATTACCTGGCTTACGCACCGGTACATCATGCACGGTTTTTTATGGTACCTGCACCAGGATCATCACCAGCCCAATCCGGGATTTTTTGAAAAAAACGACGCCTTCTTTTTAATATTCGCCATACCAAGTTGGTTGTGCATTATGCTAGGTATGCAGCACCAGGTGTACACCGCTGCGGCTATTGGGTTTGGCATTGCCTTATACGGCTTCGCCTATTTTGTTGTGCACGAGGTCATCATCCACCAGCGGTTTAAATGGTTTACCCGCAGCAACAATACCTACATCCGCACCATTCGCTGGGCGCATAAAATGCACCACAAGCATATGGATAAATATGAAGGCGAAAGTTTTGGTATGTTGTTCGTGGCGAAAAAATACTGGCAAAAAGTGAAGACCGATAAATTAAGAAAAGCTCAATAATTTTTTGTCCAGGCAGTTGATTTACTATTGAGCTTCATTGGCGTCGCACTCTTGTACTATATTGCAGTGCTGATCTTTCACGGCAGCGTAGAAATGCATCGTTGCAAAAATTCCAATTAAAACAGTTGAACAATCACTACACTTATTTTTTAATTCTTTGCAGCAGCCTCGCCGGGCCGCTGGCGCTGAGCTTTGATAAGAAAGTAGCCTTTTATAAAAAGTGGAGATACCTTTTTCCGGCAATGCTTTTGCCCGCTTTGATTTACATTGCCTGGGATATTTTTTTTACCGCAAAAAATGTCTGGAGCTTTAATGACAATTATATCACCGGCATAAAATTCATCAACCTGCCCATTGAGGAAGTGTTGTTTTTTTTTGTAGTACCTTATTGCTGTGTTTTTATTTACGAATGCATCCGAAGCTATTTCCCATTGCTATCCAATAAAAATTCGG
>JANXSR010000075.1 GCA_025352625.1 Ferruginibacter sp.
GGAACTTTGCTGTTAATTTCCTGCACCGCCCAAACCAATACAAACTTATCTGCGGATGAATTTGAAAAAGCAATAAGTAAAGATTCTGTTCAGGTATTGGATGTAAGAACACAGGGCGAATATATATCGGGGCATATTAAAAATACCCTTTGGGCAAACTGGAATGACAAAGACGAATTTGCACGCAGAATTGCTTTTGTAGATAAAAACAAACCGGTGTATGTGTATTGCCTTGCGGGTGGCAGAAGTGCTGCAGCCGCTGAAAAAATGAGGGAAATGGGTTTTGGAAATGTATATGAATTAAAGGGCGGCATCAATGCCTGGAAAGCTGGAGATAAAAAATTAGAAGGAGCAACTGCGGCCAAACAAATGACTGTGGAAGCTTTTACAGCTGCTGTGAATTCGGCAAAAATTGTGTTGGTAGATTTTGGCGCAGAATGGTGTCCGCCATGCAAAAAAATGGAACCTGTTTTAAAAAGTTTGCAGGCAAATAATCCTGGAAAATTTTCTTTGGTAAAAGTAGATGGAGGAAATGACCTTGATATACTAAAACAATATTCGGTAACGGCGTTGCCTGTATTTATACTTTTTAAAGATGGTAAACAGGTTTGGCGCAAAGATGGTGTTGCTGAAGAAAAAGAAATGGCTTCAGCTTTATTACAATAAATTATTCCTGCGATAATTCTTTTATAAAATCACTCACTAAATAACTGATTAGTTTACCCGTAGTTTCATTCTTTCTGCCATCCGCCAACTGGCTGGCTCCTTCACAAATATGCAGGTAAGCAACTTTAGCATCTTGTGCTGCAAAAGTTACGTATTGCCGTGCCTGTAAAACAGTTATACCGCCCGGCAACACATCGTTGCTTAACACCTGCTCAATACAGTTAAGGTCCAGTTCAATACCCGAATAAGTATCTTCTGTAAATCCTGTTGCATGAGACACCGACTGCATAAAATTTTTTCTTTCATGAATAAAAATTTCTTCGTAAGTGATGTAATCAATAAAAGGATTGTTATGCACCTCCATCAATACGTTTTGCGACAGCGTATTTTCATGCACTCCAATGATACAATACTTACCCAGGTAACCATCTTCTTCTGCATAGTGAAATCCATTGCCATTGTGCCTTCCCTCCGTAGCACTAAAGTCAGCATGCGCATCTAAATTGATGCAGTTTATTTGTGCAAGTGAAATTACTTCGGCCTTGTACAACCCTTTAGCTGTTCCTTTAATAATTGGGTAAGCATTATTATGCCCGCCGCCAATAACAATAGGTATTTTTTTGAGGGCGGTAATTACTTTTATCATATCCTCCACCGCATCATCAATCATGTTAATTGCATGGCGGTAAGCTTCTATTAATTCATCATGGTTATATGCATTGTTCTCTATCAAATATTTGATATCACCAAAATCAAAATGGCCCAATAATAAAATGTTCTCGCCTGTTAAAAAATCATTACTTTGGTTATTTAAAAAACCGGATAAGAATGGCAACCAGGCTGTATCTGCACCGCCAATACCATAGTTAGCCTTAACACCAATATCTTCCGGAATACCCAGTATTACATATTTTGCCGGTGATTGGCTTAAAGCTTCTGCCCAATTATCCTTACTTGTTAAATGTTTTATCCGCTCTCCTATTTTGGTTTCGAAACGGCGAATTTTAGTAAGCGATAGAATATCTTCCTTAGTGTAAAACTTAAAATGTTTCATATAGGGAAGTTAAGAAAATTGGAATTCATTTTTTTAATAAAATTTAATTAATTTGAGTGTACTATTTAATGATAACCGTTTTAAAGATCAACCCTTTTTTTCAGAATTTAAAAGAATGCCATGTTACTACCGACTTCGATTGAGCAATTTCTACAAACCAATTACGAGTTATCGAAAGAGCAAATTGAATCTTATCAAACCAATAGGTTCATCAAATTAAAAGAGGTTTTAAATGAAGAAACACTTGTTTTTTTTAATAAAACAATTTCGGCAAGGGTTAATAAAATGAATACGATAACTACCAGATTAGAAGAAAGAGGTACATATGGCAAAGCTTTTTTACAACTCTTTAATTTATGGTGTGAGGATGATGTAGTGAAAGAATTAATCTTTAGTAAACGACTGGCAAAAATTGCAACCGACTTAATGCAGGTAAATGGAGTAAGAATGTATCACGATCAGGCGTTGTTTAAAGAAGGTGGTGGTGGTATAACCCCCTGGCACGCCGATCAATATTACTGGCCGCTTGAAACAGACAAAACTGTTACTGCATGGATACCATTACAAGCGATTCCATTAGAGAATGGCCCATTGGAATTTAGTGCCGGCAGTCATCAAATTATAGAAGGAAGAGAACTTGAAATTGGAGACGAAAGTGAAACCATCATTCAGCAAAAATTAAAAGTAACTGATTATAAACATATAATTGAACCATTTGATGCAGGTGAAATAAGTTTCCATTCGGGTTGGGTATTTCACAGGGCTGGCGCTAATTTCAGCAATCAAATGCGAAAAGTAATGACCATTATTTACATGGATAAAGATATGAAACTAAAGAATCCTGAAAACAAAAATCAAATCAATGACTGGAATACCTGGTGCCCCGGAGCCGAAATTGGTGAAGTAATTAATTCTCCTTTAAACCCGGTTTTATACCAATACTAAAAGTTGGTAATTAAGCGTTGCTTAGTAGATATCACTTGCAAAAAAAACCGGCAACCTCTTTGGCATAATCTATGCCCTAATCAATTATAAAACATATATCATGGATATTACCATTCAATCTTTAGGCTTTAAGGCAGGTGACTCATTAGAGCATTTTATAAAAGAAAAAATTAGTGGATTAAAGGCTGATAACATAATCAGAGCCAATGTTACGTTGTTTAAAGGACCAGATTCAGCACCGGAAAATAACTATTGTGAAATTCGGCTGGAAGTGCCCGGCAATGATCATTTTGTAAAAAAGAACAGTCCCTATTTTGAGACATCTGTCAGCCAATGTGTGGATGTGTTGACTCAAATGATCAATAAAACAAAAGACATCAATGTAAACAGACGTCAATCAAATATTATTGAAGCACAGGAAACCTTGTTAGCCAAAGAGATCACTGAAGACGATGCAGAATAGCATTTGTTTAAAATAAGTATACTATAAAAAAATCCACCTGTTAATTTAAGAGGTGGATTTTTCAGGTAATTTCTTTTTCAAAAAAATTATCTAAAAAAAATGCTGATGTAATGCTTTAGCAACGCCGTCGTTGTTGTTGGTATCTGTTACATAATCAGCTGCCAATTTTATTTCTTCGGGAGCATTTCCCATCGCTATGCCCATACCTGCAAACTCTATCATTCCCTTGTCGTTGTAATTATCTCCAATTGCAATAGTTTCTTTTTTGTCAATTCCAAACCTTTCTATCAGTAATTGAATGGCCTTTGCTTTAGAAACCTCCAAACTCATTACCTCCAGGTAAGTGGCCTGCGATTTATAGATGTTTAATTTGCCTTCGTGCATCTCGTTCAACCTTTGTTCAATTGCTGAAATCAGGTGTTTTTCACCAGCTATTAATATTTTGTTGGGGCCTGTTTTATTTTCTTCCCACCATTTAACGGTTTCATCAAATGGCTGAATTTTTATTTTTACAGCTGTAATTTTTTGTTCTTTTTTTATACGGTCATTTTCCATTTCGGCAAACCAATCCATTTGACTGTAATACATGGGCGACACGTCGTACCCTTTTAATTCATTGTATACACTAATTGTATCAGGTATTGAAACCGCTGCTTCGTAAATGATTTCGTTTTTATATAAAATGTAACCGCCATTTAAACTTACAACCGGCATATTATCCGCCACCACCTGTTTACTTATTGGTAATATCCCATGCAGCGGACGGGCAGATATAAGTACCACCAACACTCCCTTCTCCTGTAATTTATGAATTGCTAATTTATTTGCCTCACTTACACTATGGTCACTTTTTAACAGCGTGCCATCCATGTCTATAAATACTGCCTTGTACATTTTAATTTTAATTTAATAAGGCGCAAATATAAATAAAAAAGCCCCCGAATTTCGGAGGCTATTGTAAAGGGCTGGTTTATTACCAATTTCTTCTACTATGCTCATCATGGTCATCATGACGATCAGATCTTCTGTCGTATCGGTTATCTCTGTCATTAAATCTTATCCACACAGAACGGATTTCACTTTCACGTTGAGCCTGCAATGAATTAATGATACGTTCTTTCTGATACCTTCCCATAAAAAATTTACTTTTTACAGATTGAATTCTATGAAAATATTCATTGTTGATTTGAGCTATTTGCATATTTTTTTCCCTTTCGCTAAAGTAATATCCCCGGCTACCTCTGTCATCATATCCTCCTCCTCTCCTGGGATTATCATTGATGACTACATCATGTGGATAGTTTCTGCCATTATCGTTGGTGCCATAATTATTGTCTCGTTGATGATTACCATTATTCTGAGCAAAGGCGACAGTTGTCATTAAAACTACTGTGGCTAAAAATGTAAATGTCTTTTTCATGATTGTAAATTTTAATTGTTACCAATGTGTATAAGATGCTATTGTATCCTTAAAGTTTACCAAAGAAATGTTAATAGAAAATAGGCATTATGAAGGCGTGGAAATTATTGTAAGATTAGATTTTGTTTACTAACATAATTTTTTATAGCGACATTATTGTGGCTTGCCCGTCGCAGCGAATCACTCAGTTGTGCTACACACCATTTTGGTACGACTAAAATCTGCAGGCATTTTGTTAGTGATGAATGGGGGGATGGATTAATAAAAATTAGTTGTATAATTTATTTAATTGCAGCAAATACTATACAGTATTTGCTGTAAAAACACCCGGCTAAATTAAAATAATAAAGTAGAACGATCCGCAGCGACGGACAAGCCAAAACAATTATCCAGATTACTTTACAGCACGGATAAAAATATTTATATGCCTATTTTTTCGTTTACCAATTGTAAAATAGCAGCTTCCAGTTCAGTGGTTTCTTTTTCTATGGCAGCACCCTTTGCTACAATAGTTGTAACAAACACTTTATCATCATACCCTGCGGCATTTATCCGCACATTCATAAAAGCACCC
This sequence comes from Ferruginibacter sp., assembly GCA_025352625.1. GTDB lineage: Bacteria > Bacteroidota > Bacteroidia > Chitinophagales > Chitinophagaceae > Ferruginibacter. Next base: position 5,123 of record JANXSR010000075.1, read on the forward strand.
ATTACGGCACTGCGTGCACAAAGCGCACCAACACCTGCATCTGATACAGAATTGGGGTTACCGGTTTCTGCCATTGCCTTTATTATCTGCAAACTTCCATGTGCTGCCTGCATAACTTTAAATGGAATTTCGATGGCATATTTGGTGGCTTTCTGTATAGCTGCAGTACGTAATATTTTTTCTTCCGCTGTTCCTTTAGGCAATGCAAAAGCAGTCATGATTTGGTTGAACGCTTTTGTATCTGCATCAACCAGTTTTAATAATTCATTTTTGTATTGCTCTCCCTTTTCGGCCCAGTTGCTAAACTCCAGCCAACGTTCATCCCATCCTTTTTTATGGGCCGATAAATTAGCAACCATTGTTGCCAACGATACACCAAGTGCACCAACGTATGCAGCAATAGAGCCACCACCTGGCGCAGCACTTTCACTGGCAGTTTCATCCGCAAAATCGCTTAGTGTTAAACCTATCAGTTTGCTGTCTGCTTTATTCGCCAGCATGTATTCAATGATTCTTTGCTCAGGTTTAAATGGAGCCAATTCATCAAGTCCCATTGATTTAATGGCAATCTTAATCAATTCTTTTTCTGAAACACCTGTAGAACGTTGTTGTTTCAACAGGAAGTATTTTCCTGCATCCAGCATTGCTTTTAGCGGAATCAACCCAACCAATTCGCTTCCCGTTACCCGGATGCCACGTTCAGCTGCTTTTTTACAAATTTCATCAAAGGCAATGTGAACGGGCGTTACATTAATATTGGTAAGATTGATGGAAATCTGTGCAATGCCATATTCTTCTATAAACCAGCCGATAGCTTTTACAGCTTTCAAGCTGCCCGGAATATTGACAGCTTTTCCATTTTCATCTTTTACCGGTTTTCCGTTTTCTAATTTGGCACGCCCCGCTTCCCTCACATCAAAGGCAATGGCATTAGCCCGGCGTGTAGACGTTGTGTTTAGGTTTACGTTATATGCTACTAAAAAATCTCTTGCACCAATAACTGTAGCACCTCGCTTGCTATCAAATTCTGCAGGGCCGTAATCCGGTTTCCATTCTGGTAACAATATTTTTTTAGAAAATGCTTCGTACTCCCCGGCACGAATAACCGATAAGTTATTTCGTTTTTTATCCGGCTGTGCTGCTTCATATAAATAAACGGGTAACTGCAATTCTTCTCCCACTCTTTTTGCAAGTGCCTGAGCATATTTTACTGTTTCTTCCATACTAATATTTGCAACAGGAATTAAAGGGCAAACATCCGTTGCACCCATGCGGGGATGTTCTCCTTTATGTTTACTCATATCTATTAATTCACCCGCTTTTTTGACAGCTCTAAAAGCAGCTTCAATAACAGCGTTGGGTTCACCAACCATTGTAACTACCGTGCGGTTGGTTGCCTTACCCGGATCAACATTCAGCAAGCGTACACCTTCTACACTTTCTATTTCTGCGGTTATCTGGTTAATGACGTTAAGGTCAATCCCTTCACTAAAGTTGGGAACACATTCGATGAGTTGTTGCATAAGCATATATTTTTTGCCGGTGAGGGGTTAAGACGTTTTTATTTTCGACTTACTTATTTACCCACTATTGTCAAATCTTATTAATTCTTTTAATTTACTCAACTCTTCATTCAGACAAACTCCCCGTTTATCATTACGCTGTCGATACAATTTGTTCCAAATGCATACGGTAAATAAGCCAGTGAAGGAATTGGCTTTGTAAAAATCAGATTTGCCTTTTTACCAATTGTGATACTACCAGCCTCTTTACCTAATTCCATCGCATATGCTCCATTAATGGTGGCTGCATTGATGGCTTCTTCCGGTAACATTCTCATTTGGATACAACTCATCGCTACCACAAGGTTCATATTTCCGCTGGGTGATGAGCCCGGGTTGTAATCGCTTGCCAATGCTACTGCACAGCCAGTATCAATTAAGGATCTTGCCGGTTGAAAACCCATCCGGAGGAAAAATGCGGCAGTAGGTAATAAAGTACAAATTGTTTTATTGTGAGTTGCTGCGGATAAAGAAGATTGTTGCTGACCAAGTAAATTTATTTCTGCTTCATTTAAAGTTTCCAAATGATCCAATGATATTGCCTGCAGTTTCAAACCGGCTTCTATACCGCCAATACTATTTAACTGGTTTACATGCAGCTTTGGTTTTAAACCATACCGCATGCCTGCTTGGCATATCATTTCCATTTCTTTTGCCGAAAAAAAGCCTGTCTCACAAAACACATCAATGTAGTCAGCTAGTTTTTCATTGGCAATTACAGGTAACATTTCGTTGATGATGCTGTCAATATATCCCTGGTGATTTTCTTTGTATAGAAGAGGATAGGTGTGTGCTGCTAAAAAGGTAGCTTTAATTAAAAGATTCGATTTCTCTTTTAGCTTCTTAATTACCCGAAGCATCTTTAATTCTCCTTCTACCGTTAACCCGTAGCCGCTTTTTATTTCAATGGCACCGGTGCCTAATTTACTTACTTCTTCAAGCCGTTTCCAGGCAAGATTAAATAGTTCGTCTTCACTGGCGTTGTGTAGTTTTTGAGCAGAATTTAAAATGCCTCCGCCTTTGGCTGCAATTTCAGCATAACTTAATCCCCTTATTTTATCAATAAATTCGTTTTCCCTGCTGGCTGCAAACACAAGGTGGGTATGACTGTCGCACCAAGCCGGTAATACAAATTTATCTTCTGCATTAATAATATACTTTGGTAATTGCGGTACTTTCAGTTCCAGTTCGTACATAGCGCCATAGTCGGCAATAAGGCCATTTTCAATCAATAAGAAAGCATTTTCTATACATGGTAATTCTGCAAGTGCGGCACCTGAAAGCAACTGACTGTATGCACGCACATTCACAAGTTGTTGAATGTTTATTATGAGGCAGACTGATGACATATTTGCAAAATAAGCTTTTATAACTTTTCTAATAACTCCTTCCCAAATTGTTCTAAACCAGGATCTCTTGCGCCCATCAAAAGTAAAACGGTATTGTTTGTAAGATGTGGCCTGACAGTCTCTAAAAACTGATTCCTGTCTGCTACAAAAAAAGCATTTTTACCCAACGCTTTGATATCATTGATTAAATCATTGGCAGAAATATCTTTTACAGCTGTACCACCTGCATAAAAAATTTCACTCATCCAAATTTCATCCTGTGGCCTTAATACAGCTGCTATTTCTTTTACAAAATCATTGCGTAAAAAACGTGTTGGGCCATATCCATGTGGTTGAAACCACGCTACTACTTTATTCGCAATTGGTTGGCAGGCTTCAATACTCCTGGCGCACTTAACGGGGTTGTGGGCATAATCATCGATAAGCCAAACGTTTTGTTTGCAGCCTAATAGCTGATGTCGGCGATAAATACCTTCATAATTTTTTAATGCGTCGGCACAAGTTTTTAAATCAACACCTAACTGGTTGGCAACTGCCGTAGCAGCCAATGCATTTTCCATATTTAGTTTACCTACAGTCTGTAAACTAAAAGCAGTTTCATTGATATTGAAAGAAATGGTTAGGCCATTTTGTATAAAGCCGGCCGCTTGATATCCTGCTTCTGAATGTGGTTCAGTTGCAAAATCATTAGCAGCATTAAAAGATAATTTTTTGGCTAATGCATTAGATTCGTTCACTACAAATAACCGTTGAGTGTTTTTCTTAAAAATGCCAAAAATATCTATCAGTTCATCAATCTCCTGGTGATCTTTATCAATATTCAATAACAGTCCAACTTCAGGATGGTACTGCACAATAGACCCATCACTTTCATCTGCCTCAATTACCAGCCACTCGCCTTTGCCCACTTTTGCATTTCCAATTTTACCTTCTTTAATAATATTGATTAAACCTGCCCCACTGATGATGCCTGGCTGCAAACCTGCGTAAGTCAATATATCAAACAGCATAGCGCTGGTGGTACTTTTACCGGAGGTTCCTGCTACCGCAATGGTTCTTTTGCTTTTGGCAATTAAAGCCAATACTTCACTTCTTTTTAAAATGGGTATGTTTAATTGTTTTGCCTTTTGAACTTCTGCAACCGTATCTTCAATGGCTGTAGAAACCACCACTAAATCTGTTTCGGTTGTAATGCCTTCGCCATTTTGTAAAAAACAATGTATGCCTGCTGCTGTTAATTTTTCTTTTGTTTCATTCTCAACACCTTCTTTAAAATAACGATCGCTGCCACTCACGTTTTTTTCTATTCCCGCAAGGTATTGTGCAATGGCACTCATGCCGGTACCAGCAACGCCAATGAAGAAAACGTTTTTAAAATCGTTAATACCACTAATCATCTTTTGTTGAATTTATTATGAAATGGTTTTATTATGGCGAAGGGTTCTGTAAGCAAGCCACAAACTAATGGTCATAAAAATACCACCTAAAAAAAATGCTGCTCCAGCAAAATGAAACGGAGCTGCAGGTTTGGTAAAGTACGAAAATAAACTGGTCATTAAAATGGGACCGATAATATTTGTAAGACTCATCACACTTGTTAGTCCTCCTTGTAATTCGCCCTGCTCATTTGCCGGCACCTGACCCGAGATAATTGATTGTAATGCCGGGCCGCAGATACCGCCAAGGCAATAAGGCACTAAAAACAAAAACATCATCCAGCTTTGGGTTGCTATTGAAAATAAAAATAAACCTATAGCATACAATGCTAACCCTGCATACACACTTTTTTTATTGCCTAACCAGGGATTTACAATGCGTATCAATCCTCCCTGTACGGCACCAACTAAAAGCCCCACCAATCCCAACGAAAGACCTATTATTTTAGGTGTCCAGTTAAATTGCTTAATCCCAAAAAAAGACCACGTACTTTGTACAGCATTGGCTGCCAGGTAAATCAGAAAAAAAGAAAGTATTAACCCACCCACAGCCGGATATTTTTGGAGTTGTTTTAAACTTCCTATTGGATTTGCCCGCTTCCATTGAAATTCTCTTCTGTTTTCAATTGCCAGCGATTCCGGCAACACAAAGTATCCATAAAGGCAATTTACAAGGCTTAAACAGGCCGCAACAATAAATGGAACCCTAACACCATATTCTCCCAGTAATCCACCAATAACAGGTCCCAGTATAAAGCCTAACCCAAATGCGGCACCAACCATACCAAAATTTTGAGCCCTGTTTTGAGGCGTACTGATATCCGCAATGTAAGCAGTAGCTGTTGTAAAACTGGCACCCGCAAAGCCAGCAATTATTCTACCCACAAACAACCAGCCTATAGATGGAGCCATTGCAAGAAAAATATAATCAATTCCCAATCCTAATAAAGACAATAATAATACCGGCCGTCTGCCATATTTATCACTTAAGTTTCCCAACAAAGGAGCAAACAAAAACTGCATAATAGCATACGCAAATGCCAGCCATCCGCTATAACGGGAAGCATCGCTGATGGAGCCATGTATTAATTGTTCTATCAAACCGGGAACTACCGGTATAATGAGGCCAATACCCGTAACATCAATTAATAGTGTAATGAAAATAAAACTTATTGCTGCAGATCGATTGGTTGCCATTATTATAAATAGTTATCTAACAAAGATAAGCTCCTAACCTTTACAGCCGGGTAAGGTGTAAGAAAATAAAAAACCAGTATGAAAAGGGCTTTTAATAAATAAACTTGATTTGACTGTCTTTATTTTGTAGAAGTTGGTTGTGTATTTTATGCCACAGTTAGATATTGAATTTTTTAAAATTATGTTTAAATTTTCTTAAAGTGTTATTATACCAATTGGTACAAAATAAGTAAACTAAAATAAGCAGTTTTATTTTTTAAACATAAAATAAACTGCTCCTAATAATAAAATGAAACTAACCAGGTATTTCCACTGCAATGGTTCCTTAAGATACAACACTACAAAAACTGCAAATACCACCAGCGTTATAACCTCTTGTGTAAGTTTCAACTGAAAGCCCGTCATTCCGCTCTGAAAACCAATCCTGTTAGCAGGTACCATCAAACTATATTCAAAAAAAGCAATACACCAGCTTATAAGTATCGCCTTCCACAAGGTTAAGCCTTTTTCTTTTAGCAGGCCATACCAGGCAAATGTCATAAAAATATTAGAGGCTATTAATAAACCGATTGTACGAAGGTTCATATTTTACACGTGTTTATTCAAAAGTAAATATTTTCATGCCAACTTAATTGCCTCATAAACTTTGTGCGTTCCTAAAAAATTGGCATGGTTTTGGAATTTTATAGTTTCACCAACTAACAATCATAAATTTTCAACTTACTTGTTAACATATCCACATTCCCTGCTAAAGCTATTTTCACATTCATTATTTTTATAACAAATAAAATTACTAATCATGGCATTCGAAAATTTTCCACCGGCAGAAACAACACCTTCTACGCCCCCTCAACCACCTAAAAAGGATTGGCGTACCTTGATCTCTATTCCGCTAATCATTGCATTATTGGGAACATGGGGTTATATAATTTGGGATAAAAGCAAAACCAAAGATGAGATTCAACAAAAGGATACGATGTATGCCGGAGTTGTTTCTGAGAAAGATACACTGCAAAGTCAGTTAGAAGAAGCAACCGCACGCTATGACTTTTTAAAGACAACCAACGCAAAAAAAGATAGTACGATTACTATCAAGGATAAAGAAATTGCAAATAAAAAAGCACAAATACAAAGTATTTTATCCAAGAAAAATGCCACCGATGCAGAGTTAAAACAAGCCAAGGCATTAATAGCTTCCCTAAACACAGATATTGAAGATTACAAAGCACAGGTAGAGGTTTTAAAAGGACAGAATATTGTACTAACCCAGGAGAAGGAAGCAGTTACACAGGAACGAAATAAAGTTCGCCAGGATTTTGATTCGGCTAAAACTGTAATTAAGGACAGAGAAAGTGTAATCGATGTAGGCTCTACCCTTCATGCTTCTAATTTTTATATTTTAGGTATTGATGAAAAGAAAAGTGGTAAAGAAAAAGAAACTACAAAAGCAAAAAGAGTAGATAAAATCCGGATTTCATTTGATTTGGATGAGAACAGAATTTCGACTACTGGTCCTAAAGATTTATACATTATTGTAACTGCACCTAATGGACAAGCAGTGGCAATAGAAGCACTTGGTTCAGGTAAGTTTACAACCAGGGAGGGTGAAGAAAAAACTTTTACACAAAAAGTAAATATAAACTACATCCAGGGGCAAAAACAAAGGGTGAGTTTTGACTGGAAACAAAACTCAGCTTACGAAACGGGAGATTATAAAATAGAAGTTTATAACAATGGATTTAAAATTGGAGATGGTATTCGTCATTTTAAGAAAGGTGGATTATTTGGTTAATTCACTTAAATTAATAATATAAAAAATGCCCTTGGTTTTCCAGGGGCATTTTTTATATTATCCTTATCCATGTATCTGGATGAAAGTTTAATATTTTATCATTTATCTACCACTCGCCAAAATGTCTTTTTTCAATTCTTCATTAAAAGCAGCCTCCTTGATAAGATTTTCCAACGTAATGTGCATTCTGTATTTCCAATAATGTTTGGGATCTGCGGGTATATTTATACGTTCATCATTTGGATTGTTTCTGCGCAATATAGCACTGGTGCCCATTATATCCTGTAGTTGAAAAATACTCCACATTGCAGGAGAATATAAATGTTGCAAAACTATTTCCTTGTTAATATAAGGCTCGCAATAAAAAGGAGCAGCCCCATAATGCCCAAGCATGTTATTAAAGAATTCCTGTGTTTTTGCAGGATCTTCCTCCCACCAGCCACGTATGGTACTCATGTCGTGGGTTGAAGGCATAACTACACTTAAATAAGGAGCATCGTTGGGATGAAAAAATAGTGTTGTTGTTTGCTTTGGCATTCTCTGTATTTCAAGGCTTAAAATACCTGACTGCTGCATAACATCAGGCACACAATCCGGAACCATTCCAAGATCTTCGCCACACACCAACATATCTGTACTTCTTTTTAACTCTGGTAATTTATAGAGGGCTTCCTTTCGCCAAAAATTATCTTGTCTTCTAAAGAAATAATTGATGTATAAGTCTTTTAATTTTTGTTTGCTGTATTCATCCAGTTCTTTAAAAGAGGAGGTACTATCCATACCAATGCGGAAATGGAATTGCTGCATCTGAGAGCCTGCT
>JANXSR010000086.1 GCA_025352625.1 Ferruginibacter sp.
TGAACTTTCAACCTTCAACTATGAACTTTGAATCAATTGCTTCTCAGTTGTCACCGCATCTTTTTTGGGATGTAAAGCGGGATGAATTGGATGGTGAAAGAAGCAGGCGGTTCATAATAAAAAGAGTGCTGGAATATGGCATGTGGCAGGATTGGTTATTGATTGAAAAATACTACGGATTAAAAACAATCGCTACAGAAGTGCAACAGGTACGGGAATTGGATGGCAGGAGTCTGGCTTTTATTTCCTTACTGTCTGGCATTCCAAAACAACAATTTAAATGCTATACTACCAAACTGTCGACACCGGCACACTGGAACTTTTAAAAAAAATATTGTCCATTGATTTATTCAGTCAATTGCGCCTTGTGGGTGGTACTTCCCTTGCACTGCAAATTGGGCATCGTAAATCAATTGATTTAGATTTTTTTGGCAATATAGATGTTGATGTATTGGAAATTAACCAGGCACTTGCACCATTGGGGGCAATTACGCTATTAAAAGATTCTAAAAATATGCATGTCTATTTAGTAAATGGAATTAAAGTTGACATTGTAAATTATACCTATCCGTGGTTGAAAGAATTGCTGGCTACAGATGGGCTCAGGCTTGCAACATACCATGATATTGCTGCCATGAAACTGGCTGCAATTACTGGAAGAGGATCAAAAAAAGATTTTATCGATTTGTATTTTTTATTAAAAGAAATGTCTCTTGCTACGATGTTGCAACAGTACCTCCACAAATACAATGACGGGTCTTTATTCCTCGTAATTAAAAGTCTTATTTATTTTGAGGATGCTGAACTGGAGGAAATGCCCGACATGCTTTACCCTGTAAATTGGCAAACAGTAAAAGATACAATTATAGCAGCTTATACAGATTACTTAAAGAACGTTCAAGGTTGAAGGTTGAAGAAAGTTGATGGTTGAAAGTTCAATGTTGAAGGTTAAAGAAAGTTGATGGTTCAAAGTTCAAGGTTCAAAGTTCATAGTTGAAGGTTAAAGAAAGTTGATGGTTCAAGGTTCAAAGTTGAAGGTTAAAGAAAGTTGAAGGTTAAAGAAAGTTGATGGTTCAAGGTTCATAGTTGAAGGTTGTTGATTTAGTTTCTTAATATGATTGTTTCTTTAAAATTGTTCTCAATAATAAAATATAAGAAAAATAAAGTTAAAAGCACTTGCTAAATAAGTGGAGTCTCCAAACCATCAACTTTCAACCATCAACCTTGAACCTTGAACCATCAACCTCTTAAATGATATTGTTGGCTGTCATTTCTCCTTGTCTGATTTGGATAATTCATCAGAATGTAATTACTTTGTAACCACAATTAAAATTAAATCTTTATGGACATTTCAGTAATCCCAATTGGAAATTCTAAAGGAATCCGTTTGACAAAGACTTTGATTGAGAAATACAATATCAAAGAAACGCTTGAACTCATTCTTGAAAAGGACTATATAATTCTAAAACCAAAAACAGCCTCAAGAATTGGCTGGGATAAGTCTTTCAAAAAAATGCATGATAATGGCGATGATAAGCTTTTCATATCGGATGTATTTGAAGATGAAAACTTTGAGGAATGGAGTTAAAACAATATCAAATTGTACTAGTCAACCTCGATCCGACAATCGGCAGTGAAATGAAAAAAACGCGGCCATGTGTAATTATCTCACCGAATGAAATGAACAGATACTTACAGACGATTGTTATTGCACCAATGACAAGTAGCTCGAAGCCATATCCAACAAGAATTGCGATCAGGCATAAAATAACGAAAGGATGGATAGTTTTGGATCAAATTAGAACAGTAGACAGGCAAAGAATAGTCAAAATAGTAGACAACCTGGCAGACAAGGAAATTTTACTTGTCAAAAAGATTCTACAGGAGACGTATGTGGATTAAGAACGGCATAAGCAAGTTGATGGTTGAAAGTTGATAGTTGAAGGTTGAATAAAATTGAAGGTTGAAAGTTCAAAGTTGAAGGTTGTGATTTCGTTTCTTAGTATGTTAATTTCCTTAAAAAAGTTTTTGTCAATACGATATTAAAAAATTGAAAGTTCAAAGTTAAAAGCACTTGCTAAATAAGTGAAGTGTCCAAACCATCAACTTTCAACCATCAACCTTGAACCTTAAACCTTGAACTTTGAACCATCAACCTTAAACTCCGAACCTTCAACCCGGTATTACCCCGGCATTGATGGCTTGCGTTGTGTGGCCATTTTTTTAGTGCTGCTGCAACATTTTGCAAAGTACATCGCAACGTATTTTTATGCAGGTTACTATGGCGTTGATTTGTTTTTTGTTATCAGTGGTTTTTTGGTAACTACCATTTTATTACAAGCACCCGGTAATTCATTTAAACAAAATTATATTCACTTTATTGGGCGCAGAACGCTGAGGATATTTCCCATTTATTATTTAACTATTTTACTACTCTGGCTGCTGTCGCAACCTGTAGTAAGGGAAAACCTCGGTTACCTCTTAACCTATACTTTTAATTACGCTATAATTTCAAAGGCATTACCCAAATCTTCTGTAAGTCATTTTTGGTCGTTGTGTGTGGAAGAACAGTTTTATTTGTTTTGGCCTTTTTTTGTATTGCTGTTAAAAAAAAGAACGGGGGTGCTTATTGCAGTAGCCGCAGCAATGATTGTAATTGGTTATTCGCAAGGGGTGTTTTCAATATTCCCTTCTGTCGATAAGTATAATTATGTTTCTTTATTAACCAGGATGGCGCCATTGGGCCTTGGTGCCGTGGGGGCAATAGCGGCCAATAAAAACAGGTTGCCAAAAAAAATATTTACCAATGCAATAGTGGAGTATGGTATGCTTTTATTGCTGGTAACAACGCTGGCAACTGACTATGCATTTAAGTTGCCTGTGTTGGGTTTGTGTTCGTTGTACCTTGTACTAAAGGCTGCGTTGTATACATTCTCTTTTACCTTGTTCAACCGGTTGTTATGCAATAAAACCGTGGTGTACATTGGCACCATTTCTTATGGTATTTATGTGTTTCATTTTCCGGTGCTTTTTTATTTTAACAACCAGGTATTCGATCCTGTTTGGAGAAGCATTGATTTTTCTTTTTTGGGCAGGTTCGAAAAATATACCTGGCACACCTGGATCATAAAATTGCCGTTGTATTCCCTAATGAGCATTGGCATTGCAGCAGTATCTTTTAAATATATTGAAACCCCGATGTTGAAATTGAAGGACCGGTTCTTTAAATATAAGGGTGGTCAAAGGCTGTTTAAAGTTGAAAGTTCAAGGTTGAAGGTTGAAAGTTAACCATTCACCACTAACCCAAAAAAAAACAATGCGTCACTTACAGGCAACGCATCGTTCATGATTGAGGGAAATAAAAAAAGTTGCTTTCTGGAGCAGCAACTTTTTTATAACAGCGTCAGGATACCAGTACGGCACCTGTGTAAATGCTGCTGGCAACATTTTTACCGTCTTCACTGATAAAACCCAGGTAAGTTTGTACCGTTTTACCGCTGAAAGCGGCTAGGTTTAGGGTTTCCGTGATAGCGCTTCGGCTGGCACCGGCGGTAATAAAAATGCTCTGGTTTAGTTCAGGGCAGTAGGCTACCGGCAAGGCTTTATCAGTGGCTTTGGCCACACCTACGCCGGTATTGTCCGTCCAGCTAAACACCAGCAGGCTGCCTGCACCCATCACGATGGACGGGGCCAGTACATTCGGAAGATCACCACGGCTTACCAGTGCAGCAGCATAGTCAATACTGAATACAGGGTAAGTGCCGGTAACAGCATTTTTGAGTGTATAACTCAGGGCACTGTTAACGCCCGTTTTTTTAATGGCAAAGCTGTTAAAGCTCAGTTCCAGCAATCCGCTCATGCTTTGCACAAAACGGATACTCAGGCCAAACTTTAGCTGCTGCGAAAGTTGTGCCTCGCTGGGGTTCAGGTTTTTAAAAGCGCTTTTGCTGCGCATGTAGTCGATGCCTTTCCAGTTGCCACCAACTACATTGCCTACTTTGCCGGAGAATCCACCAAGGATTCCTTTTGAGAATTTTCCCATAAAATATTGGGTTTAAAATTTAAAAATACCGCATACAACTGGTTGTATAATTGCCGGTGCATGCAGCGTTAGCAATTTAAAAACGGTACAGTTGAAAGTATATTTTTGGGTGAACAATTAAGAACAGTTTTGCATATGTTGGTTAACAATTTTGAACAGTTGCGAACAACAGCAATAGCTGAATGATTCATTTATCAACTGTATTTTTACCTGTTCCCGTTCCGTGACTGCTTCAAAACCGGTTCGGTACCGGTTACAGGATTCCCGAAGCATTCCCGAAGCATTCCCGAAGCAAACCCTAATAAGGTATAATGGGGTATACAGGCCAAACCGGAGATTTTTATTAGGTAGTAAAAAAAATATTATTAAAATTTAAAATATAGTTTTATCTTGTTGCATCCCACCTTGTAAAACATGGCATTACCGCTGTTACACTGATCTGTTTTGTAATCCTATTGTTAACTTATCAATGCATCCAGATGCCTAAAAAGAAACAGTCCTCTAACAACAAAAAGGAGCAACCTGTACCGCAACCAAGGCCCTTTGAAGCAAGATGGGCAGACGCCGTGGACTTCCGGCGGATACTCAACATCAGCAGAACTACCTTGTATAAATGGGAAAACAAATTGAATTTATTGGTGGCCAGCGAACTGGGTGGTAAAAAGTATTATGACCTGTATGCGCTGAACAAACGCCTGGTAGCGGGCCTGAAAAAGAAGGGGAAGAAACCCTGACCGAAGGAACCCCGAATTGCAATAATTGCTTTATTGTACCCCTGCACCGGGTACAGGCCTCTTGTTGCTAAACCTGGCTGATTGTTACCGGCAAGCTGCAGCAGTTTTTAAGGATGAATAGTTTCACTGTTACCTCCAAAAGCAGCCCTTTCCGGCGATTACTTGCTTCAAGGCGGGTTCATTAATATGTAAAATATTTATGTAAGTAGTAATAAAAGTAGAAAACCTCACCAACTAACACAGCTTTGACTCTTAAAATTTTGGTGAATTAATTCGTGTAATTCGTGCGTTTTCACAAAGTAGTCCTGTGAAAGTAAAAGCTAATGCGGCCCGATTGCTGGAATTAGTATTCATAATTCGCTTAGTACGATTTGTTATTAAAAAATAAGTTAGCAATTTAAATTACACAAAATGACATTTGCTCAAAAAGTTATCTGGAGGATTCAATTTATTTATAAAAAAGTGAGAGATAAAATAATAATTCCCCCTTATGAAGAAAAAAGAGAAATAATTTTGGCATACAAAAAGCAATTCGGTTTGAATATATTTATTGAGACAGGAACTTTTTTTGGTGAGACTATTGAACAGTTTAAGAATGATTTTTGGCAATTGATATCCTTTGAATTGAGTAAAGAACTTGCGGAAAGGGCAAGCAAAAAGTTCATAGATCAGCAAAATGTGATTATTGTCAATGGTGATAGCGGGAAATTATTGCAAGTCTACCTTCCCGAAATAAGCGAACCGTGTTTGTTCTGGCTAGATGGTCATTATTCTTCTGAATTTTTTGTTGGAGGTGAATACATTGTAACAGCTAAGGGAGAGAAAGCCACACCTATTATAGAAGAGTTAAGTACGATTTTGTCACACAAGGTAAATGGACATGTGGTATTAATTGACGATGCAAGATGCTTTACTGGAAAAGATGATTATCCAACAATTAAAGCCTTAAGGAAAATAGTAAGAAAATCGGGAAAAGATTTATCTGTTAAAGTTAAAAGAGATATAATCAGGATTACGCCACGGACATTAAAATGAAACCAATTTTTGATAAGGAAAAAAGTGATTTAGACGGACTTCGTATACAAAGGTGCCATGTTTGAAAAGCCAAAAGATGTAAGATTGAATGGTCAAAAATAAACACACATAATTCTAAGGGGTAAATAACATAATTTATCATTACTATTTAAAATGGGCATATTAAGATTTTTATTAGCAATGTCCGTTTTAATTGCCCACACTTCTCCCATTTTTGGAAGTAGTTATGTTGGAGGTATAATCGCCGTCAAAACTTTTTATATCATTTCTG
>JANXSR010000281.1 GCA_025352625.1 Ferruginibacter sp.
ACGGTACAGTGTTACCCGTACGACGATTTAGCAAACCGTTCCTTTCGGCCACTCAGGCATCTCTCCTACCTGCCCTTAACTTTTATAAGGGGTTGCAAAAATACACTTCAACAACGTAATACCCAAAACTAAATGGAAATAAGTTGATTTTTTCTAAAAATAATTTTTCACTCGGCTAGATTATTTTAAATTAAATAGTTCTAAATGCTTTAGAGATACACTTGCCTGCCTTATTGCATTTTTTCTTTATGAAGAGTATTTAGCAACTACTTCAAAGTTTCTTTTCCCAATAACGTGATATCACGTAAAAGCTCATTAATTTATCGAAGTATAAGATTATTTTATTTACAAGTTCATGGAAATAAAAAATCCAAATTCAATCAAGAATTTGGATAATACTTTTTTATAAAAAAAAATTACATCGCAGCCAACTGAACTTTTTGCTGTAACTCCATTACGCTTTCTTTAAACATAGTATCTGTGTCCATCAAATCCTTAACTGTTTGGCAACTATGTATAACTGTAGTATGATCTCTTCCACCAAAATGTTCTCCAATTGTTTTCAACGAATTTTTTGTAAATGCCTTTGCTAAAAACATAGTTATCTGCCGGGCCTGCACAATTTCTCTTTTTCGTGTTTTCTGCAATAACTTGTCATAAGGCACATCATAGTACTCGCATACCATTTTCTGTATGGCATCAATAGTGATTTCCTTACTGGATGATTTTACAAAATTTCGTAGTACTTTCTTTGCCAATTCAAGATCTATTTCCCTTTTATTTAGCGAAGATTGTGCCAACAATGATATAAGTGCACCTTCAAGTTCACGTACATTGCTATTGATATTGTAGGCAATATATTTCACAACTTCCTTAGGCATTTCTAACCCATCATTCTTCATTTTCTTCTCTAAAATCTCTATTTTAGTATCATAGTCAGGCACCTGAAGATCAGCACTTAATCCCCACCTAAAACGGCTTAATAAACGCTCTTGCACTCCTTCAAGATCCTTGGGTGGTTTATCGCTGGTTAATATTAGTTGCTTTCCACTTTGGTGAAGGTGATTAAATATAGAAAAAAATGCATCCTGTGATTTTTCGGCCCTGTTGAAAAACTGTACATCATCAATAATTAATACATCTATCAATTGGTAAAAATGTATAAAATCGTTGATAGCACCATTACGTCCATGATCTATAAACTGGTTGATAAATTTTTCGGAACTTACGTATAATACTACTTTATTATTATGGATACGCTTTACTTCATTACCAATAGCCTGTGC
Source organism: Ferruginibacter sp. (assembly GCA_025352625.1). Lineage (GTDB taxonomy): Bacteria > Bacteroidota > Bacteroidia > Chitinophagales > Chitinophagaceae > Ferruginibacter. The sequence continues at coordinate 1,287 of JANXSR010000281.1, forward strand.
CAAATGTGTTTTTCCCAAACCCACACCGCCATAAATTACCAGTGGGTTAAAAGAGGTAGTACCTGGTTTTTCCGCTACAGTTTTTCCGGCCCGTCTTGCTACCCTGTTACAATCACCTTCAATAAAACTATCAAACGTGTAAGCATGATTTAATTGAGGATCTATCTGCATCTTTTTAAGACCAGGAATTACAAACGGGTTTTTAACCGGGTTATTTATGACTAAAGGAAAATCCATTTCGTTGTTTGAATATGATTTAAAACCATTTCCCGGCACATCCATTGTAAGTGGCTTATTTTTACTGTTGCCGCTATCAACCATTATCCTGTACTCCAAACGGGCATCTTTACCCAATTCTCTTTTTAATGTTTTCGCAAGTAAACTTATATAATGTTCTTCAAGGTATTCGAAAAAGAATTGACTGGGAACCTGTATTGTTAAAATTTTTTCTTTTAAAGCTACCGGTTTAATGGGTTCAAACCACGTTTTAAAATGCTGCCATTCTACAATGTCTTTGATTATCTCTAAACAATTAGACCATACTTTATCAAAAACTTTATCCATTATTCCTTAAGCAATTTACGTATTTATAAAATTATCCACACTCAAAATATTTCAGAACCATCTGTCTATAGTAATTGAGAACCTATATTTGTTGGGGAGAGCGAATATCAAAATAATTTGTTGAAAAAAAAATTTTTTATTCACTTGTTTTTTCCAGTAAGACCACAGTATGGCATTTTGTGAAAATATTATTTTCCAGTTTTAAAAATTCCTTCTTACTTTTTTTTCTCATAAATCAATACCAGCCTAACTTCTGACAAAAAAGGTATTGTAAATTGGTATTTTTCTTCTACTTTATTAATTTAAAAAAATAGTTATTGTGGTAAACAATTTTTAATATTTCAAAGTATTATTTTTCGTCACAAAATCAATTTCATTATTTTCTTATTTTAGACACTTTCCGCAATAAAAACCATTTGCCCAAATGGTACTGCTTTTGCTTATTTAAAATGTAATACAATGTAGTTTTAAATAAGATTTTTTTTATTAACAGAACATTGTTTAGTATAAAATTCTTTGGGGATACTTCGATGTATCACAATCAAATTTCCACTTTTAATTTTTATTATTTAAAAACTGTTAAAATACAAAATGTCTAATTAAAGTCAATTTAAAAAAAGCAGGAATATTGCAACTGAAAGTGATGAATGAAGAAAATATTAGCTAAAAAAGAATTAATTAAATAAGTTTACTTTTACAAAAAAAATAAAAAATGAGTTACGAATTAACTGGCAAATTAGTGGCCAAATACGATACAGTACAACGCACTGAAACTTTTAAAACAAGGGAATTTGCAGTAGAAAAAACTGAAGATATTGGAGGCAGAATTATTACCAATTATGTTAAATTTCAATCTGTGCAGGATAAAACCGCCATTATAGATAAAATAAATATTGGCGATGAAATAAAAGTGTCTTTTAATATTAAAGGAAGCAAGTGGGAAAAAGAAGGTAAAGTTAATTACATAACCAATTTAGATGCCTGGCGTATTGAGCAGGTGCTACAACCCGGCGCAGATAAAGGTGTTACCGACACTGAATATATGGAGCCATTAGATACTTTTTCCTCAACATCTCCGGATGCAATTGATGATTTGCCCTTTTAAAGCTTTATTAAGTATTCCTGAAATACCTTTATAAGTAGTTAAAGTCCTTTAGTTTTTGTTCTTTAAAAGCCCTTTTAGGGATTGGGGTATTATGCAACAAAAAATTTCTCTCAAAATACTTCCTACAGAAGCTGTAGATGATGCTGCCATAAAAACGCTAATTGCAAAAACTACTGGCAATAAAGTAAGTGCTGTTACTGGTTTTCTTATTCAAAAAAAATCTATTGACGCAAGAGGAAAAATCATTTGGGTAAATCTTACTGTAACTGCTTTTATTGACGAGCCTTTTCATAACCGAAATATTCAGACTTTTAATTTTACAAATGTTCGGCAATCAGCAAAAAGAGTTGTCATCATTGGTGCTGGCCCTGCGGGACTATTTGCCGCTTTACAATTAATTGAACTAGGCATTAAACCAATTATTCTTGAAAGAGGAAAAGATGTTAGAGCAAGAAGGAGAGACCTTGCAGTACTTAATAAGGAAGGCATTGTTAACCCTGAAAGTAATTACTGCTTTGGAGAAGGTGGTGCTGGTACTTATAGTGATGGAAAGTTATATACAAGAAGTAATAAAAGAGGTGATATTGACAGGATATTAAACCTGTTTGTATATTTTGGTGCAGAAGAAAAGATATTGTACGAAGCACATCCGCATATTGGCACCAACAAATTACCAGGCATTATCACTGCTATGAGGCAAAAAATTGAAGATTGTGGTGGTGATTTTTTATTTGAAAAAAAGGTGACGGATTTTATTATTGTTGGTGAAAAAATAAAAGCAGTTAAAACTGAGGACGGAAATATTTTTGATGGTGATGATTTTATATTGGCAACGGGACATTCAGCACGGGATATTTTTGAATTACTACATCAAAAAAAAATATCAATAGAGGCGAAGCCTTTTGCATTGGGTGTAAGAGTGGAACATCCGCAAAGTTTAATAGACGCTCTTCAATACCATTGTACAACTAGAGGTGCGTTGCTGCCTGCCGCATCTTATAGTTTGGTGCAACAGGTAAATGGCCGTGGTGTATTTTCCTTTTGCATGTGCCCAGGTGGTATCATTGCACCTGCAGCAACTTCTGCCGGCCAGTTAGTGGTTAATGGATGGAGTCCGTCAAAAAGAAATAATCCTTACGCCAACAGTGGTATGGTTGTGCAGGTTGAGCTAAATGATGTTATTGAAAAAAAAATAATTAATACAACTGGCGAACTGTCCATGCTCCAATTTCAACAATATGTAGAAGAGAAAGCCTTTGCGGCCGGGGGTGGCAAGTTTGTTGCACCTGCTCAACGGATGGTTGATTTTTCAAGAGGTAAATTATCTACAGATTTGCCCGATTGCTCTTATCAACCAGGACTAAAGGCTGCCCTTTTACAAGAAGTGTTACCGGAATTTGTTTATCAATCATTAGCAAAAGGATTTATAGCATTTGGTAAAAAAATGAAAGGCTATTTTACAAATGAAGCCATTGTTGTAGCTACAGAAAGTCGAACTTCTTCACCAGTTCGTATTCCAAGGCTGTCCGGGTTATTAACACATCCACAATTAAATAATCTTTACCCCTGCGCCGAAGGAGCTGGCTATGCAGGAGGTATTGTAAGTGCAGCTATGGATGGAGAAAGAGTAGCAAACCAAATAGCAAAATTCAAATAAGTTGATATTGTTTTTTTGTAAATTAATAACACTTTAGTGGTCAATACTAAGCAATAAATATGCAGTTATAAAAAATGGGGCTTAAAAATACCATTCATAAAACTTTGTGCTGCAATCATTTTCTAAATTAAAATTTCAGTAATCTTACACTCAAATAGTTTACCCATGAATATTCTTGAACTACAAAATTTAAAGAAATATTTCGCAACTCAAAAAGCTGTTGACGACATCAGTTTTACAATAAAGCAGGGAAGTATATTTGGCTTACTTGGTCCTAATGGGGCTGGTAAAACCACTTTGCTTCGAATGATCACAGGGATATTTTATCCTGATAGTGGTAACATTATTTTTAATGGAAAACATTTTGACCCTGTAAATGATATTGTTAATATTGGCTACATGCCCGAGGAAAGGGGCTTATATAAAAAAATGAAAATAGGCGAACAGGCACTTTACCTGGCCCAATTAAAAGGATTAAGTAAATCTGATGCCTTGCAGAAAATTAAAGCCTGGTTTATAAAATTTGAAATGGAAACCTGGTGGAATAAAAAGGTAGAGGACTTAAGTAAAGGAATGAGCCAGAAATTGCAATTTGTAACCACGGTATTGCACGAGCCCAAACTAATAATTTTAGACGAGCCATTTAGCGGTTTAGATCCGGTTAATGCTAACCTGATAAAAGACGAAATTTTTAACCTGGCCAAAAACGGAAGTACGGTAATATTTAGTACCCACCGTATGGAACAGGTGGAAGAAATATGCGACCATATAGTATTGGTAAATAAAGGGAAAAAAATATTAGATGGGTCTGTGTCAGAAATAAAAAATCAATTTAAAGAAAATGTTTACCGGCTTGGTGCACCTACTTCTGCACATAACTTGATGACTTACATTTTTGAAGTAATTAAACATCAGCCTGATGAATTACTATTAAAATTGTTACACAACAGTACTCCCAATGATGTATTGAAATTTTTTATTAGCCAGGATGTTCCTATTCAATCTTTCAATGAGGTGTTACCAACACTCAATGAAATCTTTATCCAATTGGTAGAGGGTACTCCTGATGCAAGGCAATTTCAAACAATCAAATAACTTTCAGTCCTCATTTTAAATAAAAGGTTATGAACAAGATTTGGCTTATTATAAAAAGAGAATATCTAACAAGGGTTCGCAATAAAACATTTTTATTATCGACTTTTTTATTACCCATTGTAATGATGCTCTTTATTTTTGGGAGTGCATTTTTTGCGATGTCTTCTAAAGAAAAATTAAAAAAGATTGCAGTAATTAATGACCCCGGCATGTTTAAGTTCAATTTAAAGGGAGACTCTTTAAGATTAGCTTTTGATTTCATCTCAGGTATTGACAGCAGTAATTTTTTTGATAAAGGATATGATGCAGTATTAAATCTAAATAATGATTCTGTAACTCGAAAATTTACTATCCATTCAAAAAAGCAATTAGGTATAGATGCGCAGGACATGATAGAAAACAAGCTTGACAGGGCATTTGAGAATAACCAGTTACAGCAAAAAGGTATTCGGAAAGAAACACTTGATAGCATCAGTAAAAAATCCAATGGTGCATTCTCAATTGAAAACCGCTTAACTTCTGAGCAAGGAAAATCTAAAGAAGTAAATGCGCAGTTAAATTATGGAATTGGATTTGGAAGTGGTATTTTAATTTATATAACGATGTTTATTTTTGGCGCCATGGTGATGAGAGGGGTTATGGAAGAAAAAACAAACCGCATTGCTGAAGTAATGGTGAGCAGTGTAAAACCATTTCAGCTAATGATGGGTAAAATATTAGGTATTGCAGCTGTTGGGTTAACACAATTTTTTTTATGGATTGTTTTAATAATGATGCTTTCTACAATTGTGAGTGCATTTATACCACACGAGTTAGTACAACAAGCTGGTGAAATGAATAAGAATATGCCTGTTGGTGGTAACAATGCAATGGTAATGAAATTTATGGATGTAAAACAAACTGTAAGTGCTGTTAACTGGTTACAAATTATCAGTTGTTTTATTTTCTTTTTTTTAGGTGGATATCTTTTTTATGCTTCCCTGTTTGCAGCAATTGGCAGCGTAATTAATGAAGATACACAGGAAGCTCAATCACTAATGCTTCCTATTACAATGCCCATCATCTTTGCTTTTATTATTATGAGCAGTAATTTAAACACTCCTGATAGCAAAATAATGGTGTGGGCAAGTATGATACCTTTTACCTCGCCAATTGTAATGATGGCAAGGATTCCAAGTGGGGTACCATGGCCACAGCTTCTATTATCAATGGTTTTATTAATAGGTGGCTTTTTATTTACAACATGGCTTGCTGCAAAAATTTACAGAACAGGTATTTTAATGTATGGCAAAAAAGCAAGCTGGAAAGAGATGTTTAAATGGGCATTTAGAAAATCATGACCCAATTGGCAATGTTGGTTCATTTCCAAAAATGCTTTTATACATTTCAGATTTGGCGTACTTATAAATAAGTCCTCCAACTAAAAATAAGGTACAAAGAAAACAACCTGTAATAAAACCAATGGTAGCAAAAATAATCGATGAGGATTTTTCTTCTGTAAAAGGTTCTGTCGGTTTATCTAAAACAGATATTATTGGTGTAGCTTTTTGAAGACGCCATGTTGCTTCTTCTCTATTATTTACAGATAAATCTCTTTGTCTTAAAATACGACTTTTTTCCATTGATAAATTTTCTTTGGGCAACCCGTATTCCAACCTGTCCAAAGGGGTGAAGTAAGTGCTATTTTGCATTACGACAGCCTTTTTATCAACAACATTAAGCATCCCTTGTAATGAGTCTATTTTATTAACAGTAAAATTGAAATCGGCCATTGCCTTTGAGATTTTTAAATCAATATAAAACTGAGATAATTTATTGATTATAATATTTGTAACCGGGGTTATTAACTCCTTATCAGCACTAGTAAAATAAAGTTCCAGCACTCCATTTTTACTCATCTTTGCAGTAACAGCTTCTTTTAGTAATTCGCTTCCCAATATAGCAATAGCTTCACTATCAACCGGCAGTTTGATGGATTTGCTCAAAACTGATTTATGATCATTAAAATCCTGTACCAATAACTCTGTGATTGTTTTATTGTTAAATTGGGGTAGCCTGGTTCCTGCCACTTTTTGTCTTACATTCCGGCTAAGCGTAAGTTCAACAATATTGATAGAAGCCTCGCTGCTAAAGCTTTTTGGTGTACCCTCTATTCCTAGAATTCCACTTAGCGCACTTGTTGTAAGCGAATTTTCAGATGGTGTTGTTAAAGGAAATATGGTAGCTTTTGCAGTATAGACAGGACGCTTTGTTTTAGCATAGAAAAAAAGTAAAACTGCAAATAAAACACCACAAATGAGCACTGCAATTTTATTTCTGGCAAGCTTAGTAAATATGGCTCTTATTAATTCTGTACTTGTCAATTTTTGTTATTTAATTTTTAAAACAAGATAAGTTATAATCAATGTTATTGCTGTAGAAACTGTTGTTGTAATTAGGCTATTTAACTCCTGGTTCGCTGGCTTTTGAGGTACGGTTATGGTAGATCCCTCCTCAACCTTAGGGTAATTATGTATGAATAAAAAATTTCTGGTCCTCCGGCTTTTTCCATTGGCATAAGTAACATACACCCTTTTTCGCCATGGCCTAATTCCATAACCTCCTGCTTTATCAATATAATAAGATAAGTCAGTATGTTCATCATCAAAAGTAATTTTCAATGGAGATTGCACTACTCCTTTTATCGTAATGAAGGGATTAATCTCAGGCACAAATACGACATCGTTTTCCTGCAAAATGATATCATTTTTTGAATCCTTATATTTTAACGCTTTATATAAATCTATACTTACAGGCTCTTCCAGATTTATTAAGGTACTATCTTTAATTACTTTACCTGCTGAATCCAATTTAGGTTTATACAATATCTTTTCTCTAAATAAATCTACTTTCTTTCTATATAAAATGGCACCACCAACATTGGCATTTTCCAATATACCACCGGCTCTTTGTATATAAGAAGATAACTTTTCATACTTACTCAATCTCGGGTAGTAACCTGCATATTTTACCAACCCTAATATCTGAACATTTTCCTGCAATTCGAACGTTGGATTTTTTCTAACAAAAATCTGATCATAGGGTTTCAATAATATCTTTGATGCCGCAGTATCCAGTTCAAGATTAGATTGAATTGCATAAGACTTAACGAGATTGCGGGTTGATTTTAATCCTCTTTTTGCAGAATCAATATCTACAATACTAGAAATTTCAAGACGCCCATATTCTGCAGATTGCTTTAACCCTCCTGATAAATATATCAGGTCTTGCAAAGTCATTCCTCCATATTTTCTTACATGCCCCTCTTTGCGCACCTCTCCATAGATATCTACAAATTGTTGCTCACCAAATTCACTATTTGAAAATAATTGTATAATATCATTGGGGGAAAGCGCTATGTTATTAGTACTTGATTCATTATTATTTTGAAAGTCGGATAAATTTATTTCCAATCTGTCAGATTTAATATTTGTAGAGTCTCCAGCCCCACGAAAAATATATGCCCTTGACAGGTAGGTATCCTTCGTTATACCTCCCGCCCTGTTAATTACATCAAAAAGACGATCATTATTTCTTAACTCATATAAACCTGGATATTTTACCGGCCCTTTTAACTCTATCTTATTTGTAATGCCAGATTTTATAAGATTTGCTTTAATTATATCGCCATCTAATAAAGGATAATCCTGGTCCTTTAACTTAATAATGGCCGTAGCATTTATATCATGAATTACCTGGTTTTCATTTTCAGTCCTTATTACTTTTATGCCTGATGCAAATGCATCGGAGGTTAAACCCCCAGAATATTTCATGAGTGCCTTTATCCCTTCATCCTTTTTTAACTGGTAGTACATGGGCCGCTTAAATTGCCCTGTTGCAAATACTTTAATAACTTCATTATTTACAAAAACAAAATCATTGTTTTGCAAATAAATACGGTTGCCCATTTCACCAGAAGCCAGGTATTTATAAACATCAATTGTTTCAATAATTTTCCCATTACGCTTTACCTGTATATCCCTTAAATTGCCGAATTCTGAAATACCACCGGCAAGGCCAATTATATTGTAAGCATTTGAAAAAGCTGAAACTGTAACTGGTCCTGGATTTTCAACTTCGCCCCCAACGTTTACACTTATTGTTCTAGGTTGACCAAGTGTAATTTGAATATTTGTAGTGGCAGGAACAACACTCTTAAATCTTGCATAAATTAAAGAGCGTGCATTTTCAAAAGTTAATCCCTGTACGGTAATCTTACCTAAACTATTAGGGAAAATAGCACCGTCTCTTGCCACTATATAATCTTCCTGGTATTCACCGCCACCCCACAATGCTACAATGATGTGATCGCCGACTCCGATTGGGTAATCAAGCGGAGGCGTGGATAATTCTGCTATGTCATATATCGCAGTGTTTTGAAAAACATTTGCTCCATATGTTTGTTCTGGACTATAATACCCTTTTTTAATGTCATCGTTTTGTGTACTGTCCTTCTCCAGTTTTTTATTTTCTGGTCTTTTTGCAGCAGCTGAATTTTCTTTGCTTCTATCAGTTCCCGTTTTAGATTGGTTATTATCTTTAAAATAACTGTCAAAGCCAGCTTTGGTCATTTGTGTTGGATCAACACCGGGTAATAATTCCTGTAAATTTTGAGGAGTAGGTTGGGTAATTTGACCAATAACTGAAAATGAAAGGAAAGTTATACTAATTAAAAGCACTGTATACTTTTTCACAAAAAACTTAAAAATACCTTGCATTTGCTTTGGGTTAATGTACAATAAAATTGATACTGGGCAAATATAATAATTTATTTGAGTGGATGTTGCAACGCAAATTCAAACTCATTCCATATCTCTGCTAAGATATCAGCTGCAGGTTCAATGGCTTTTATCATGGCGCTTACCTGACCTATTTCTAATTCTCCATTCTCTAAATCACCTTCAAACATACCTTTTTTTGCTCTGCCTTTACCTAATAAATTTTGTAAAGTTTCAATAGGCATACATTTAAGTTCTGCCATTTGTACTTCTTTATAAAAATTATTTTTCATTAACCTAACCGGGGTAAGTTGTTTTAATGACAAAATAGTATCGCCTTCCTTTGCACTTAAAATTGCTTCTTTAAATTGCAGGTGTGCTGAGGACTCATTACTTGTTACAAAACGGCTGCCAACCTGTACACCTTCTGCCCCCAATACCATTGCGGCCAGCATTTGTCTTCCTGTGGCAATACCGCCAGCTGCAATCACGGGAATGGAAACTGTATTACAAACAGCGGGCGTTAAAACTAATGTTGTCGTTTCTTCCCGTCCATTATGCCCGCCTGCTTCAAACCCTTCTGCAACAATTGCATCACAACCAGCCTGCTGGGCTTTTAACGCAAACTTGCTGCTGCTTATTACATGCACCACTTTTATGCCATGTTGTTTTAAAATTCCGGTCCAGGTAGATGGATTACCTGCTGAGGTAAATACCACTGGCACTTTTTCATCTATTATAATTTGGATATGCTCTTCTATATTTGGATAAAGTAGCGGAACATTAACACCAAAAGGATTAGAAGTTGCTGCTTTGCATTTTTGAATGTGCTGTCTTAAAACAGGTGGATACATGCTTCCGCTACCTATTATTCCCAAGCCCCCGGCATTACTAACCGCACTCGCTAATCGCCAGCCACTAACCCAAACCATTCCTGCCTGGATAATGGGATACTTAATACCGAAAAGTTGTGTAATTCTATTGGTGAAGGGAGGCATTCGTTTGGCTTTTATTAAATTTTATTGGTACGAATAAAAAGAAAGGGCCTACTAGTTTATCCAAGATCAATATCTGTATTGTCTCCAATATTTAAAGATCTTGTCTCGCCTTTTATACCTGTATCACTACCTATTAGAGAGTCGTCCAGTACAACATCAAATAATTTTGAAAATGAACCTATTATTGAATCTTTTACAATGGTATAATTTAATACAGTACTTTCTCCGATAGTAACATTGGGGCCAATAACTGAATTCTTTATATCGCAGCCTTCTCCTATACTTACCGGAGGAATGATAATTGTGTTTTCAAATTTATCCTGTTCTAAAACTTTACCACCAAATTTCTTCAATAAGGTTGCATTAGATTCCAGCAAAGTTTCCTTTTTTCCACAATCAAACCAGTTTTGCACTTTAAAGGATTTTATTTTTGCACCGTTTTGTATCATACATTCCAGGGCATCAGTTAAACTTAAATCCTGCCTGGTACTGTCGCCTTTTTCAATTATTTTTTTCAGACAGGTAAACAAAAAGTCTGTTT
>JANXSR010000285.1 GCA_025352625.1 Ferruginibacter sp.
CAATTAGGCGATCTCGGCTGCTTTGGGCCAACCGTGCCTGAACAATATGGCGGTGGTGGGTTGGATTATATTAGTTATGGGTTAATGATGCAAGAATTGGAACGCGGCGATAGTGGCGTACGCAGTACAGCAAGCGTACAAGGCAGCCTTGTAATGTTTCCCATCTACCAATATGGCAGCGAGGAGCAGCGCAATAAATATTTACCTAAACTAGCCAGCGGCGAATGGCTTGGCTGCTTTGGGTTAACCGAGCCAGACCATGGCAGCGACCCTGCAGGGATGCTTACCAATTATAAAGATAACGGTGATGGCTACGTTATTTTGAATGGTGCCAAAATGTGGATCAGCAATGCACCTTTTGCACAGGTAGCTGTTGTGTGGGCGAAAGATGAGGCCGGTGAAATAAGGGGCATTATTGTGGAAAGAGGAATGGAGGGTTTTAGTACGCCGACCACACATGGCAAATGGAGCCTCAGGGCAAGTGCTACCGGCGAACTGGTTTTTGATAATGTAAAGGTTCCCAAAGAAAATATTTTACCCAATGTGAAAGGATTGAAAGGTCCGTTGGGTTGCCTGACCAAGGCGAGGTATGGCATTGCCTGGGGTGCCATTGGTGCTGCCATGGATTGCTACGACATTGCATTGAATTATGCCAAAGAAAGAATTCAGTTTGGTAAACCCATTGCAGGCTTTCAGTTGCAACAAAAAAAACTGGCCGAAATGGTAACCGAAATTACCAAAGCACAATTACTAAACTGGCGCCTTGGCGTGTTGATGAGCGCAGGAAAAGTTACCCCACAACAGGTAAGCATGGCCAAAAGAAACGCCTGCGAAGTAGCCACCAATATTGCAAGGGATGCCCGCCAAATGCTGGGCGGCATGGGCATTACAGGCGAATACCCCGTGATGCGCCACATGATGAACCTTGAAAGTGTGATTACTTATGAAGGCACCCATGATATTCATTTGCTGATCACCGGCATGGATGTTACGGGATTGAATGCTTTTAAGTAGAAACCCCTCCGCCTCTAAAGGGGAACCTGATTATGGAGAAGATGAAAGTTTGAGATTGTGTTTTGTTATTTTTTGAGAGCCGGGCAGTAGTAATTCTATTGGGCTTCATTGGCGTCGCACTCTTGTACTTTTATTGCTTTGTGGTACTCTTCTTCAATTCGTTGGGCTACTTTAAAATAGATGTCCTTTTCAATTCCCCGCAAACCAGTCAGACGGGACGTCAGACTGGTTTGCGGGGTTCTCCTAACTTTTCATTTTAGTAAGCCATTAAAAAAATTTACAAAAAAAATCAGGCAAATGAACAGCACTACAAATAATAATAAGCTAAGACCCCCCCTTGGGGGGCAGGGGGGCTTTGTCTCCGTCATCGGCGCAGGCACAATGGGCAACGGCATTGCACATGTATTTGCGCAGGCTGGTTTTTTGGTAAATCTTGTTGATGTAAATCCTGCACAATTGGAAAAGGCCATTGCTACCATTGGTAAAAATCTGGACCGGCAGGTAGCCAAAGCAACCATCTCAGAAGAACAAAAAAAAGCTGCTTTAGCAAATATTACCACGGTATCAGATATTACAACCGGCGTAGAAAATGCACAGTTGGTTATTGAAGCTGCCACAGAAAATACGGAACTGAAATTAAAAATATTTAAACAAATAGATGAAGCTGCACCGGCAGGTTGCATCCTTGCAACCAATACCTCTTCCATCTCCATTACAAAAATTGCAGCGGTAACAAAGCGGCCAGAACTGGTGATTGGTATGCACTTTATGAACCCGGTGCCAGTAATGAAATTGGTCGAGGTCATCAATGGCTATGCAACCAAAAAAGAAGTAACAGACAGCATTGTTGAACTCAGCAAACAATTGGGCAAAATACCCTGCGTAGTAAACGACTATCCAGGTTTTATTGCCAACCGCATTTTAATGCCGATGATCAACGAAGCCATTTACAGTTTGTACGAAAGTGTCGCCGGCGTGGAAGAAATTGATACCGTGATGAAGCTGGGCATGGCACATCCCATGGGGCCACTGCAACTGGCCGACTTTATTGGCCTGGATGTTTGCCTGAGCATTTTAAAAGTATTGCAGGATGGATTTGGTAACCCAAAATATGCTCCTTGTCCGTTGTTGGTGAACATGGTTATGGCTGGCAAGCTGGGAGTAAAGAGTGGAGAGGGATTTTATGTATATACTGCCGGAAGTAAAGAGTTGGTGGTGAGTACAAGTTTTAAATAATTTCTCTTTTACACCGCTGGTCTTTAATCAACTAAACAAATGCATCCTAAACTTTACATGATACTCCTCGGTTGTACACCCAAAGGCAGGCATACCGAACAACATGATATTTTTTTTGGCATTGGTAATTCGCTGGCTGATTTAAAACCCGCTATGCAACGGTTCTGGCGGGGTACACAACTGCACATTGATGCCTGGCGTGAAGTAACAAATGTTGATGGGTTTGCTATAAAAATTGTGCAGCACAATGAGAATAAAGAAAGCAGGGAAAATAATTTATTCTTCCTGAATCTGGGTGGTTACAAACAAAATGAATTTGAAGAGTTTCATTATAAAATGCTTACCGTGTCTGCTACCAAAGGCGATGCTGTAAAGATTGCATTAGAAACTGCCTTTTATAAACACACCAGTCTTCCCGGACCAGGCACCTCTCATATCGACAACCGCTACGGCATTGATGTGGATGAAATTTTTGCAATAAAAGATATTCTGCCGGCAGAGGTGAAACAACAATTCCATATCGAAATCAGTAATACGCCTGTTAATGACCTGGCGGCAGATGAACTGCATCTTGGTTATTTAAAATGGACAGCAATCCTGGCTACTTAAATTATCCGTTACCATTCAAAACCCGGCACCACAAAATAAAAGATGTTCCAGTAATTGTTTTCCATTTGCAGGTAAAGTTTGTACGGGCCTTCATAGTGGATACTTTCGCCCTTCTCCAGCAAGGCATCATATTTTAGTACGCCTTCTGCATATCCCATCCCCGTGTGTGTTTCATCTTTAATTTCAAAAACCACCTTGTCTATATTGTACGCATCATCTTTAAATTGCTGAAAGGCATTAAAGAAGAGTTCCATTTTCACAATGGCCGCGGCTTTACTCATTTGCCTGCCATCAAACGTAATGATATCACTGCATAATTCAGTAGCATATTCATCAAACTGCCGTGTAAACCAATGTTGCAAAAACTGGTGTGTACATTTTGTTATTTCAGCTTTGTGGTTTGGATGAAACTCTTCGTAAATAAAATGGCAACCCATTCCTTCAATACCACCCATCTCCGTTTCTTCAGCAAATAATTCTTCGGTAATAAATGCATAAATCAACCTGTCTGGGTATGGGCCATCACAAATATCCAATGCCATATTGTGTTCCTCTAAAATGGCGTTCATCCTTTCTAACGCTGCTGTTACTTCAATATCGTTCAATTCCTCCGCAGGTCTGTAGTCAGGTTTACCAATACTTTCATAAACGGTGGTAAATTCCGCTTTGGCATGTGCATCTTCAAATGCCATCATGTTTTTTAAAAACTGGTTCTCTATTTCAGGTGGAATAGCTGCATTGCTTTCCATGTGAAAAGCATCTCCATATTGTGCCTTCAGTTTTATTTTTAAAAATTCATTTTCCAGTTTTATATTTTCAACCGGATCGTCAGAAAATTTTTCTTCTTCTTGCATGGTTGTTGTATTTTAATGTTGTATACAGTTATAATTTATTGCTCTTTTTACGGGGAGATTTGGGAGGGCCCACCACCAGCGCATAAGAATCATCCACCATCTGCAACAATTGTTTGTTGGATAAACTGCCGTCTGCAATTACGGTATTCCAATGCTTCTTATTCATATGAAAACCGGGCAATACTGCATCCGGGTATTCATCCCTCCATTCGATCGCTTTATCGGGATCACATTTTACATTAAACTTCAATTGCCCTGCATCCAAAGGCACCAGCAAAAACACTTTATTATTCACTTTAAACACAAGGGTAGTTTCACCAAAAGGAAAACCTTCTGTTACCAGTGGTTTTTGCAAAACATATTCACGCAATGATTCTATGTTCATGTAGATTTAATTGACGGTTTAAACCAGTTAAAGCGGGACTCTCTACCGGGTAAGAAAAGTACAAATATTTATTTGATTTTTTCTACATCTACCTGCTGTAATTCTTTTAGACGGTACAATACTTCCTGCAAGCGGCTTTTAGCAATGCCGGCAGTTATGTGGCAGAACAATTGCATTTCCCTGGTAATGATGGTGCAGTTGTATTGCTTCATCACCATCATCACTTCATTCATTTGTGTATGATCAAAGTGTATGCTATATTTTTCTTCTACCTGTTTTTGAATTATCGGCACCACCTGCAAAGCCAGCGTAGTAGCAGTTTTGTAAGCATTGATCAAACCGGGAACACCTAATAATGTACCACCAAAATACCGTACTACCATTACGGCTGTATTGGTGATTGCTTTACTATCTATCTGCCCCAGAATTGGCCTACCCGCAGTTGCGGAAGGTTCCCCGTCATCACTTACCCTGAAATTATTTCCATCAGTACCAATGCGGTAAGCAAAGCAATGATGCACTGCTTTGGGATGTTCCTTTTTTAAATTTTGCAACAGCTTTTTAAAATCATCGGTGGTTTCTATGGGGTATGCAAAAGCAACAAACTTACTGCCACGTTCTTTAAACTCTGCCATAGCAGGTTTTTCAATAGTAAAATAAAATGTAGGATCAGTTGTAGTTGCCAATTTTTTTTAGTTGTGGTATTCTGTTAAAATAATCAATCTTTTTTAGCGTATACATTTAGCCAGGTCGATAAAAAGTTACCTGGTCACCGGTTGTTTTATTAATGCTGTCTAAACTGCTGTTTTTTAATTCCGGTGCATTGATACCATTTTCTATCATCAGTTGTTTATTTGTAATTACCCTCGCTTCATCCCAGTAATGCTGATCGATAAAAGATTGCAATAATCTTGCACCTCCTTCTACCAACACACTTTGAATTTTTAACTGGTACAAAGCATTTAACAAACCAGTAATGATGTCTTCACCGGAAGGTAGTTTATAAAACGTTACGCCATTTTCTTCTTCCTGCTTCACCTGGTTAAATACAATTGTTTTAACTGTCCCATCGAACAAGTGTAAAGACAAGGGTAATTTTAATTGCAGGTCAATTACAAGGCGTACAGGATTATTGCCCTTCCATAAACGGGTAGTAAGTGATGGGTTGTCATATAGCGCAGTATTTGTTCCAACTAAAATAGCCGCTTCTTCACTACGCCATTTGTGTACCAGGCGATTGGTAATATCGTTGCTAATTTTTACAGATGAAAAATCCTGCCTGGCAATTTTTGCATCCCCGCTTTGCGCCCATTTTAAAATAATATAAGGCCTTTGCTTTTTATGAAAAGTAAAAAAACGCTTGTTCAGTTCCAATGCTTCTTTTTCTAAAATACCCACTATTACATTCACACCTGCCTGTTGTAATTTTTGTATCCCCTTGCCATCAACTTCTTCATAACTATCCCTGCAGGCAACTATCACATTTGGTATCTTATGTTTGATGATGAGATCGGCACAGGGTGGGGTTTTACCATAATGGGCGCAGGGTTCTAAAGAAACATAGAGTGTGCTTTTTTCAATCAATGATTGGTTTGCTTCGCTTACATTATTGATACAATTTACCTCTGCATGTGCCTGGCCATATTGCTGGTGATAGCCTTCACTAATAATGTCATTTTCATACACCAACACTGCACCCACCATTGGATTGGGTGCTACATTGCCTGCTCCAAGTTTTGCCAGTTGCAGGCACCGATGCATGTATGTTTCGTGTGTTGCCAGGCGGCAAAA
>JANXSR010000186.1 GCA_025352625.1 Ferruginibacter sp.
ATACCTACTCTTTGCTTTGTCAACCGTTGTGTTTTTTTATGGAGGCTGGCCATTCTTAAAAGGATTGGTTGACGAGGTAAAAGCCAAGAACCCCGGCATGATGTTTTTAATCGGCTTCGCTATTACAGTTGCATACACCTACAGCGTAGCGATTGTATTTGGTTTGCAGGGCATGGACTTTTTTTGGGAATTGGCAACCCTAATCCTCATCATGCTTTTAGGACATTGGATAGAAATGAAATCCGTTGCAGGTGCTTCAAAAGAATTAGAATTATTGGTGCAGTTAATGCCTGCCGAAGCACACATGGTAATGCCAAACATGGTGCATGATGTAAAAACAGACACACTAAAACAGAACGATATTATTTTAGTAAAGCCAGGCGAGAAAGTGGCAGCAGATGGAATAATATCAGAAGGCAAAAGTTACCTAAACGAAAGTATGCTTACAGGTGAAAGTAAACCAGTACAAAAAGTAAAAGGCGAAAAAGTAATTGCAGGTGCCATCAACGGTAACGGCTCAATAAAGGTTACCGTTTCCCATGCTGCAAAAGACTCTTACTTATCGCAGGTTATAAAGTTGGTGGATGATGCACAAAAATTAAAATCAAAAACGCAGTTGCTGGCAGACAAAGCAGCGAAATGGCTCACCATTATTGCATTGGTTACAGGTATTGCCACATTTTTATACTGGTATCTCACAGGGCAATCATTGGCCTTTGCAATGGAAAGAATGGTAACGGTAATAGTTATTTGTTGTCCTCATGCTTTAGGGTTGGCAGTTCCGTTAGTAGTTGCAAAGTCAACGGCTTTATCAGCAAAAAATGGGTTGCTTATTAAAAACAGAACAGCCTTTGAAAATGCAAGAAAAATAACCACCATTGTATTTGATAAAACAGGCACGCTGACTGTTGGTAAGTTTGAAGTTTCAAAAATCGTATCGTTACAAAAGGAGTTCACTGAAAATGAAATCATTCGATTGGCATCAGCATTGGAACAGCAATCAGAACATCCCATTGCAACAGGCATTTTACAAAAAATAAAAGATTTATCTATCACCATTCCTGCAACTGAAAATTTTAATGCCATCACAGGCAAAGGTGTTGAAGCGAACGTTGAAGGCAAAAAAATATTGGTGGTTAGTCCGGGATATTTAAAAGAAAATAATTTACCAATCCCCGAAGGCTTTGCTGCCAACGATACTGAAACAGTTGTGTTTGTAATCGTCAATAATCAATTAGCAGGTTACATTGCGTTGTCAGATGAAATTCGTCCTGAATCAGCGGAAGCAATAAAGACCTTAAAAGAAAACAATATCAAATCAATTTTGTTAACAGGCGATAACAACAAAGTAGCAAAAAGTGTAAGTGACACGTTGGGCATGGATAGTTTTATTGCCGAAGTATTGCCACATCAGAAATTAGAAAAAATAAAAGATCTGCAAAGCAAAGGCGAGTTTATTGCCATGACAGGCGATGGCGTAAATGATGCACCGGCTTTGGCAATTGCAGATGTTGGAATAGCTGTTGGTAGTGGCAGCGATATCGCAGCAGAAACCGCAGGTATTGTTTTAGTAAACAGCAATCCAAAAGATATTGTAAGCCTTATTTTATTTGGCAAAGCCACTTACCGTAAAATGATACAGAATTTAATTTGGGCTACCGGTTACAATGTTATTGCATTGCCTTTGGCAGCCGGTGTTTTATATAACCAGGGCATTTTATTAAGCCCTGCTGCCGGAGCAGTATTAATGACGGTAAGTACAGTTGTTGTCGCAATTAATGCAAGTTTTTTAAAAGTAAAAAAATAAAAGAATAGAATGAAAAGAATCACTTTAATAATATTCCTTCTTACCACCTGTTATTTTGCACAGGGGCAGGACATGAAAGGAATGGACATGAATAAACCAGCAGTAAAGCAACAACAAGTAACATACACTTGCCCCATGCACCCCGAAATACATGCCACAAAACCCGGTAACTGCCCTAAGTGTGGAATGAAGCTGTTGAAAGAAAAACAAAAAATGGCAACTACGCCGACAGCAAAGAAGAAAGATGAAATGCAAATGCCTGCAGACACAACACCTGCA
>JANXSR010000191.1 GCA_025352625.1 Ferruginibacter sp.
TTACTCATGGTATAATCTGCCGCATATTCTAAGGCTGGATTATGCACCCTCATTTCAGGCAAGATATTAGTACTCTCAAATTTTGGAAATTCCTGAGAGAACAAATTAAAAAAATAAGGTATTACCTCATTAGCCGACACATTAATTTCTAAACGTAATTCTACGGTTGAAATAACTAAAGGGTTAGGTGAAATTTCTACGGGAAGATTCATTTTTTAAAGCACAATTATTTACAATAGTACTAAATAAATTCCCATCCTTTATCAAGCGGGGATTCAAATATTTGTAAAATTATTAATTTTTAAATTTAAAACAGTCTATTTATATCATAAACAAGTGTTATTATATATTGATAGGAAATAATTTTAATGGGAACTAAATAAATAGCCCTTGCAACAATTTACCACATTGTGTTGCAGCACGGACAAAAATTTGCTGCTCTAAAATAAATTAACGTAAGCCCTTTAAAAATAACTCAAATTAGTTTTAGGCGTCAGTGTCAGCACGGTTTCATAAATCAGTTTGATGGTATTTTCTACATCGCTTTTGTGGATCATTTCTACCGTAGTGTGCATGTAACGCAGCGGCATAGAGATCAGCACACTCGGGCAACCATCGTTGGCGTAGGCAAAGGCATCTGTGTCGGTACCGGTGCTGCGGCTTACCGTGTGTAACTGAACCGGTATTTTATTTTTAGCAGCAACCGCCTGTACCACATCTAATAATTTGTTGTGTACGGCCGGACCAAAAGTTAAGCTGGGGCCTTTACCACAAACCGTATCGCCCTGTATAATTTTACTGATCATTGGTGTGGATGTATCATGCGTTACATCAGTAATGATGGCGATATCCGGCTTAATTCTGCGGGCAATCATTTCTGCCCCCCGCAGGCCAATCTCTTCCTGCACTGCATTTACAATGTACAGGCCAAAAGGTAATTTCTTTTTATTTTGTTGCAATAACCTGGCAACTTCCGCAATCATAAAACCACCCACACGGTTATCAAATGCACGGCCAATAATGCTATCGTAAGCCAGCTCTTCATAATTAGCCTCGTAGGTTGCTACAGCGCCAATGTGAATACCGAGGTCTTCCACTTCTTTTTTAGTACGGGCACCACAGTCTAAAAATAAATTGTCCACTTTAGGTTGTGGCTCTTTGCTGTCGGCACTTGCCATTCTTGTGTGTATGGCCGGCCATCCAAACACTGCTTTTACAATGCCTTTCTTTCCATGCACCAATACCCTCATAGACGGCGCAATCTGGTGATCAACACCTCCATTGCGTTTAAGGTAAATAAACCCTTCGGGAGAAATATAATTTACAAACCAGCTAATTTCATCTGCATGTGCTTCTATCACTACTTTAAAAGAAGCTGTTGGATTAATAACCGCAACGGCTGTACCATAAGGATCGGTAAAAAAAGTATCGGTGTAAGGTTTCACATAATCTAACCACATCTTTTGACCACTGCTTTCAAAACCTGTGGGAGAAGGATTGTTGATATAATTTTTCAGGAACGTGTACGACTGATCCGTTAGAATACTTTTTGGAGTTTTTGATTTTGCTGTTGCTTTTGCCTTTGCCATTAAAATATTTTTTTACAAATTAACTAAATACTTGCCATAGTGACTGTATTAAACATGTTGAAGAAATTAAACGGGAGAACAATACAGGTGTCTGCCTGTATTGATAAGGCCGATAAAAAACTGGCAAAAGAAAGTCTTTGCAAAAACAATAAAAAAGAGGTAGAATGAATTTAACTGGTTGTGGAAACAGTTTAATTACCAACAACAACAATTGTTTCAGATCGGACAGTATCGCTTTTATTATTAGCCCTGTCTTTTATCATAAAACGAAAATAGCAGCTATCATCATAACTGCAGCGGGAAGCAATAGTTGTATAACCAGGGTTATTGATACCGTTAGAATAAGATACCAAAATATCAGCTTTTAAATTTTTACTGGTAATAAATTTAGGTATGGGCACCCTTTCAGAAAAATTACTGGCCGGACAATTCAAACTTACTTTTTGAACATACATGGTATCAATCACATCTCCTTCTGCATCGGTAACGGTTAAATTAAATTTGATGACCTGGTCGGGAAATAAGCGGATGGGTTTAACCGATTTATAGGTTAATTGCGGCGTGGTAGAATAGGTATCCTTTTTACAACCTAAAAAAACAAAACAAACAAGGGCAATTAAAATAGTGTTACGCATCTTTGTATATTATACATCAAATTTAATGATAGAAATTGAATAGTTCCGTTAAAAATATAACCCCATTAGATAATTTACTATCCGTAACACCACAAAATTTTGAGGAAACAGCCCTGGCTGTTTTTAATTTTCAATACCTACAAAACCCGGTTTACAATCAATTTTGTAAGACCCTGCATATTGAACCTGCAAAAATTAACATCATTAACAAAATCCCCTTTTTACCCATTGCTTTTTTTAAAACGCATATTGTTACCACCACGCAATTTGAAGCAGCCGCCCTTTTTGAAAGTAGTGGTACCACGCAAACCATCAACAGCAAACATTTGGTAAAAGATATTGCCTTGTATGAGCAGAGTTTCTCAGCCGCTTTTCGCCTCTTTTATGGCAATCCTAAAGACTGGTGCATCATCGCCCTATTACCTTCTTATTTGGAAAGAAACAACTCGTCGCTGGTAATGATGGCCGATAAATTGATTGGCCAAAGTGGCCATGCACAAAGCGGTTTTTATTTGAATGAGCTGGAAAAGTTACACGATACCTTGTTGCAACTCGAAAAGCAACAACAAAAAACATTGTTAATCGGCGTAACCTTTGCCCTGCTTGATTTTGCAGAACAATATCCCATTCAATTGCAGTACACCACCATTATGGAAACCGGCGGCATGAAGGGACGCAGAGAAGAATTAACCCGGCAGGAAGTGCACGAAATTTTATGCACTAATTTTAAGGTAAATAAAATTCATTCAGAATATGGCATGACGGAATTGCTTAGCCAGGCCTACTCAAAAGGAGATGGCATTTTTAATTGTCCACCGTGGATGAAAATTGTATTAAGAGAAGAGGATGATCCGCTATCCGTACAACTACCCAATAACAGCAAAACACTCAGCGGAGCCATCAATGTGATTGACCTCGCCAATATGTATAGCTGCAGTTTTATTGCAACAGATGACGCAGGTAAATTGTACGCAGATGAAAGTTTTGAAATACTGGGGCGGTTGGATAATTCTGATATCAGGGGGTGTAGTTTGTTGGCGTTGTAAGCGTGAGGCTGAAAGCTGAAGGCTGAAAGCGCTGAAGGCCTAGAGCTTGCTAATTAGATTTTTTTATTTTTTTTGCCCAAAGCTTTTTGCCTCTGCTTTCAGCCTTCAGCCTTGATCTTTCTGTGCTTTCTGCCTTATCTTTATAACTATCATTCTAAATAAAAAATATGGATACAACAGCAAAACCTACCCAAACCATCATTGTAATTTTTGGAGCCGGCGGCGATTTGGCCTGGCGCAAATTATTACCAGCTATTTACAATTTGTATTTAGACAAATGGCTGCCCGAAAATTTTATGGTTTTGGGGCTGGATATAAAAAACCTGAGCAACATCAAATTTCAAGAACATGTGCATGAAGGCATTGATAAATTCAGCCGCAGCGGCAAAGCAAAGAAAAAAGACTGGGTAGCTTTTGAGCAATGCCTTGTTTATAAGAAAGCCGATTTTAAAGCTGCCTCCACTTATACATACATCTCCAAATTGATTAACCAGACAGAAAAAAAATGGGGCGGTGTTAGCAACCGCATTTTTTACATGGCTGTCTCTCCCACTTTTATTGAAACCATTGTTACTAATATTGGCACAGTAGGTTTAGCAAAAGATAAAACACTCAGTCGAATTGTGGCTGAAAAACCATTTGGGCAAGATCTTGAAAGTGCACGGCACTTAAACAAAATTCTCTGTCACACTTTTGATGAATCGCAGATCTATCGCATTGATCATTTTTTAGGAAAAGAAACGGTGCAAAACATTTTGGCTTTCCGTTTTGCCAATGCGTTGTTTGAACCCATCTGGAACCGCAATTACATCGACCATATTCAGATAACTGTTGCAGAACAACTGGGCGTTGAAAATCGTGGTGGTTATTTTGACCATGCCGGTGCATTGAGGGATATGATACAAAATCACCTGCTGCAATTATTGTGTTTAATTGCGATGGAGCCTCCCGTAAGTTTTGATGCCGATGAAATACGCAACCGCAAAACAGATGTACTGCACGCCATCAGGGATATTGAACAACAGGAGGTATTTAAACATGCCATAAGAGGTCAATATGATAAGGGGTGGATTGAAGGCAAAAAAGTAAAAGCCTACCGCGATGAACCCGGCGTGGACCCGAACTCCAAAACAGAAACTTTTGCTGCCATGAAATTATTTATTGATAACTGGCGCTGGCAGGGTGTTCCGTTTTATGTACGCAGTGGTAAAAGAATGAACGAGTCACGTAGTTACATTACCATTCGGTTTAAACCGGTGCCCCACCAATCATTTCCTGCAGAAGCTACGGGCAACTGGCAACCCAATTCCATTACCATGAACATACAGCCGAGGATGACCATTACGTTAAGTTTTCAGGCCAAGCGGCCCGGACTTCAAATGTTGTTAAACCCGGTGGATATGTTATTTGATTATGATGAAAGTTACAAGACAGGCACACCGGAAGCCTATGAAACCTTGCTGTTGGATGTGATGCAGGGAGACACCACCTTGTTTATGCGTGCCGACCAGGTGGAAGCTGCATGGGATGTAATTATGCCAGTGCTAAAAGCATGGGAAGCAGACACACCTGTGCACTTCCCTAACTATGCATCAGGCACACCGGGGCCGGAAGGATCGGATTTGTTTTGATGGCTGATGGTTTATTTATTATGTATTTTTTATTAAAAAAATTGATTTCAAAAATAGAATTAAACGAACCCTTACAAACACTAATCCCAAAAACAATTATGAGTAAATTATTTTTCTTAAAAAAGGGTGCGATTGTACTTCTTTTCGAGTCCCTGTCTTTAATTTCCTTTGGTCAAAAAGCAACTTATACAGGTATAACCCTTACTACTGAAATGACTTCTGAAGGTGATGTAGTTGCAGGATTAGGTTTGAATATTGAAAGAAAAATTACAAAGCACAGCGGTATAGAATCAGGCTTATATTACAGAACTTACAAAACATCCCTTTATATTTCAACAGGTACCGATTATAATAATTTTGCTATAAGTGAAAGGCATATTTCTTTGCCGGTACTTTATAAATTTTATTCAAGAATTATTAATTTTTCAGTTGGACCTACGTTTGATTTTTATGTTGGATGGAAACAAAAATCCGGGTATGTAATAGTAAATACTTATTCGATTGACCCTAGTTTTGCATTTGGATTTATTACCAAATTCAGTAAGCAAATTAACTTATCTGATCATTTATTTTTAGAGCCCGAGTTACGACTAAATCCTATTTTAACTTACAACAGAGCCTATATCGGTTTAGGAATAGCTGCGAAATATAAATTATAGAAATGATAAACCTAACAAGCTTCCAGCGCCTGCAAAATATCCAATAAAATATCATCCACATGTTCCAGCCCAACCGAAATACGAATGAGGCCGGGTGTTATGTTTACAGCCTGCCTGTCGGCTTCGCTTAGTTTTGCGTGGGTGGTGCTTGCCGGGTGCGATGCAATGCTCCTTGTATCGCCGAGGTTGGCGGTGAGGCTTAACATTTTTAATTGATTCAAAAAGTTACGTCCGCTTTCCAATCCTCCTTTTAAGTTAAAAGAAATTAACCCGCCTCCATTTTTCATTTGTTGCAACGCAACCGCATGTTGCGGATGACTTGGCAAAAAAGGATATTTTAACCAACTGATCTTTTCATGTTTTTCCAATGCTTTGGCAATTTGCAAGGCATTACCGGCGTGACGTTCCATTCGTACATCCAGTGTTTCGAGGCTCTTGCTTAGTATCCATGCATTAAAGGGAGATAGTGCCGGACCGGTGCTTCTGCAAAATAAATAGAGTTCATGTATCAAGTCTTTTTTACCCACCACAATACCGCCCAATACACGGCCTTGTCCATCGAGCCATTTGGTGGCGGAGTGCACCACAATGTCGGCACCAAATTGTATGGGGTTCTGGCATACCGGTGTAGCAAAACAATTATCTACATTCAGCAACAGTTTGTGCTTTTTAGCCAGTTGCCCTACCCATGCAAGGTCAATAATATCAAGTCCTGGATTGGTGGGTGTTTCCAGGTAAATCATTTTGGTGTTGGGCTTAATGGCTGCCTCCCAGAGTTCCGGTTTGTCTGCGGGCACATACGTTACCTGTATACCATAGTTGGGCAGGTATTTATTGAGCACGGTAACAGTGCTGCCGAATACCGCATTGCAGGAAATTAAATGATCCCCGCTTTTTAAAAAAGTCATGAACGAAGCAAACACAGCACTCATGCCCGATGCGGTGGCAAAGCCGGCTTCGGCCCCTTCCAGCGCAACCATCTTATCAATAAACTCTGTTACATTGGGGTTGCTGAAACGGGTATAAATATTGGCATCCGTTTCATCCGCAAATGCTGCCCGCATTTCCTCCGCATCGTCGTAACAAAAACTGCTGGTTAAAAATAGCGGTGTTGAATGTTCCATTTCATTGGTACGTTCTGTTTGTATGCGGATGGCTTTGGTAATGGGGTTCATGCTGAATCTGTTTATTGTTGTGGGTTGATGGTTTACTTTTTACAGTTCCAGGAACACAGGTTATTTTTTTAATTAAAAGTTGATGCTAATTTTTTCCAAAGATAAGTAGTGGCAGTATTTATTGACGCAGCATTACTTTGTGCAAGGGTAATTTTACCGGATAACATCTATAAAGCCAAATTGAAAAGTTGCCGCACAAGAGGGCGATGCAAGGATGTGCCACATTGCTGTGACTTAGTTGGGACAAAAAATTTATATGTTGGAAGTTTTTATTTAACCAAATTTCTACCCTTCTTTTTGAGAAGGAAGAACCCGAAGAATGCAGCTTTTTAATTGCCTGCAATCTTCGCTTTCATCTAATACTTTTATTTGTGCCGGGGACAGAGAAATTGAGGAACTTTACTGATTCACCCTAACTGCCCAGGTTAAATTGGTGCCGCCTGCACGCAGGGTTTCGGCAACAGAACAATATTTATTCATCGATAATTCGCAGGCACGGTAGGCCTTTTCTTCATCGATGGTGCCTTTAAGTTCAAATACTATTTTTACATTTTCCCACAAAGAAGGTTCTTTTCCGGCTTGTCTTTCGCCTTCAATTTTCATAGAAAAACCTTCTACGGTCTGGCGTTGCTTTTTTAAAATCATCACAATATCAATACCACTGCAGCCGCCAAGCCCCATTAATAAAACCTGCATGGGACGAACGCCAAAATTAACGCCACCCGTTTCCGGACTTGTGTCCATTTTAATAGTATGGCCTTTAGCATCGGTAGCTTCAAAGCCACAATCGCCTACAACACGATTTACATTTATTTCTATCATTTCAAAATATTTTTACAAATATAATTCCTGCAACCCTTTACTTTGCATTTCAACTGATGAATACTTATTTAATTTAATGGACTTTTTTCATTATCCACATTCAATAGCACTGGAAAGCGGCGGAACATTGCCTGAACTTACAATTGCATATACCACTTACGGTTTATTAAACGCAGAAAAGAGCAACGTAGTATGGGTTTGCCATGCCTTAACGGCCAATGCTGATGCGGCAGACTGGTGGAAAGGCGTTGTGGGCCCACAACATGTTATTAATCCTGAAAAATATTTTATAGTTTGCGCCAATATTTTAGGCAGTTGCTACGGCACCAGCGGACCATTAACCCTCAACAGCACAACAGGACAGCCTTATTACCATAGCTTTCCCATTGTTACCATCAGGGATATGGTGAAGGCACATATATTGTTGCGCCAGCACCTTGGCATTGAAAAAATAGCTTTACTAATGGGCGGCAGCATGGGCGGTTACCAGGCGCTTGAATGGAGTGTGATGGAAAATAATATTATTGAAAAGTTGTTTTTACTGGCCACTTCGCCTACGGAAAGTGCCTGGGGCATTGCCACACATACGGCACAACGCCTCGCCATTGAAGCCGATGCCACCTGGCAAAACCCTTCGCCAACTGCGGGTTCCAAAGGTTTAAAAGCAGCCCGTGCCATCGGCATGCTTACTTACCGCAACTACGGCATTATGGTGCAGCAACAAACCGATACCGATACCGAAAAGTTAGACCACTACAAGGCCTCGGCCTATATACAATACCAGGGCGATAAACTGGTGCAACGTTTTAATGCGTACAGTTACTGGTTGCTTACCAAAAGCATGGACAGTCACCACCTTGGCCGTGGCCGTGGCGGAAAGCTGGAACCCATTTTACAAAACATTCAGCAACCCACTTTAATTGTTGGCATCAGCAGCGACATTCTTTGTCCGCTCACAGAGCAGGAATTTTTAGCCCAACACATTCCCAATGCACAACTGATAGAAATACACAGCAATTATGGCCATGATGGTTTTATGGTAGAGAGTATTATTATTTCAGAACATTTAGCCAAGTGGCTGGGATAGTTTTCTTTGTCCTTGCGGTGACAGCTTTGTGGTACATCGTTGTTGCCTTTCCAATTTGGTGGATTATTCACTTGTAGTTTTTCATTATTGGAAAAAGTGGCGGGACAGAAGTGATCAATTAGGTTGTTACAGAAATAAAGAAATGTAAAATGAAGGAAGAAAAAAAATGGAATAAAATTGTTGTTGCATCTCTTTTGGCAGACAAAGAATTTGACATTAAAGAAGCTAATAATTTTGAACAAATTAAATCTCTATTTTTTGATAAGGAAACATACACAGTAATACTAAATTTAATAAATAAAAAAGATTGGGGTAAGATAAAAAATTTTAATACCGAACACAAGGAAGGTCTTAGGGAATATCTAGATATTTTCAGATTCACAGACCAAAATCAAATGTCTTATTTAGTTACAATTTACGATAGCGATGAGCTATGGCAAGATCCGCAGATTATCGATATTATTTCTTTAGCTTAATTGGAAGTTGCCAATTTTCTTTGTTGGTCTTTCATTCACAAAATAAAAAACTCAATCTACCAGGGTACGTCGCTATGCCTCTGACCAATAGCCGAAGTCAACACAACGGTAATATAAAAAGAGTCATCAGTTTAAATGATAACAATAAAACCCTTTGATAAAGCAACCGAATTGCAACAACCAAGACGCATGATGAAATATGTGTTGGCTTAATGTGCATCCGGTTCTGTAACCATCAGCGTTGATATAAAATGAATGTACACTAACTGCCAATCCTTTCATCACCATTACATCTCGGCAAATTCATTACATTAAAAAATCAACTGCTGAAAAAGGATTGCTGCTGAAATTTGTGAATGACTTTTTTTTAGAATTACGATGATCTTATTAGAAAAACCAAATGGCTCCCAAAAAAAGGAGCCCTTTGGTTGCAAATTTTTTATAGTAAAAAATTTAGATACCGCTATGCCAGTATCTTTTCAATCCTCACCAATTCTTCTTGTGTAAAATGATAATTCTTTAAGCACTGCAACGAATCTGTTACCTGCTCAGGCCTGCTTACTCCTATCAGTACTGATGTAACCCGTGGATCTTTTAAAATCCAGGCCAGTGCCATTTGCGCCAGTTTCTGTCCACGTTCTTCCGCCAGCTGGTTTAACTGACGCACTTTATTTATTTTTTCATCCGATACCTGGTCTTCATCAATAGCGCCATTGCCACGGTGGCTGGAAGCTCTTGAACCTTCAGGAATACCATTCAAATACTTGTTGGTTAAAAGCCCCTGCGCAAGCGGAGAGAAAGGAATACAGCCTACGCCTTTTTCTCCCAACACATCCATCAATCCATTTTCTACCCAACGATCGAACATAGAATATTTTGGCTGATGAATTAAACAAGGCGTTCCCATTTGTTTTAATATTTCAATGGCTCTGGCAGCTTCGGCTGGCTGGTAGCTGGAAATACCTACGTACAAAGCTTTTCCCTGGCGAACAATTAAATCAAGTGCTGACATGGTTTCTTCCAGCGGCGTTTCAGGATCAGGACGATGGTGATAAAATATATCCACATACTCCAAACCCATGCGTTGAAGGCTCTGGTCGAGGCTGGCCACCAGGTATTTTTTTGAACCCCAATCTCCATACGGGCCATCCCACATGCCATAGCCGGCTTTGGTAGAGATAATTAATTCATCCCTGTACCGCTTAAAATCGGCTTTATAAATGGTACCAAAATTTTCTTCTGCTGTTCCCGCTGGAGGGCCATAATTGTTTGCAAGGTCAAAATGAGTAATGCCGCTATCAAATGCCAGCCTTAAAATGTTACGGGCATTTTCCAATACATCGATGTGGCCGAAATTATGCCACAGGCCAAGTGATACTGCCGGTAATTTGAGGCCGCTATTTCCGCAGCGGCGATATTCCATTGTTTGATAGCGTTCTGTTGCTGCTAAGTATTGCATAAATTTATAAAGGATGTTTTTTAATATTTCTTTTGTGCTATTACTGTTGCACTGCTGCAAGTGCGTTGATCATTATTTCAATATCAACAACTCCCCTAAAACCACTGAATCCCACGGCAAGTTTGCTGCCATCCGCAAGCGTCAGTTGCTGGCCGCCCTCCCAACCTATCAAATCCGGGGCCTCAATGCCATGGGCATTTTCTGCTATCTCATTTGTAAAAACCATTCTTTCGTATTCGCCTGTTTTAATGCCTGTAAGCCATACCTGGCTGGCTTTTGTCCATGCTATTTTAAAAATTTCCCTTTGTCTTGGCCGGTAGTCACCAAACATTTTTCCATACACCTGCCCCTGCTCATCAATGATACAAACGGCCACGTTACCATTGGCGATTCTGCTATCTGCGATATTTTTCATGTAACCGGGAATCTGCATTTCTATAGCCTCAAACATGCGGTTTATTAATTCGTTCATTGACGCTTTTTAATGAACCTTAAATGTATGATGAATGTTTTTATCCGCATTAACTTTTTTAGATGGCCAACTTCTTGTAAAATACAAAAAAAGGAAACTTGCAGATTTTAAAAAGCATTAATTTCTATTACGCTATACTTAAGTAATCCCATAAAATAAAGCCGGAAATATTTGAACAATGGAAATAAAAAATGTGCTTTATAAAATACAAGTCCATTTTATTCTTCGGATTATATGAACTTATTTACGGAAATTGTGTGTACGTAAAAGGTATAAAATGTGGTGGCAATATTTACTGGTTTTTGGTGGTGCAATAATCGTAGATATTACTCCTTTGCCCCTTCCTCCTGCTTTTACATTGATGATCATTTTACAATCTGCTTTTGGCTTATCCATTTGGCCGGTGATAATTGCAGGCGTGGCAGGCTCCGCCATTGGCAGGCTTATACTTGCCTATTATATTCCCGTTGTGGCTGACCGCATTTTAAGTGCTGAAAAAAATGAAGACATCCGTTTACTGGGTGAAAAAATTAAAACCAAGGGATTAAAAGCGCAGCTATTCATTCTCATTTATACGCTGCTTCCACTTTCTTCAACTCCCCTATTTATAGCTGGAGGCATTGCAAGAATAAGTCCGTTTTATATGTTGCCTGCTTTCATTATTGGAAAATTTACTACCGATAGCATTGCTGTTTTCATAGGCAAATATGTAGCAGAAAACAGAGACAGTTATTTTACAGGTGTTATTTCTTTAGAGTCTGCAGCTGCACTGTTGTTATTTTTTCTGTTGATTTTTTGCCTGCTTTTTATAAACTGGCGTACGTTAATACACGAACATAAAATTCAACTGAAATTTAATATTTGGAGATAAATAACTGCAAGAGATTTTTTTACAAAGTGCAAAAGAAAGGAGGAGCGAAATTAATATTATGGAAGTAAGTAAATAAACGAACTACGCCGGTTAAGGAATGAAAATAAAGCAGGTGATCAATAAAAAATAGAACCGCTATTTTTTTATCTTAGTTTAGTGTTACGTTGAACATTTTATTAAAATTATCAGTTCTAAATTTATACCATGACTTTCTGTAAAACAATCAGTTTACTTTTTTCTGTTTTTATTTGGCAGTTATCGCCAGCACAAAACAATGATAGTACTTATGCTGAAAAATTGGGTTATCCCAAAACTGCACGTGTGCTCATCCTGCACGTAGACGATGCCGGCATGAGTTTCGATTCCAATGAAGGTGCCATTAATGCCATTACCAAAGGGGTGGCAACTTCTGTAAGTGTAATGATGCCTTGCCCCTGGGTACCTGCTTTTGTTCATTATATCAAAACACATCCGGGGATAGATGCCGGTTTACACTTAACCCTCACATCAGAATGGGATGCGTATCGTTGGGGACCACTGGCGGGTAAAACCAATGTTCCTGGCCTCGTTGATAAGGAAGGAGCACTGTGGCCCGAAGTAGAGGATGTTGTTAAGCATGCCTCTGCAGATGAAGTAGAAAAAGAGATAACCGCACAATTAGAAAGAGCAAGGGCTATGGGCTTTGAACCTACGCATCTTGATTCGCACATGGGCACTTTGTTTGCATCACCTGCTTTTTTACAACGTTATATAAAACTGGGAATAGAAAATCACATTCCGGTGATGCTGCCCGGAGGAACCGATATACTGATAAAAGAAGAGCTGCATGCACCCACCGAACAAATAGCACAAATGCAGGCGCTCGGCAAAATACTCTGGAACGCAGGCCTGCCCGTACTGGATGACCTGCACAATGTTAGCTACGACTGGAAAATTTCGGAAGAAATAAAAAATGATGATAAAAAGTTACAGGTTTTTAAAACCGGTAAATACATCGAAGCCATTAAATCTTTACAACCGGGTGTAACCATGATGATTATGCATTGCACTGCAACTACAGAAGTATTTGCGCATATTTCAGCCAGTGGCACCACAAGAAAAGGAGACATGCTGGCGATGATGGATCCTGTATTTAAAAAAGCATTACAGAAAGAAGGTATTGTGTTAACCACCTGGCGTGAACTGAAAGAAAGAAGAGATAAGATAAAATAGGGATAATTAGTTTTAGATAAATAATAGTATCAACAATTTTTCTACTAATTTTCTTTATCGTAGTAAAATAATTTCGCTATGCAGGTATTAATTTTAATACCTTTTATTTATCTGTTGTAAATGGTGAAGCAGGCAATCCTTCCCTGTTGTACAAATTTGCACCTTCAGGATTATCGGCCCATCCATACCTTACTGTAACCGGGTTATTAATTTCATCGCTCCATACAATTACAGTATTACCCCTGATAACTGCGTTTGCCCATACAAATTTTTTATCCGGGCCGGCAATTGAAAATTGTTTTAACTCATTACTATTTTTTTCAACCAGCCCGCTTCCTGTATTGTTGAAACTAAGTACCACTTTATTCCCATTCACTTTCATAGATTGATATACCGGGCCTGATGCGACCAATGACTTTTCTCCATATACATTCTTACGTGCCAATAAAGCCAATCTATAGCCGACGTCTTTTTTATTTTCCGGGTGAATATCATTCCATTTACCGATATCAATAATTACTGCCATGGCGGTATTTGGAATGGATAAATTATTGAGTTGTTGCTGCCGCAATGCTGCCCATGCACTTTCCTGCGGCATTGATTTTGCCTCCATAAAATTGGCCAGTTGTACATATAGAAAAGGGAAATTCCCCCGCTGCCATTTGGCACGCCAATCTTCTATCAGTGTCTGCATCAAATTAGCGTAATCACCTGGCCGGTCGGCATTCGATTCACCTTGGTACCACAAAGCTCCTTTAATGGCATAGCTGGTTAAAGGTGCAATCATGGCATTGTAAAGTCCTGTTGGTTTCCAGCGTATAAATGTGGAGCCTGGCAATGGTTGCAGGGTTATGCCTGTATGGTATTTCCAGGAGCCTTTCAAATCAATGGTGTCTGTAGCGGTAGTCAATTCATATTGCTTGTCTGGTACAAATCCACCTTTGCCACTATTGCTGACCACACGAACAACGATGGAATTATTTCCTTCTTTTAAAATAGTCGACGGCAATTCATATCTTCTTGGTGGATATTGGTAACCGGTGCTGCCAACAAATTGACCGTTGATAAATACTGAATCCGCATCCACAATTCTTCCCAACTCCAGCTTGGCAGGTTTACCTGTCATGAAAGCCGGTACACTGATTTTTTTTCTAAACCAAACAGCTCCGTTGAAATTTCCAGCATCGGTATCCGCCCAATAACCGGGGACATTCATTTGTTTCCACCCGGCATCGTTGTAGTTAGCGGCGCTCCAGTTTTGTTGATGTCCTTCATCAAATTGATCCAGGTAATTGTACCATGTTGAACTAATGTACTTGTCGTTTTTTTCAATTTGTTGAATGAACTGTTGGTCTTTAAATTTTTGTGCTTCGTTATAGTAAGCAGGAAATTTTTTCAACGCTTCTTCACTAATCCACGCCTCGGCGGGTGAGCCGCCCAATGCAGCGTTGATTAATCCTACCGGCACTTTGTATGTTGCATATATTTCTTTCGCAAAAAAATAAGCCACCCCAGAAAATTCAGCAATGCTTTTTTGATTAACAGGTAACCAGCTACCTTGCTCCACATCTTTTTGCGGTTGGTTAAAATCGTATTTATCCGTAACCAGAAACTGACGAATGTTTGGATTGTTGGCAGATGCGATTTCATCTGCGTAAGTATATTTAAGCCTGCCCATCCACAACTCCATATTTGATTGCCCGCTGCAAACCCATACATCGCCAATTAAAATATCATGCAGCGTAATTTCATTGTTTCCCTTCAACTGCATTGCAAAAGGGCCACCCGCTTTTTGTTTAGGCAGGTTGATGAGCCAATTACCTGCTCCATCTGCTTTGGCAGTATAAATTTTGTCTTTAAAAGAAAGTGTAATTGCTTCGTTCGCAGATGACCATCCCCAAATTTTTAGTTCAACATCCCGCTGCAAAACCATTCCGCTACTGATAAGCCTTGGTAACCTGATTTGTGCTGATACTGCAATCGACAGGCAGGAGCAAAGAAATAATAGAGCCGATTTTTTCATTTTTTTTGCATACTTAATATTGGTAAACAGTCACTTTTTGAATTGCAAATTCCTTTGTTGAAATTCCTATATGTCTTCCCTGGTGATCCTGGTCACCATTCATTCTTCTGCCAGGTATCCATTTTCCGTTATCATAAATACCTTCATCAGCCTGTAATATACCAACTGTTTTACCATTGTTGGTGGCAGTTGAAAAAGTTACTACTATGCCGGTGCCGGATATGATAAATTCGTTTGCAGCTGTTTGAATAATGATGCCGCCGGTTTCGGGCCAATTCGGCTTTTTTGCACCAGGCGACCAACTCAATGTATGATCATGTTTAAGGGTAAGTTTATAATTACCTAAAACAATTTCCTGTTTTTGATTCAATGAATCCAAGAGCACAGCTTCTACTTTACCAAGTGGTTGATTTTGCAGAATAACCGGTGCCAGTTGTTGTAGCAATCCATAAGCTTTTGCAATGGGTTCTTCAGCAGGAGCATCAGTAGATTCAATTGAAAAGGGCGAAAAACCAATACCTTTGTAATGACCAAAAGTATAAAATGCCTTTGCTGCATTGTTTGCTTCAAAACGAATTTCAGGAATAAAAAACGGGTTGGCCTTCCTGGTATATAAGTCGGAATAATTTCTAAAATAAGGGTTGTAAAAATCAGGCGAAAGAAAATCGATTTTTGGAGCAGCTGCCTGCCATACATCCATCAAATGCGGTAACGGTCCTGCACTTGGATATTCTCCCGGTTGTACATTTTTATAATTTAATGCTGCATTTACAAACATTGGTACGGGGTATTCGTTTTTACCGGCAGCAGCAACTGCATTGGTGTATAACGCATAGTGCCAGGCCTGAAAAAGCTCGTCTGTGGACAGCCCTTTTCCAAACACTTCCTCCCATGTACCCGTAGTTAAAAAGCCATTCTTTTCCCACATTTTTAAAAACTCCGGAACCAGGTTATTCCTATTTGTTTTTAAATAATTAATCAACTGATCCGGTACTTTTTGTAAGAAGGCAACATTGGCAGCATTGGTGTATTCCCTTGCTTCGGTAAGCATGCCTATTTCGTTTTCTACCTGAATCATTATTACCGTATTCAACTCTCCATCTATCACACGAATGTGTTTCATCAATGCGGTGAATGCACTGATGTCTGCATCCAGGTTATTTTTATTGAACGCAGAAAATATTTCTACCTTTTTTCCTTTACTATCTTTTGCACGTTCAAATTTTTCCGGGTTCAGTTTAGCCCATGCGGGTGCATAACAACTCATGCTGTTTTTCCAGGTACCAAACCAGAGCAACACCAATTTCAAATCATACTTCCTCGCTTGTTGAATCATATCATCCACCAACGTAAAATCAAATTGGCCTTGAACCGGTTCCATCAATTCCCAATACACAGGTACCAACACTGTATTTAAATTCATGCCTTTCAACTTTGGCCAGATGGGTTGCATATAAGCAATACTGGAGGCACTTGAATTACCCAATTCGCCTCCTAATACCAGAAATGGCTTTTGATTTACATAGAGTTGGGTGCATCCATTTGTGGTAATTAATTTGGGGAGTGCATTATTTTTCTGACCAAATGAAAACGTACAACAACATACCATTATTGAAAAAAAAGATGGTATCAGTATTCGGACATTCATAAAAATTAATTTAGCGGTAAAGTTTAGCCGAATTTTTCAAATGGAAGAAATTGAATTACTAATAATTTATAAAAAGAGGTGGAACTTCAGCCAATTGAGCCATCTCATAAATTTCTATTACACCAATATTTTTAAACGGTTTTAAATTTTTACTCAGCGAATAACTCACCAAAATTTACTATTGCTTTTATTTGCTTTGGTACCATTAAACAGCGAATTGTAAATGTTGTTAAGGTAATATTTTTCCTACGAAAATATTGGTGATAAATATGCTTATTACTATTTCGGTGTAACATTCACTATTACTCTTTTGTATCTTGTTAATGCAGGTGTTCCCTTATCGGTCACCTTCAAAATAAAATGAATTGTTTGCATGCTTTCAACAATCGGTGCTGTAACCTGTATATTATATAAATTGGGTGAATAAGGCTTGAGACTTACAATGCCTTTATACGTTCCTGCCTCCGGATATTGAAACCATAAATAACTGATAGAATCTCCATCCGGATCGGTGGTGCCTGTAGCATTTAAATGAAATAATTCACCTGACTTCACTGTAAGATGATCACTGTGTGCCAACATAGGAACTGGCGGATGATTGCATTCATTAAAACTCTTTGTTGTCCATAACATACGGGCAGCAAAATCATTTTGAAATTCTGTTCGCCAGCGCCAGATAGTTTCCCTGTTTCCGTTATACAATTTTTTATCAACCGGCGATACAATAGAGTCATTTGCATTCGTCCAAATGGGTCTTGTCTCAGGTTCATCTTTTGGCCAGTTTTCTCTTTTAAACATGCCTGTGTTGGAGTCTTCAAAGCCTGGCAAATACAATTCGTAACGGCCACCCCAGCCACCAAAGTTAGGATGCTCCGGGTCGTTCAATCCGTTGCTGATCAAGCTTAAAAAGGATGGCGTATCACCTTCCATACCATAAGCCACGTCGGGATAGGCTGCCCCCAAAGGGCCATGCCCCTGCTGAATATTTTTTGCCAGCCAGTCACCGGAAGTTACTTCCGTATTTGAACCCGGCATTGGAAACGCAATGCCAAGCCACGTGGCTTTTGCATAATTGTATCCCGGTGTTACTACATAAAAAATAGTTGGAAAATTTTTCCGTATCCATGGTCCGGTATCATCCTGGTCGGAGATGGTGTAGACTCTTATTTTCTTGTATAATTTTTCTGCTTCCGTTGCACTTTTTGTATTTTTTATTTTCCACAACGCCTGTGCTAAAGTATTTGTTCCGCCCCATACAGAAAACCATACCGGCCGGTCATCCCTTTTCTCCAGCACTTTAATGATCCAGTCTGATCCTTCTGAATTTTTATTGTCTCCAACTCCCAACATCCCATATACAGGTAGTCCTTTTTTTACTTTCAATTTTAATTCTTCATAGGTGGGATATTCCTTTTCATGCTTTAATAAATTGGGTTGAATTTTTTTATAGGCATCCAATACTTTTAAGATACTTTCAGGTGCTACCCTTGTTTGCTGATGAATAGAGGTGGTTGCAATAAGCCCTTCCACATCCCACTGATTGCAATAAGTAAGAAAACGTATTAGGGATTGTGTATCATCCGGATCAGCTTCAATATCAGACAGCACCAGCACCCTTAATTTTTTATTTGCCTGTGCACTTGTTAATACAGGTATGCAAAATAAAATCAACAGCAGCACTGAGCATATTGCATTTATTTTTTTCATGTTTCTTATTTTAGATATTCAGATATTGGGATATTGAGATATTGAGATTTATGCTCACGCCACACTCACTTCACCATTCACTATTCACCATTCACCATTCACTATTCACCACTCACCACTCACCTGCTTTGGTTAAACAATGACAACTTGGAATAAAAATCATCCATCAACAGGTGCACATCCAATGCAGTATACACCCTTATATTTCTGCCTTTATAATTCACTTCATACAAACCCTGGTTATTAATAATTGGCGAAGGGCGCAACACATAAAAGCTTGATGAAGGATCTGGTTCAAACGAAGACTGCAATGCAGTTAACAGCACCAACGGGCTATCACCAACAATATAAGTTTCTCCTACATTGAAATTATATTTCACAGACATCTTCATAATGCGTTCAATATTACTGGTGAGGTACTCCCCTATTTTGCCCTGTGTTTTTACTTTCAGCAACAGGGAAGAATAAGGCATCATCACCTGCCGGTAAACGTTCCTGGGGATTTGCCAAACAGGCATTGCAGACTTATTAAAAATTACCTGTGCTGCTTTGAGATCAATTGCTAAATTATATTCAAGGCTTGTGTAGCCCGGCGGAGGAGTTGCCAGTTCTGCGTATTCTGGTCCGCCAATCCAAATCAATGTTAAGCGGCTGGCAATTTTTGGTTCCTGCAGGTAAGCACTTGCAATATCTGTAAGACCAGCACCACATACAACATACAAAGGCAGTTTGGTATCTTCTCTCATGGCTTCCTTTATAATTGCATTGGCTGCATCGGATTGCTGCGCAGTACTGTCGCTTTCCAGTGCATTGTTCGATCCCTGGTACACAGGAAAAGTTTTACCAATGTTCATGATGTTTAACACTTCCTCTATTTTCTTTTTTGCATTGGCTGCAGTTTCTTTGGAAGGATCAAAGCCATCCCCGGGCTTTAAGTGAGAGCCAATGATGCCACGTATTTCAACAGAAGGAGACAAAAGATGCTGCACTAATTGAAAAAGCCCATCGGGATCGCCACCAAAATCATTGTCAATGATGATCCGCATCCTTGGCTTTACAGCATCTTCAGTAAATATAGCACTCACCTTTTTTTGTACTGCATTGCTTTGAGCAAAAAGATCAATGCTTAATAAACAAAATAATAAAATAATTACACCGATGTTGTTTCTCATTGCACATTTGATTTATTTGTATTAAAATTTGTTATCAATAATTCTTTTTCCCGATTCATTGTAATAATGATATTTAGTGCACAAACTGTTACCTGCTTACCGGGTAGTACAGTCATTTGCACCAACCACTCATTTTTTATTCACAGAACCTTAATAGGATTGAAAAACTAAGTTGGTTGCTGCTTTATTTGCGCTTCTCCGGGTTGCAATCTTATTGAACAGTGTGATTGTAAATATAGTTTTTAACCGCCAAATTTAATTGCTAAAAAGATTTTGCAGAATCCAGTTAAACCTACCTGTTTCAGCCATTTCAAATTTCCCTGATGACAATACCCCAAAGCCAACGAAATACAGTTGCATAATCAACAAAATCCTAATACCATTCGCCAGCGTCAACTACATGGGCAAATTGAATTAGCATAAAGCAACAGTCACAATAAAAAATAGTTATTCTCCCGAACATAAAGACAATACTATTGTTTATTAAAGCATGGCAAATGCAGTTACAATTATTTTTCCTCACCAACTATTTCAAAGCCATCCGGCATTACAACAAGACCGTGAAGTTTATCTGGTGGAAGAATGGCTATTTTATCGGCAATATAATTTTCACCAACAAAAATTAGTATTGCACAGGGCTAGTATGAAATTTTATGAAAACTGGTTGCAAGAAAATAAATATGCGGTAAAGTATATTGAAACAAGTGAAAAAGAAAATGATTGCAGACAATTAGTGACTGCCCTGGCCAAACAAAAAATAACCGACATATATATTGCAGCGGTGGCAGATAGCTGGTTACTTAAAAGGATGCAACAGGCCTGCAGTAGAAATAAAATTGCATTGCACATTTACAACAGTCCTAATTTTTTAAATACGCCGCAAAGCGTGGATGATTATTTCAGTAAAAAGAAAACCTATTTTCAAACTGACTTTTACACCTGGCAGCGGAGACAACGAAATCTTTTATTGGAAAAGGATGGAAAACCGTTGGGAGGCAAATGGACATATGATGCAGATAACAGGCAAAAGTTTCCTAAAAAAGAAAAAGTGCCGGTACTTGAATTATTTAAAGAGAACAAATATGTTGGTGAGGCTAAAAAATATGTACAACAACATTTTTCTAAAAATTATGGCACTGTAAACAGCTCTCCTTTATTTGTAATAACTTTTGCCGATGCTGAAACATGGGTAGATGATTTTTTTAAAAACCGGTTTGAAAAATTTGGCATGTATGAAGATGCCATTGTAGCCAAAGAAGCAGTGTTACATCATTCGGTATTGACACCCATGCTTAATATCGGGCTGCTGCAACCGCAGCAGATTATTGACAAAGCATTAATAGCCGCAAAAAAATACAACATCCCTTTAAATTCTTTAGAAGGATTTATCCGGCAAATAATGGGTTGGCGGGAATTCATCCACATCGTTTATGAACGGGAAGGAAACAAACAACGCACCACTAATTACTGGAAATTTAAAAGAAAGATACCGGCAAGTTTTTGGACAGGTGAAACAGGCATTACACCTATTGATATAACTATTAAAAAGATTTTACAAACTGGTTATTGCCACCATATAGAAAGGCTGATGGTACTTGGGAATTTTATGCTACTGTGCGAATTTGACCCCGATGAAGTGTACCGCTGGTTTATGGAACTATTTATTGACGCCTACGATTGGGTAATGGTACCTAATGTTTATGGTATGACGCAGTTTGCGGATGGCGGGCTGATGACCACAAAGCCTTACATAAGCGGCAGCAATTATTTGATGAAGATGAGCGATTATGAAAAAGGTGATTGGCAACAGATATGGGATGGATTGTTCTGGCGGTTTATGCATGTACACCGAAATTTCTTTTTAAAAAATCCACGTTTAGGGATGCTGGTAAATACTTATGATAAAATGACAACTGAAAAACAGCAACTTCATTTAACCAATGCTAAACAGTTTTTACAACAGTTAGACAGTCAAATAAAAAAATGAAGTCTATAAAAAAATCACCCCTGAAAATTTGCCTTGCATCAAAAAACCGTTTACCTGGCGAAGGAGGTGGGCAACAGATTGGATGGTTGCAAAATACTGCACCTGTAAATGCAGAAAAAATAAATAACCATTCAAATACCTTATCCCAAAAAATAATTACAAATAATAACCATGCAAACTTTATTTGGTGAATTAAACCGGGCCCCTCAAATTGAATTTACTACTCACTACAATTTGATACTTGACAAGCTACAGCATATTAATCCTGTACAATATGCCAAAACAAGAAATTTTATTGACGGTGCCGTTACTTATTTATCGCCTTATATTTCAAGAGGTGTCATTAGTATAAAGCAGGTGCAGGAAGCCGTGTTGAAAAAAGGATACAAGCCCTATGAAATTGAAAAATTTTTGCAGGAGCTGGCATGGCGTGAATATTATCAACGGGTATGGCAGGCGAAGAATGATTTAATCTGGCAGGATTTAAAACAACCGCAACCCGATACATTGCATCATCAAATGATAACGGCAATACAAAATGCTGCAACAGGTATTACAACAATAGACGAACAAATAGAAAATTTATTTGCCACTGGTTACATGCACAATCATACAAGAATGTATGTGGCCGCCATAGCCTGCAATATTGCGAAAGCGCATTGGCTGCAACCTTCAAAATGGTTGTACTATCATTTATTAGATGGCGATATTGCCAGTAATAACTGCAGCTGGCAATGGGTGGCTGGTGCTTTTGCCTCAAAAAAATATTACTGTAACCAGGAGAATATTAATAAATATTCACACAGCAATCAGCAACATACATTTTTAGATAAACCCTACGATGAGATACCTGCCACACAGGTTCCGGATGTATTAAAAATAACCAGCGCTTTACAATTACAAACAGTATTATCGTTAACGGCGTTGCCGGTTATTGATATAACAAAACTAACATTAATTTACAACGCTTATAACATTGACCCGCTTTGGAGAAAAGATGAAAATGCAAACCGCATTTTATTATTAGAGCCCTCTCATTTCAGTAAATATCCCGTTAGTAAAAAAGTACTTGAGTTTATAATTAATCTTGCCAAAAATATTGCAGGCATCCAGGTTTATTGTGGCGAGGTTTCAATATTACAATCTTTGTACAAAGAAAGTAAGCTCAGTGCAAGCCAGGCATTTATTGCAAAAGAGCATCCGGTATTCACCTATTATCCAGGAATTAAGGACAGTAGGGACTGGATATATACAGAGGTAACAGGTTATTATTCTTCCTTTTTTAGTTTTTGGAAACAGTGTGAGCGGTATCTGAAATGATTATTTGAGTTTTAAATTTCTCTTTCAAATTTTGCCTTTCCATCTGTCTTCTCTATTATATGCGTGATAAGTCCGTACAATAGGGATCTATGTTACGGCATTGGTTTAGTGATACATTATTGAAAGCACTAAAAGCACTAATACAAATATACAATGTATCAACAGCCAAAGCCTTTGCCATAGCGCCCTTTGGGGAAATGGAACTGACTGATTAAATGGATCGAAGGCAAGAGCAATGCCCCCGAAAATGATGGCCGTAGAAAAATCTTTTATGCAGACAGAGATAATTGCCGCAACTACAAATACTGTATAAATATACCTGTTAGGTAACTGCCTTTTTGTTTCAACCTGCTTTTCCATAATGTTATTGATTTAGGTTCTATTATTGTGCTGATTTAAGCATTTCAATATTTTGTTTCAATTGTTCAGCATATTTACCAAATGCCTTTTTGCTCATCCACTTTGCCAGGTAAAAGCAAAGTGGTACAAGAATAATAAGTGCAATCAAGAGGGTAATTATCATCCCTGGTTTTTGCATTACCTCCGTGATGGATTTTCCTGCACCCACTGAACCTCCAATCATAAATCCACCAGTTGCACTTACAGGATATATCAACAGGCTAGCTTGTTGTTGTATGCTCATCCATCTTTTTATTTTGCTGTAATGGTTTTCCAGTTCCTGTAACAGGTTATTACCCGGAATTGTCCGGCTCATATCTTTATATAGAAGAAAGGATTTTATGGACCCCCATAAGGTAAACGCAAATACAATTCCTATACAAAGGAACACTTGCCAAACCGGAAATTTTACTATTATGAAAATATATACGGCTGCAATAAGTAAACCCAAAATGGCACCTGCTAAAAGATTACGTTTTAATTTAACCAGGGGATCTTTGGAAGAAAGTTTTGATAACCCCGGTTTGATCAATGAAGACAAATCAACATCGCCCTCACTTGTATCCTTCCATAATTCTTCCAGACTCATCTTTCTGTTTTTAAATAGTTTGTCAATTGTTGTTTTATCCGGTGAAGCTTTACTTTATATTGTTTAGTCAGAACTGGTATTTTAAAAATGCCTGGGTATGTTGCAAGGAGGTTTGATATCGTTTACAAGTAGCAGGCGCAAATTCCTGACCTACCAGGCTTTCAACCTTTCTATTGTGTTGCTTGAATATCTCAATAAGCGTGTAAGAATTTTCAGATTTACCAAACATCTTATTTTTGATTACTTCAGCGGTAATTTCTTTGTCATTTTCGTAAAGGTATCTGTGAACTTCATACGCCTCAGCCTGCAGGTTATCCAGGAAAGCATTCAGGCTTTTTATATTTTCCTTTGTGCCCATAGCACGTCACGCATGGCTGTTCCATTTCTCAGGCTCACATTCCCAATTGGCAGTTAATTCTGCATGTTGACCATCTACTGTAATTCTTAAATAAATTGGTGTTGTACCTGATGTGTAGTTTTTTTGCTTTTTCAGGTAAAAAAGCATGCTAAAATTTGTCTTCATGATTTTACTCATTTTAGGTTAACAAAATTAGCATGGCAGCAGAAGCAAAATAAGATGTTCATTTTTTGAACATATTGATTATCAGTGATTTTTGGAAAGCCTGGTGAGTAATGTTACAACATTGATCCTACTCACCGAATCACTCACCAGAAATTTGATATTTCTTGTAAGTTTTGGTGGTTCCAAATCATTCTAAAAGCCCGCAAAAATTGAGTTTGCAGGATTTTAGCATGATTTGGTATTGATTTTAGTGGAGCTGCAGGGAGTTTAATCGAACCCCTACTGCACTTATTGTCGTTTAAAAAAGTTGTAAATCTGCGTAATGCAATATCTATTTGCGCCCCTTTCCTATGCCATGCCTCTTGCAAATCCCACGGTATCCCTGTATAATTGCGGCGATACATCCGCATTTACTTTAAAGAAACGGCTGAAATAAAATTCGTCTTCGTAGCCTAATTCGTAAGCTATTTCCTTTACTGTTTTATCGGTAAGATAAAGTTCTCTTTTGGCTTCGATAATGATCCGTTCATTTATCAAACTCGACAATGTTTTATTGAAATGCGTTTTGGTGATTTTTGCCAACGCCTTGGGAGAAATGTACAACAGGTCTGCATAATCGCTGGCAGAGTGCTTTGTTTTAAAATTTTCTTCGATAGCATCTTTTAACTTCTGCAATATAAAAGGCTCTTTACTGTCTTTAACCATTTCAGCTACTTTTGGTTGTTGTTCAATTTTTAAACGGGAGGCGGTTATCAAAAATATTTTTAAATAAGACACCAGCAACTCGTGCTGAGCCAGCGCCGCATGCTGCATTTCAGCCTCAATTTGTTCACAAAGCATTTTAAAAGTTGCAGCAGAATTTTCATCTACTTTAACAAAAGGCGGCTGGTAAACATTGTTGTACAATACTCCATTCAATTCTAATTCTTTCTGATGTTTATGAATACAAAAAAAATCAAAGTGAAAGTAAATGGCGATCCCTTTGATGGGTTTGGTAGTGGTGAATACGTAAGGCTGATAAGGCGCAAAAGTAAACAGGCTGTTGGCCTCAAAATCATGTCCATCAAAATTGGCATTCACCGTGCCTGCACCCTCCGTAACCCAGATAAGGGTAAAAAAATTATTGCGCTGTAAATGATCAAAAAATTCATTTCCTTCAAAGGAAAAAAGTTTGAATGCAGGGTTGCCGTTTTGC